>PWMW01000154.1 GCA_003559095.1 Clostridiales bacterium | reverse complement strand
GGTCACTTGAAAAAGTAAGTTCCGGTTTGAAAAAGTAAGTTCCACGGATGAAGGAATTTGTGGGAACTCCCTTTTAATGGGTTTCTTCAAAGGTTTGTTTCATCCGAATTCCGTGCCTTTTTGTCGCATTTGCGATACAATAGAGTTCATAAGAGGCGACATTTTCCTGATTCTGGACGCGCTGCGTAAGGGGTGGGGGGCTTAACAAACCATTTGCAGAACTAAGTTCCACCGTACTACGCCAAGGGGTGGATGTTACTTTTTCAATTGAAGGGAGTGGAGATAGAATCGTTGAAGGTGCAAGATTCTATTGACAAACGTGCACCGGACCCGTATACTTAGTTATAAATTCTACATAACCACATATTTATTCTTCTTATCCAGAGAGGTGGAGGGACTGGCCCTATGAAGCCCGGCAACCGGCGGTAATGTCCGCAAGGTGCCAATTCCTGCTGGAATACTGTGTTCCAGGAAGATGAGGAGAGGTTCGAGATACAGCCTGATGCGACCTCTTCTTTGTGAAGAGGTTTTTTGTTTGGAGGCGGGAGGTATGTCCATGATTCAACTGCGAAATGTTCACAAAACCTTTGCCGGCAAGAATGAAGTCCATGCCCTGCGGGGTATCGATCTTGAGATCCCAAAAGGTCAGGTCTTTGGAGTCATTGGCCAAAGTGGAGCTGGGAAATCCACTTTAGTCCGCTGTATCAACCTCTTAGAGCGTCCCACCGCCGGTGAGATACACGTAGATGGAACGGATATGATGGCTCTATCTGCCAAAGATCTTCGCAGCGCCCGCAAGAAAATTGGCATGATCTTTCAGCATTTTAATCTGTTATCCTCACGGACCGTGGCAGCCAACATAGCGTATCCGTTGGAACTGGTGGGAGAAAGTCGTCAGACCATTAAGGAGCGTGTCCAAGAGATGCTGCATCTGGTGGGCTTGGAAGATAAGGCCCAGGCCTATCCAGCACAGCTCAGTGGCGGGCAAAAACAGCGCGTAGGTATCGCGCGAGCCCTGGCCAACCGGCCGCAGGTTCTGCTGTGCGATGAAGCGACTTCGGCCTTGGATCCTGAGACGACCAAGTCGGTTCTGCATCTGCTCAAGGACATCAATCAAACAATGGGTCTCACCATTGTCCTGATCACCCACGAAATGATGGTCATCCAAGAAATCTGTGACATGGTGGCCGTTATTGAACACGGACGCATCCAAGAGCAAGGTGAAGTGATTCATGTCTTTACCAAACCAAAATCCGATGCGACGCGCCGCATGCTGCAGGACACCATCGAAACCAAGATCCCTCCGGATCTGTTGGCCCGGGCGGAACGGCGCAACGGCACCTGCAGTACACTGTTGAAGTTGAGCTTTGTTGGTTCCGGCGCCCATCAGCCTTTGATCTCAGAAATGCTGCGCCGGTATCCCATCAATGCCAATATTCTCTTCGGCCGCATTGATAAGATGAAGGACATACCCTTTGGCATGCTCTTGGTGGAGCTATCCGGAGATACCGAGCAAGTGGATGCGGCTGTGGCTTATCTGCACGAACAAGACGTAGAAGTGGAGGTGTTTCACGGTGTTTAGTTCGATGGCTACGCAAATGCTTTGGCAGGGAACCCGTGAAACCCTATATATGGTGGCGGTCTCGGTCTTCATCTCCCACCTGGTGGGTCTGCCCTTAGGCGTTTTCTTAACGACCACAGACAAAGGCCACATCCTGCAGAATGTTCCAGTCAATAAAGTCCTGGGAGCCATTGTCAACGTGGGTCGGTCGATACCATTTATCATCCTGATGGTGGCGATTATCCCCTTCACTCGTTTTGTGGCCGGTACGTCCATAGGAACCACAGCTGCCATCGTACCCTTGACCGTGGCTGCCATTCCTTTCGTCGCTCGGCTAGTGGAAAGTGCCTTGAAGGAAGTGGATTCCGGCGTTATCGAAGCAGCACAAGCCATGGGTTCAACGCCCTTTGAGATTATCCGCAAGGTCCTTCTGCCGGAGGCTATGCCTTCGCTGGTTTTGGGTTTCACCCTAACAGCGGTCAGTCTTGTGGGGTTTTCGGCCATGGCTGGAGCCATTGGCGGTGGCGGCCTGGGTGACCTGGCCATACGCTTCGGTTACCAGCGCTTTCGCGGTGATATTATGCTCCAGACTGTGATTGTCCTTGTCATCTTGGTGCAGGGCATTCAGACCATTGGTGATTGGGTTTCCCGCAGAGTGAATAAGCGGTAATCCTTCACATAAATACCAAACTGAAAAAGGAGTTGTTGTCATGCGTAAACATTTATTGATTCTTGCCTTGGTTCTGTCCCTCGTCCTTGCCGCCGCCAGTGGTGCTGCTGCGAGCACCCTGCGAGTTGGAGCTACGCCAGTGCCCCACGCCGAAATCCTGGAAGCGGTGGCACCCATTCTAGCCGAACAAGGTATCACTCTGCAGATCATTGAGTTCACAGACTATGTCCAGCCTAATCTGGCTCTCCAAGATGGGGATCTGGATGCCAACTTCTTCCAGCACATTCCCTATTTGGAAAGCTTCAACGAAGGCCGCGGTACCACCCTGGTGGCTGTGGGCGGCGTCCATGTGGAGCCCCTGGGCATCTACAGCAGTCGCATTGAGTCCCTAGAGGATCTGCCCAATGGTGCCCAAGTGTCGATCCCCAATGACGTGACCAACGGCGGGCGCGCTTTGCTGCTGCTGCAGGCTGCGGGTCTGATCACGGTGGACGAAGCCACTGGTATCACACCCACCGTTTTTGACATCACAGATAATCCCAAAAATCTGCGCTTCCATGAGCTGGAAGCTGCACAGCTGAGCCGTTCTTTGGATGATGTGACTATTGCTGTCATTAATGGCAACTATGCCCTTCAGGCCAACTTCGTGCCGACGGAAGACTCGCTCTTCTTAGAAGGCTCTGAGTCACCGTACGTGAACGTTGTTGCCGTCAAGGCGGGTAACGAAGACAATGAACTGGTGCAGGCGCTGGTGGAAGCCATCCGCAGTGATGCTATCCGCGACTTCATCCAAGAAAGCTATCCTGGCAGCGTTGTCCCGGCATTTTAGGAACGCGGTGATTTTCCCGGAAACCCGGGCAAACACACGCCGAGTACCTCGCTGAAAACGCAGCGGATCAAAAAAGCACCCGTCATCTGGCGGGTGCTTTTTCGATCCATCTATCTTCTCTCGGCCACAACGGCCATGGAAAAAGGCTGCAGCCGAATCACATCGGTCCATGCATCCTGGGTTAGAAGATCACGGACCGATTGCGGGCGGCCCAGCGGCCAAAAGCTGTCGGTTATCGGCACCTGCCGCTCGTGGGCAGAGTTATTCACCAAGACCACAATCTGATCCTGGTCGTCATAACGGCAGAATCCGAACACATTGGCAGCACCATTAGCCATGACTGTCCGGCAGTTACCCGTGCGCAGTACGGGTCGCGTGCGCCGCAGATTCGCCAGATCTTGGTACCACTGCAGCAGTTCCCGGTCCTGACGTCTCTTGTCCCATATCATGCCGCGACGACAATCAGGATCGTTCTCCCCTTCCATGCCTACTTCATCACCATAGTACACCATGGGCGAACCTTCGTACGTCAGCATCAAGCCAGCTGCTAGACGCAGCTTGGCCTTATCTCCCCCCGCCAATGTCAGAAAGCGCGCTGTATCGTGACTATCAAACAGGTTGTACATGGCCAAGTTCACCGCCTGCCGGTGATTCATCTGAACCTTGGCCAAGCGCTGCGCAAAGGTACCCGCCCGTATCTTATCTTCGCCCAACCAATCACAGACCGCATCACGGAATGGATAATTCATCACAGAGTCGAACTGATCACCCTGCACCCATTCGGAGGCTTCATGCCAGATCTCACCCACAATCAAAGCATCGGGTTTTAAGGTTTTGACGCGCCGGCGAAACTCCCGCCAAAACTCGTGATCCACTTCATTGGCCACATCAAGGCGCCAACCATCAATATCACACTCTTTGATCCAGTATTCTGCCACGCCCAAGAGATATTCCCGGACTTCAGGATTCTGGGTCATCAGCTTGGGCATGGTCCAGATATCCCGGGCAAAGGTCAGGTAGTTCGGAGGATCCGTTGTGATCGGCGTATCTGCAATGGCGAACCAATCCCAATACCGGGACTGTCGGCCATGAGCCAGTACATCCTGGAATGCAAAAAACTCATAACCACAGTGATTGAAGACCGCATCGAATACGACTCGGATCCCCTTGTCGTGGCAGGCCTCCACCAGTGCCCTGCAGTCATCCAAATCGCCAAAATGAGGGTCCACGGTGTAGTAGTCCGTGATATTGTACTTATGATTGCTGGGACTGACAAAGATCGGCGTCAGATAAAGAACATCTACCCCGAGATCCACGATGTGATCCAGATGCTCCAGAATACCCTGCAGATCGCCACCCTTCATGCTTTCCCGGGTGGGCAGCGCATCCCAAGGTTCAACATCCGCAGGATCATTATTAGGATCTCCATTGGCAAAGCGCTCGGGGAAGATTTGGTAAACGAGAGCCCCTTGGGACCAAGCTGGTGGTTCCCACAGATCCCGCGGTGCAATGTATGGATACTGGAATTCCGTGTTCTCCGGTGGATCCGCAAAGAATCCCTTTTCGTTCATGAAGATCTGCTCGATGCCGTCGTCCAGCCAAAACATATATGCAAAGCGGGCCGTCTCCAAAGTCAGGTCTGCCTGGTAATAATCAAACATCTCGTCTTGGGCAGATCGCTCCATGACCTTGGAGTACTCAGGACCGCCAGGATAACGATCCTGATACACCACTGTCACCCGCTGTAGATCACCCTTTTTCGTACGCAGAACTACTCGCAGCGTATCTGGACCCACGGGATAGGCATATTTGCCATAGGCTTGGTGGTACATGGCTTGTTTTTCCATTGGACGCGCTCCCTTCGGCAGTGAGACCGTGGAGGCCGGCGTAATCCTGCGGGTTCCTGGTCTTGACACTGCTGTTCTTGGATCTATTCGCAGCCGATTTCAGGAATCCTCCCTCACATCCAGAGGCTGCTCCGAAAGCGCCCGCCAGCTTCGATTCACAAGGCTTCGGCCAAGGCGTTACCAACGTGAAAGAGCCCATCCCAACTGCCATGACCACCCCGTGCGGGTGTGAAACTCCCCATACATGGCCCAGTTGGGGCCCGGGTGCCACAGGCAGCCGACAGCAGCATCGGCGTGCAAAAAGCCAGGTCCTAGATGAATGTCAGGGCCCCAACGAACCGTCACGTGCTCGCCGTCATACTGCCAGCGCCAGCGAGTCAGTCCGGAGAGGCCGTGCTCATTCCAGACCATGGTGGATCCCACCGACAGTTGTCCATAGCTCTTAGCATAGGCACGCCGCAGACTGACCTCCAAACCCATGGGCTGCCAATGGGCAGCCCACTGGGCGGCACCGGCTGTATAATCCAACTGTACCCATGGAACTTCGTGACTCCCCGCGGCTAACCCCACGGAGCCTGCCACCATTGGCACATCCAAACGGCTCTGCCACGAAGCGTGTTCCCGGCGCATCCGCAGAGTGAAGGAATCCAGGTTCACCTGGAACCGCTGCAGATGGGGCGACCACGCGGCGGTCATCGGACCCAAGGATACTTCCACGAGCTGGGAACTGGGACCATAGGTGATGCCCAGCGTGCCGCGGCGCCACCAAAGACTGTCCAAAGTCCCTTGCCCACTGCCGGAGAGCTGCAGCCCTCCCTGCCACTGCTCCCTGGCCATGGAACCAGCCCAAATATCGCCGCCGCGGCGCCACTGCCAAGGACCCCAATCGAGGTTCTGCGGGGATCGCTGTGGCCGCAGCTGCCAGTCCATTCCCCTTGGGTCTGCAGCCATGGCCTTGACGAGACCAGAGCCGTGCAGGCCCATGCGAAGGGCCTCACCATCCCAGCGCACCATTCCAGTACTCCAGGTAATTTGGGCTTCCCCGCCGGAACTTCCCCAACCGCCGCTGAACGCTGCCGCAGAAAGCCCAGTGCCCTCAGATAAGGTATGGGCTGTCAGGGCATCCAGCCAAATCCATTGCTGGCTTGAACTGGTGGGATACAATCCCGGCCCGAGGCTGCGGCCTTGACCTGCGGCGAACAACAGCGCCTGCCCAGACACCAACGACGGTGACCACTGCGGCTCATAGGCCACGTGAAACTGCCCGGTGGAAGCTGTAAAATGGCCGTGACCGTGATCTGGATGGACCAGGACACGCATGGGAACTTTGAGCATCCCACCACCGCTGGGGATCTCCAGAGTGGCAGATTGGCGTCCAGTGGCAACGACCCTCACCGCCTCACCATCCACGGTCCAGACACCGTCTGGCTGGAGAGACACGGGCCAGCTGACCGTCAGGATACCTTCCGCCCAATGGCTATCCAGCAAGATTTCCAGCCATGTCACGGCCCCAGGTGCCAGTCGTTCCCGGGGCTGAAGAAATTCGATACCGGGTGCGGTTCCCTCATCAACGGCACTCTCTACTCCAGCCAGAGCGCATTCCGGCCAGATGCGTTCCCCGTACAAGGTAACTTCCTCTTGGTCGGGCAAGGGGTGCCATTGACCCGGTGCGATCGGCTCGCCGCTGCCCCAGGCAAATCCCCCGTCGCCAAAGACAAGCAGTGCCTGCTGCTGATCGTAATGACGGATCATGGCTGCATGGCCACTGCTCGTCGGCTGCAGTGGGATGGATGTGGTTCCTGGGGTCGTGAAGGGCAGCTGCCAACGCAGGTACAGAGGCTGCCAGCAGCCTTGGCCCACTGATACCCAGTTATCCAGAGCTGCCCACACATGATCATCGAAACTGACCTGAACATGCGAACTGTCATAGAAAGAGAACTGCGCAGTGGGTTCAACCCACAGCAGCAGTTCTTCTTCTAGGTACGACCACGAGCCCGCGGGGGCGGGCGCCATAGCCAGCGGATGGGCAGCGGCCCCACCATGCAACAGCAAAAACACCAAGCTGACGGCCAGTGCTTTAATTACCATGGGGCCGATCCATATGTCCCAGCACGCCGCCGGTGGTTTCGACACTTAAGGACAGGGCCTGCGCCGGCGCATCCAAGATCCAATGCCTGGTCTGTCCGGGAAAGACATACCCTTCAGCACTGTGCGCAGCCAAAAACCCGCCGTGTTCATCGTCAAACAACATCTGGCCGCGAAACTGGTCAAAGCCATCGCCATGATTGGTCACTGACAGCATCAGCACACCTTCCTGCCAGACCATATCCTCCAACCGCAGATCCGCTTGCCGTTCTGGTTCCTGAACCAGAATGGGTACCGCCAGCCGCGCTGACACTCCGCGCTGGCGGATGCACACAGCCAGCACCGGATAGCCTGCCTGACCCATGGGCAGGGCGTCCAAACGGATCTGTACCCGACCTTCACCATGGGCGGTTAAGAGCAGTTCTTCCTGGTCAAGACTGATCACGGCAGCGGCGGCCTTTGCTGCAGTTGGTGACCAATCGATCTGCAGCTGCCCGCCGTCCTTGGCCGTACCCCAACCCAAGGCCAATTCCACCGGCAGCTGGTGCTCCAGTCCATTCCGAACATGGATGGCATACTGCCGACCGACCACGGCAGCAGGATCATCAATCATCACGGGATGAACCGACACCCCGGCAGCCGCGGCCCCAGCAATGACCAGCAGGCCGGTGCACACAAAGACTACGCACTTCCACAAAGTGACTCCCCAGCATGACGAATATCTCATCCTACAGCTCCGGAACAATGGTGAACGTCAGCTGGATCTCGTAGGCACCGGGGGCGTCAGCGTAGCTGGTGGAAAAACGGAACTCCACCGGCGCCGCCTGCCATTGGTCGCCCGTGGGATCACCAGTGGCTACTGTTCGGGGTGTAATGGAACTCACAGAAGACCATTCATTTCCATTAGCCTTCACATGCAGCAGGGACTCCAAATCCGTTCCAGCACCACTGCCGCTTACCTCCCAGCTGGCTCCGGATACCTGCAGGTACCACGGCGTGTTCGAGCGTACCTGGACCTCGACATCCCCCTGCACCATCTGGCCCGGGGCTGCCGGTGTCAAGCTGACCGTATCCGGAAGCTGCAGAGAAAAACCGGGCAGCACTTCCACCTGGAGCATCAAGTCACTGGCCCCAATGGTGCTGCTGAACAGCAAGAAACAAAGACAAAAAAATAGGGTAAAACGAATATGCATCCAACATTCTCCTCGCATGCATCATCGCCTTCCCTCGGCTGGGTCCAATATATCACAGATGTACTTATCTGTCAAATTTAACTATGGTTTCTCTTTTCGGTTAACCTGTCTGGCTTTCCCGCTGAGGCTCCCGCAGCCAGCGAGCATTGATGACAAAACCCAGCAGAGCCAAACCCACAAGCACCAGCCAGAGCAGATTGTAGGATATGGCAGCCACGACGCCTAAGGCGATGCCACCAATGGACACACCTAGATCGAAGGCATTATTGAAGAACGAAATGGCCCGAGCTCGCTGATGCAGCGGAACACTGTCCACGGTAAACACCAACAAGAGCGTCTGCAGGGTGGCAAAGCCTAAACCGGTGACCACTGCGGACACCAACAATCCTACCAGCGTTTGAACGAACAACAGAATCATCATTCCCAGGCCCACCAAGGAAAACGCCGGCAGCACCAGGGCCTTTTTGCTGTAAAGATCGCCGAGACGGCCGGCCACAGCGCTGCCTGCCATAAAGGCCAGAGAAAATGCTGTGAAATAGACACCTACATTCATAATCCCGAGGCTTCGTCCATAAAGCGGCAAAAAAGTGATAATGCTGCCGAAGATCACGGTCACCGAGATGATTCCCGCTGCCGCCACCAGCACATTGGTGTTACCCATCAGGTTCACTGATACCTTCCCCTGCTCTGCAGGATTGTCAGCGCTGTCTCGCTGGGGTTCTGCAATCAACCAGATGCCCGGGAGCATGGCAGCACCTAAAAACGCGGCCGCACCGAACAGCCACAAAGAGCCCACATTGTCCAACAGATGAAACCCCAGCGGCGGAAACATCACCGCGGGCAGACCCGTGATCACAACGTACAGTCCCATCAGCGCCCCCCGCTGCCTCTCGGGAGCCAGATCCGCCATCAATGTCTGGCTGGCCACCACAAAGGCAGCAAGACTCACGGCATGGATGATACGAGCACCGGCCAGCAGGAACAGATCGGCCGTCAACATGTACAGAACAGGTCCGACCAGTGTCGCGGCGGCAGAAATGAAAAGCACCGCTCGTCGTCCCAGGCTGTCGGTCAGTCTGGCTAAGAACGGCCGCTGGACAACAGCAGCGAAGGCGAACATACCTCCAAACAATCCTACAATGCGCTGGGAAACACCCAATGTGGAAATATACACCGGGAACGTGGATAACAGCAGGTTAAAAGAACTAAAAAACAAGAACGTTACGGCCAGCAGAGCCATGATATCCTTGGAAATTCGCAGCGGTATCCTCACACCCAACGCCACCCCTCATCAGAACACATGATGAAAAAGAAGGGCGCAGAGCCCTTCTTGCACAAATCATCAAAACCACGGCAGCACCACAAAAGCAACTCAACTTCTGAGGCCAATGCCGGCAAACCAAAAGCGTCTAGAGCCCAGCCTCGGAACGCAGGAGGGCAGCCTTGTCCGTTTGCTCCCAGGGAAGTTCCACATCGGTCCGGCCGAAGTGTCCATAGGCAGCAATTTGCCGGTAAATGGGACGGCGCAGATCCAGATTGCGGATAATGGCTCCTGGGCGTAGGTCGAAGTGCTGCCTGATCAGCTGTTCAATGCGTTCCTCGGGCACGTGGTTGGTACCAAAGGTGTCCACAGTCAGCGAAACTGGCTTGGCCACACCGATGGCATAGGCCACTTGAACTTCCACCTTGTCAGCTAGACCCGCTGCCACCACATTTTTCGCCACGTACCTGGCCGCATAGCTGGCTGATCGATCCACTTTTGTGGGATCTTTACCAGAAAAAGCACCGCCCCCGTGCCGGCCCATGCCGCCATAGGTATCCACGATGATTTTGCGGCCTGTCAGACCCGCATCACCCTGTGGACCACCAACAACAAACCGACCTGTGGGGTTGATGAAATATTGGGTACCATTATTGAGAAACTGCGCGGGGATGACCGGCTCAATCACATGCCGGCGGACATCAGCCTCGATCTGCTCGTGCGTGATCTCCGGATGGTGCTGTGTCGATATAACCACAGCCTCCACGCTGACCGGTTTCCCTGCTTCATACTTTACGGTCACTTGACTCTTGCCATCAGGCCGTAGGTAGTCGAGGGTCCCATCTTTGCGAACCTCGGCCAACTTCCGAGTCAGCTGGTGAGCCAATGAAATGGGCAGTGGCATCAACTCCGGAGTTTCGTTGCTGGCATATCCAAACATCAGGCCTTGATCACCAGCTCCTGTCTGCGAGATATCATCAAGGTCACCCTGGCGCTGCTCCCAAGCATGATCAACACCCTGGGCAATGTCAGGGGACTGCTCTTCCAGGGACGTCAACACCGAACACGTATCGCAGTCGAAGCCGTATTTGGCCCGATCGTAACCAATCTCGCGAATGGTATGGCGGACAATCTTCGGAATATCCACGTAGCAGTGGGTCGTAACTTCTCCCATAACCAAAACCAATCCTGTTGTCACCGCCGTCTCACATGCCACCCGAGCCGTCGGATCACAGGCCAAGATCGCGTCCAGAATCGCATCCGATATCTGATCACAGATCTTATCGGGGTGGCCTTCCGTAACCGATTCCGATGTAAACAAGTACATGTCTCTTGCCAATCCAATCACCTTCTTTGCTGATACTCTGCTCCACAGAAAAAAAGCCCCTCCTGGTAAGGAGAAGCACTTATGCGACTCCCATCTCTCAGAACACAGGGTTCTGCAGGAATTAGCACCTGGCCCCGCCAGGCCGGCTGCTGGGTTTCATCGGGCCCGTCCCTCCACCTCTCTTGATGAGCTGTTATTCTGTTGATATACAATCCATATAGTAGCACTCTCCACGGTAACTGTCAATACCGCAAAGAACGAAGCCAAGTTCGTTGAGCGCCGCTTCCGATTGGCCCTATTGTATGCGCCGCCACGTATAACTAGGGAGCAACTGACTGGCAAACTGCTTGGCGGCTTCGGCCACGGCACCAGTTCGCGCTTGTGGCAGCTGACTGCGGTCTCTTCGGGGAACCAAATATGCGGGTGGAGGTCCCGCTTCCGTCCACTGCAACGATTCCTTCACACTCACAATCTTCTTTCCTTCCACTTCCTCTGCATAGACCACCTGACCATCGTCGGCAGCGAAAATGCGCCCACTGATCACCACAGTAGCGATGGTCGTGTGAGTCACATGCCATTGGTACCCTGAACCGGGCGGAAATGGTTCCTGCCGCTCCGGAGGACTCTGCCGCACGTCTTCGAAGTAATACTGCACTTCGCCACCGAGAATCAGATCAGCACCAAGAAACTCTCCGAGCTCCACGGCTAAGTCGCGCGTCAGCGGCATACCGCGGCGAATACCCAAGCGATGCAGGGTTGACTCTACATCGTATGGGTCCAGAACATTATAGTAGTCATCCAACTGTTCCACAAGGGCTCGCTCCAGTTCCAGGGAAAGACCCGGATCCAAGGTGAAGTTCTCCCAATACACCACGGCCAAACGCTGAGTATCGCCAAGATCCACTGCAGGCGGAAGCATTATCCGCTCCCGCTGAGCACAGCCCAGCAAACCCACCACCAGTGCCAACAACACCAGCCAACGCAGCCCTTTCATACGGCCGCCTCCTTTGCCCAAACATCGGCTCCCAATGCCCACAAACAGAATTTCTATTCCCTAAGGGCTGTTTCCTGCCTGCGGGCGCAGAGCTCCCGCAGACAGGGCAGCACGAAGTTCAGTACATCGGCTGTAGAGCGCTGCGCATCAAGGTTCCCCTCTTCCAAGACCCGATGACCTACCAAATGATCCACCATCCCGCTGATCATAACCACCATGGCCTCTGGGTCCACGTTCAGACGGGTTTCTCCCAACAGCCTAGTCAGAGCAGCAATATACGATCTCTGCGCTTCCTGCCTGGCTGCCCAGATCCGCTCTTGAGCCTCCACAGACCCGGGAACCACCGTTTGAAACAGAGCATTGAGAAGACCAAAATGCTCTGTGACGAATTCCATTCTTTGCTGAACCAACAGTCTCACAAGTCCTTCGACTCCATCCACCGCGTCTAGCTGCTCCTGCCCCCGCTGGGTATACGTTGCTATCCGGTCCTCCATCAGGGAAATGAACAGTTCCTCTTTGCTGGAGAAATATAGGTACACCGTACCTTTGGCCACACCAGCCGCTTTCGCGATTTCGTCGATGGTAGCCGCACTGGCTTGCGCTGCAAAGACATCCTCAGCACTGTCAAGGATGGCTCGGCGTTTATCTATAGCCACAAACCTCAGCTCCTCCCTCTCTACAAGCCCGGCCACGCGCCGTGAACCAGCCCATGGCGGACATCGGCAATCCCCAGACCCAGCGCAGCCGCAAAACGAGCCTGCTGTTCTTTGAGATCTGCAAATCCCTGCATCACTTGCAGTTCTGCCGCCAAAAGCAGCAGTTGGCCTTCGTCCATATCCCGCTGGGCCATGACGCCGCGCTCTAACATTTGCTCCATCCGCTGCAGAGTCTCGTTCACCTCGCGGCGGTGTTCCACGGCCGATACCCAAGCCCGATGTGTCTGCAGCAGCCGCTGGTGTGCATTGTAAACATCCAAATACACTAACTGCTCGGCACTGCGGCTTTGGCTGACGGCTTCCTGAACTGCAGCCTCAAGACGTTGGATTTCGGCTCGGCCGGCACCGCCGTCGCCAAATCGGTAGCTGACACTGAGCCCAAGCTGCCACGGATTGGATCCTTCGCCGGCAGGAGCTTGGTCCATCTCCGCCAGCTCATCAAACCAATTCTTCAACCAGTCGGGAAGATCCTCTTCGTCGAGGTCAATGGCATCCCAATCCAACTCAGGCAACGGCCAACCGGAAGCCTCACGCTCTGTCTGCCAACGGCGGGCCAGGGTTGCCATGAACGTACGATCACTGTTGACCGATCCGGTCATCACATAATCATCCCAAAGATACGTTCCGGATAAAGACATACTCCAGTCTCTTCCTCCGGCGGCTGTGTCGCGGCGAATCTCTGCCAACTGAACTTGCTTGTCCAACGAACGAAGATCGGTTCGCTGCCGTTGGGCATACTCCCAAGCCGCATCAAAAGCGGGCAGCCACGGCTGAACATCATGCTGCATTTTCATCCGCTGCTGGGCAGCCCAAGAACGCAACGTCTCCTCCGGTTGATCCACATCCTGAGCCACCAACTGGAGTAGACGCAGCGCCGCCATACGAAAACCTGACTTAGCCTGCTCCAACTGGGTCTCCGCTTGGTAGACTGTGTTGCGTTCCCGCAGGACATCCAGCTCTGTGGCACTTGCCTGCCGGCGGCGATCTTCAGCCACCGCCAGATTCGCTTTCGCATTGGCGGCATTCAACTCGGCTAACTCCCAGGCTGCATGGGCCTGCAGTACACCCAGATAGCTCTGCTGCACCTCAAGCATCACGTCGATCACAGCCTGCGAACTCTGGATGTCTGCCAACTCCACGCCCAGTTGTGCTTGATTGAGACCTCCCTGTAACTGCCAGTTAGCGCCCAGCTGCTGCACTATGGTCAGGGCTGCCTGTGTGTCCCATAATACGTCGTCACTCTGCCATCCCTGTAGAGAACTCAAGGGGTTAAGGCCTGCTGCCTGGCGATTGTGTTCACCGCTGAACTGCAGCTGTGGCCGCAGGGCAGCATCCAACTCCTGCAGCGAAGCCTCGGCCTGGACAGCCTGCCAATGACTGCGTTCCACCACAGGGCTTTCCTGCAGAGCCCGTTCCAAGACATCAGCAAAGCTCTGCAGGGAACCCAGCGACGAGTCCGCAGCGTACAGAGGTCCCCCTCCAGCTAGCAAGATCCCCATTCCAACAACGAAAAGTGTTACTCTCCAATCACTACGCATGACCATCGCTCCTTACTGCTCGCGCAGGGCACTGGCCACCGTATACCGATATCTTGCCTGGGCAATGTTAAAATCGGTAATGGCGCTGACCAGGTCATTGCGGGCCGCCAGCACAGCCAACTGTGCATCCTGCATATCGTTGGCCGTGATCATGTCTGCTTCATACATCAGTTCCGAAAGGCGCAGTAGCTCCTGGGCCTCTTCCACACCCTTCTCCAACACTGGAATCCGCTGCCGCGCATCCTGCATGGAGGTATAGCTCTGGCGCATTTCCAAGGTCAAGAGCTGCTTTACCTGCTCCAGCTGCACTTGGGCTTGCTCCAGTTGAAGCCGGGCCAATCGCAGTTCCAGTGCCGGCGTGTAGTCGTTGTCTGCCAGCTCAACGCGTTTGGCCGCCACGTCCACAGCCACCCGCAACTGCCGGATCTCCTCACGGTGTTCCAGAGCAAAGGTCAAGTCGCTGGCCAAATCTACTTGCCGCTCCACCACTACGAAGGCCTCTCCAGCTGGGCGCACATCATCGTCCAACCCCAGACCTAATGATTGCCGGAACTTCTGGACAGCCAGATCCAATCCATGGCGAGCTTGCACCAACCCAGCTTCGCTGTTAAGCACATTGCGCGACGCTTGAATTACATCCAAACGTGTGACGGTACCGGCTGCGAACTTCTTCTCGGCTACGTCCAACTGACGTCGGGCAGACTCTAGACCTTCTGCGGCAATGTTTAGCATATTCTCTAGCTGCAGTGCCGTATAAAAGTCGGTCTTGACCGTTAAGGCCAGATCATCCTGGGCCATAATGTAGCCCTGCATGGCCAGATCATACCCCGCCTGCGCCTGCATCAGCATAGTTGGGGAAGGCTGCATGATCTGAGCAGCCTGCGCCTGCTCCAACTGCACCTCGGCCTCCTGCAGCCGCAGGGAAGCCAACTTCACCCCGTGGCTGTTGGCCTTGGCTATGTCTTGAGCTTCGACCAGTGTCACGTACTGCGTTGCCTCAGATCCTTGCACCGTGGCAGCCAGACTAAAAACCACCACCAACGATAACAACAACCAAGTTTGCTTACTCCGCATTCAATGGACCTCCTTTGGGAACAGTTTACCTGCCACCCATTGTTCAAAATCGTCAACATACGTGTAAAACGCCGGAATTACAAACAATGTCAAAAACGTAGATGTCACCAGACCGCCGATAACCACGACCGCAATGGGACGCTGCAGCTCCTGCCCTTCACCGAAGCCAATGGCCATAGGGATCATCGCCAAAATCGTCGTCAATGACGTCATCAGAATGGGCCGCAGCCGTACTTCACCCGCTTCGGCAATAGCATCGGTCCGCTCGCGCCCCTGCGCTCGCAGTTGGTTGATGTAGTCCACCATTACGATGGCATTGTTGACGACAATTCCTGCCAGCATAATGGCACCAACGAAGGCCACAACACTGAATGTGACCTGCATCAGCAGCAATCCCAACACCACCCCGATGACGGCCAATGGCAGCGTGATCATAATAATGATCGGTTGCGCCAAGGACTCGAACTGCGAGGCCAAGATCATAAAGACCAAGAGAACGCCGAGAATGAGGGCCAGCGACAGCTGACCAAAGGCCTCCAGCATTTCTTCACTTTCACCGCCGAAGCTGAAAGAAACTCCCGGCGGCAGGCTCAACTGCGCCAATGCTTCTTCCATGGCCTCATTGGCTGTGGACAGGTCGAGACCCTCCAGTTGCGCCGATACCGTGACAATACGGCTGCGATCGCTGCGCTGCACACTGACAGGACTGGTCCCGGCTTGAACATCCGCCAGCTCGCTCAGGGGCTTAATACCGCGCGGTGTTTGCATGGGAACATTCATGACAGCCGTAGGGTCATTGCGCCAAGCTTCAGCTAGGCGTACAGTGACATCCACCTCCCGCCCTTCGCTGCGGAAACGGGTCACCGTGCTGCCACTGACCGATGTTCGCAGGGCCGACGCGATCTGCGCCACCGTGACGCCAGACTCTGCAGCCCGCTGTCGGTTCACCTGAATCTGCAATTCCGGTTCGCGCTCTTCGAGCGAGGATACTGGATCCACAATCCCCGGAATGCGGCTGATGCGCTCAACAATGGCATTGGCAGCGATCTCCATCTGATCGATGTCATCGCCGCGAATGTTTAACTGCACCGGCTCACCAAAGAACATTCCCAACATATTCGCGCCACTGATGGTAATGTCAGCACCGGGCACCTGGGCACTGAAGGCTCGCAGTTCCCGGATCACGTCACTGGTGTCCAAGACTCGCTGACTGCGGGGCCGCAGAATAATGCCGATGCGGCCGGATTCACTACCCCGCTGTCCGGTCCTACCACCACTGCCCATGGAAGAATACACTAATGCCACGTCCGGCAGGCTAAAGGCAAACTCTTCGAGTCGTCTCACAACGCTGTCTGTCTCGTGCAACTCTGTGCCCCGCGGCATCATGACGTCGATCTGAATCTCACCTTGGTCAAAATCGGGTAAGAACTCCATCCCGATCAAAGGAACCATCGCCCCAGACAACCCTACCATGACCAGCATGGACATAACCAGGGGCAGTCTGCGCCGCAGAACCATTCGTATGGTCCCACCGTACCAGGTCTGCAGGCGGGTCATTCCCCGCCGTACTGGCTTTAGGAAGGCGATTTCGGGCAGTTCCCGGCTGGGCAGCAGCTTCGAGCCTAACATGGGCACCAACGTCAGGGAAATCAGCAGGGAGGCGGCCAAGGCAAAGGTCACCGTCAGCGCCATATCACGGAAGATCTCGGCGGCGATGCCAGCAATGAACACCACCGGAAGGAACACACTGACCGTGGTTAGCGTAGACGCCATAATGGCCGTACTGACCTGCTGGGCTCCGAGCTCCGCAGCTTGATCAGAGTCGTAGCCTTCTTCTTTGTGACGGAACACGTTCTCTAAAACTACAATGGCGTTATCCACCAACATTCCCACACCCAAGGCAAGGCCACCCAAGGAGATCATATTGATACTAATATCGAAAAAGAACATAAGGGCGAATGTAAACAACACCGATACGGGAATGGCAAAGGCAATGATCAATGTTGGGCGCATACTGCGCAGAAACACCAACAACACCAGCATGGCCAGTGTACCGCCGAAAAGAGCATTGGCAGCCACGGCCTGCACGGACTCTTGAATGAAAATCGTCAAATCCTGGGCCACCGCTACCGCGATTCCTTGGCCGAGTTCATCATTTATACCGTGCATGGCTTCCCGAACCCGGGCTGCCACATCGACACTGTTGGCCGCTGCTTCTTTTTGTACTGTCAGAAGCACGCTGGGCAGCCCCTGGTAGCGGCTGAGCTGCTGTATGGGTTTGAAGCCGTCTTCCACATCAGCGATGACGTGCAGCGGAATAAGAACACCCTCGGCATTGGGTATGCGCTGCTGGCGAATCTCCTCCACACTGCTGTACTCTCCGGTAGTCCGCAGGATGTACGCCAAACCACCGTCAGCCACTGTCCCCGCTGGCAAATTAAGGTTAGCGGCCGCCAGTACTTGGGCCACGCTGTCCAAGGAAACTTTGTGCGTCTGCATAAGGCCGGGGTGCAGATTCACTTGGACTTCCCGCTCTTGCCCTCCCGTCACCGATACAGAAGCTACGCCTTCCAGACGCTCCAAACGGTTTTTCACCGTGTTGTCCGCAGCATAACGCAGATCGGCCAGGGAGACGTCACCTGTAACCACCAGCTCCATAATGGGCATGTCCGTGGGATCGAATTTTACGATCACAGGCGATCCAGCATCATCAGGTAGAAGACCCCGCACTAGGTCCACCCGTTCCCGCACATCCAAAGCCACAAAATCCATGTTCAGGCCCCAGTCAAACTGGGCAATGACCACAGAGTTACCGCGGCTGGATACGGAACTGACTTGACTGACATTGTTCACCGAAGCAAGGGCTTCTTCAATGGGTCGTGTGACAAAATTTTCGATCTCGAAGGGCCCGGCATCAGCGTATGATGTCTGGACGGCAATCACCGGGGCTTCAATATCCGGTAGGAGATCGATGGGCAGCTCTCCAAGACTGATGCTCCCCAACAGCACAATAATCATCACCATCATCAGCATGGTGACTGGCCGTTTCACGGCGATTTGGGATAGTTTCACCGGACTACCCCCTCAGCATCGGTCTGCAGCCGCACAGCAGTGTCGCTGCGGAGCCCGTGCTGCCCCACCACTACTACGAAATCATCGACGTCCAAACCGGAACGAATCTCCACGTGTTCGCCATCACGGATGCCCAGTTCCACAGATCGTCGATAGGCACGGTCATTCTCCACTACGAAGACGTGTGCTTGGTCACTGGCGTTTAAGACGGCTCGCCCGGGAACAGAGATAACATTCTCAGCCCGCTGCACCTCCACTGTGGCCGTTCCGGCCATGCCGGGGCGCACTGGATCAGCGTCGACGAACTCGAACACCACAGGAAACATCCCGCTGGCCTGGTCAGCGGCGGGGGCCACTGTGGCAACTGAACCGTGGAAGACTTCACCGGGCACGGCATCCACAGTCAAGCGCACCGCTTGCTCTCGCTGCAGCTGAACAACATCACGACTGCCCACCAAGACCGTCATGCGCAGACGCTCGGCGTCCACTACCATCCCCACAGCACTGCCGGCACCCACAGTCATTCCCGGTTCCAACTGCAGCTGCGCGATGGTCCCGGACAGCGGTACCTTGACCTGCATGTTGGCCACGGCCAGCTGGGCTAGGTCTGCCGCAGCTTGGGCCTGTTGCACCGCCGCCTCAGCAGACCGCAGATCCTCGGGATGGGCCCCTTGGATGGCGATCTCCAAAGCGTTTTCTGCATTGCGCAGGCCCGCCGTGGCCACCTGGTACTGCGCCTGAACGCCTTCCCATTCGGCTCTGGACAGGGCCCCCTGCTCGAACAGCACTTGGCTGCGGTCATAGTTGGCCTTAGCGTTATCATAGTTGGCCTGCGCTTGGCGCAGCCCTGCCTCCGCCTGTTGAATCTCTTCGGGACGGGCTCCCGCTCGGGCCCTGGCAAGACTGGCTCTGGCAACTTCCAGAGCGGCATTGGCCTGTGCAGCCTGCAGCTGCAGTTCTTCAGCATCCAACACTGCCAGGACTTGATTCCGTTCCACTGGATCCCCAACATCCACGATGACCGCATCGACAGTGCCATTAGCGCGAGCAATGATGGGAACCTGTGCCCGGGCTTGGACCGTACCGTGGTACACCAACGTGGACCTCAGTGTCCGCTGTGTCGCCGCTTCCACCGCCACAGCCACCGCAGACTCAACCTGCTCCTGCACGGTTTCATCGGATTGCATCGCGCTGACAATATACCATCCCAGGACTGTTACAATGATTAGGCTTCCGGCCCAAAGGATCCATCGTTTCACCGCCGTTCCCCCTCATGTCTACCACTGAACTGACTGGTCAGTCAATATTCCACATTATAACCATATTCGCCTTGCGGTGTCAATTGCTGGCGGCTAACGCAAGCTTCTGCGCAAAAAACCAGGGTGCCCCAGCAAGCACGCTGGGCCACCCTGGTGGTTATTTCCCGTTCTGCAAATTTTAGCTCCATAGGCGCAATCCGAGGGATGCCGTCCCACCGTATCACGGAGACAGCCTACAGATCAGCCAGTTTGCCGTTGAGGTCGGCCATTTCGATAGCGCTAACAGCCGCATCCCAACCTTTGTTACCTGCCTTTGTACCGGCCCGTTCAATGGCTTGTTCGATGGTATCGGTGGTAATCACGCCAAAGATCGTCGGCACCCCTGTGTTCATACTGACAGCGGCGATTCCTTTGGATACTTCAGCACAGACATAATCAAAATGCGGTGTCCCACCGCGAATCACAGCACCCAGGCAAATCACCGCATCGAACTTGCCTGACTGCGCCAACTTGTTGGCTACCATGGGAATCTCAAATGCTCCCGGCACCCATGTCATGGTCACATCCTCGCTGTTGACACCATGGCGGTGCAGAGCATCCATGGCACCGTCCACCAGACGACCGGTGATGAAATCATTAAAGCGGCCGACCACCAACGCAAATCGCTTACCTTGTCCCTGTAAAAATCCTTCCACTGTGCGATGTGTTCCTGTTGTCATTGTCATCCCCCTAACGTAAGTGTCCCAATTTGGATTTTTTCGTGGCCAAGTATTTTTCGTTGGCCTGGTTCGCTTCAATAATCAACGGCACGCGCTCCACAATCTCCAGCCCATATCCTTCCAAACCCACCAATTTGCGGGGGTTGTTGGTCAACAGCCGGATGGTGCGGACACCAAGGTCCTGCAGTATCTGTGCACCCACCCCGTAGTCCCGCATGTCATCAGGGAAACCTAACTCCAGGTTCGCTTCCACCGTATCCCGGCCTTGTTCCTGCAGCTCGTAGGCCTGGAGTTTGGGTCCTAATCCAATACCGCGCCCTTCCTGGCGCATATAGAGCAGCACACCTCGCCCCTCGGCCTGGATCTGCTGCATGGCACTGGCCAGCTGCTGTCCACAGTCACAGCGCAGCGAATGGAACACATCCCCAGTCAGACACTCCGAATGTACCCGTACCAGAACATCGTGGCCATCGCCGATGTCGCCGCAGACCATGGCCACATGCACTTGATCATCCACCATACTGTGGTAGCCATGGCCTTGGAAAGCCCCCCATTGGGTAGGCAGCTGCGGTGATGCGATCCGCTGAATCATCTTTTCGTGACGACGGCGGTAGGCGATGAGATCTTTGATGCTGATCAAAGCCAGCCCATGCTCCTCAGCGAAGACCTGTAGGTCGGGCACACGGGCCATGGTGCCATCGTCTTTCATCACTTCACAGATCACCCCTGCCGGAGCGAAGCCGGCCAATACGGCTAGATCCACGGCAGCTTCCGTGTGGCCAGCACGGGACAGCACGCCACCATCCTTGGCCACCAAGGGAAACACGTGTCCCGGACGACGAAACGAGTCCGGCGTACTCTGCGGGTCAGCCAGGGCCAAAACCGTCTTAGCCCGCTCTTCGGCGGATATGCCCGTGGTGATGCCTGCCACTGCATCCACCGAAACAGTAAACGCTGTGCCGTAGGAATCTTGGTTCTGCCCCACCATGGGCTGCAGCTGCAGGGTATCCGCCCGCTGGGCCGTAATCGGTGCGCAGACGAGTCCTCGGCCATACTTTGCCATGAAATTGATCATAGAGCCATCAGCCTTAGCCGCTGCGGCCACCAGATCCCCTTCGTTTTCGCGATCCTCATCATCCACCACCACAACCATGCGTCCAGCGGCAATCTCTGCGATGGCGCGTTCAATGGTATCAAACATTACAATCCTTCCTCCCATCATACCAACCCGGTTCGCTGCAGGAACTCAAGCGTTAGTTCCCCAGCCGCCGGTTTGGACTCACTGGTCATGAACTGTTTCACATACTTGCCGAGAATATCCGCTTCCACGTTGACGGCGTCCCCCGCGGCTTTTTGCCCCAGTACAGTGTGGCTGGCCGTGTGTGGAATGAGGGACACAACGCAAGTATCTCCGTCCAAATCGGCCACAGTAAGACTCGTTCCATCCAAAGCCACCGATCCTTTGGGAACCAGCCACGGTCTGACCTCTGAGGGCAGCTGGATGTGATACCACAGCGAGTTCCGTTCCCGGCGAACCTTCGTTATGCGACCGACACCATCAATGTGTCCGGTGACCCAATGTCCTCCCAGACGTCCCCCCACCTGCAGAGCCCGCTCCAAGTTCACCGATGCACCAGCACCGAGATCAGCCAATGCAGTTCGGCGCAGCGACTCCACCATGACGTCAGCACGGAACCAGTTCGGCCCCAGAGCCGCCGCTGTTAAGCAGACACCATTCACAGCAATGCTATCGCCCAAATGGATGTCCTCCAGCACCGTCTGAGCAGTGATGGTAATCTGACACACCTCACTGCCCTGCTGCCACTGGCTGACACGCCCAATTTCTTCAATAATACCTGTAAACACAGGGTTCTGACCTCCTTTGTTCACACCCAGATCCGCCCCAGACCTGAGGCCCATTTGGCAGTGTCATTGCCAAACGCCCAGCCCCAGCCGGCCTGGCCGATCTCTCTCAGACACGGTCATTGCTGGCCCGCAGCCATGCGGTCCATGGCGGATATCCTTCAAACACCCAATCGGAACCCACCGGACGACACTGGACGTTAGCCAACGCAGCCACCTGATCCATAGTGTCACTATCCAACGGTCCTAAGGCTGCCCGACCATCCGCTCCCATAATCTTGGGTGCCACGTACCAGCGCACCTTATCGATCAAACGGGCCTGCCAAAAGGCGTGAGCCAAGGTGGGACCGCCTTCGAGGAGCACCGATGTAATGCCCTGCTCCGCCAACTGCGTCAGGATCCAATGGGGGTCCATGGTGCCTGGTGCCGCTTGGATCACACTGATGTGATCGGCGTTTGCCGCTGGGGTGGTAACAGCCCGTTCACTGAACCACAACACGGGACTGCTTGCATCGCGCAGTACCGCTGCATCCTGCGGGATGCGGCCACGGCGGTCCACCAGCACCCGAGTGGGTTGGTCCATGGCAGCCAATAGCGGCCGCGCTGTCAGCAGCGGGTTATCGGCTAGAACCGTGCCCGATCCCACAAGTACAGCATCCAGCTGGGATCGCAGTTGGTGAACTTCACGACGCGCTTCGGTACCCGTGATCCACTGCGAGTGACCTGTGCCAGTGGCAATGCGCCCGTCGAGAGTGGCGGCGTTCTTCCAAAGAACGAAGGGCCGCCGCTGTGTTATGTGGGTTAAAAAAATGTCGTTTTGTCGGCGAGCCTCCGCCTCCAGCAGACCCACATCCACCTGCATACCAGCGGCCCGCAGCTGAGCAATACCTCCACCTGCCACCTTCGGGTTGGGATCCTCCAGGGCCACCACAACCCTGCGGATGCCCGCTTTGAGAATGGCCTCCGTACACGGTGGTGTCCGACCGTAATGGCAGCATGGTTCGAGAGTGACGTACAAAACGCCGCCCGCAGCGCGCTCGCCAGCTGCAGCCAATGCCACTACCTCGGCATGCGCCTGGCCGGCCCGGGCATGAAATCCCTGTCCAACCAACTTGCCATCGTTGACAACCACCGCTCCCACCAACGGATTGGGAGCCGTTGTGCCCCGTCCTTCCTCGGCCAATTGCAGACTGAGCGCCATCCACCGCTCATCGTCTGGGCAAAACTTCATCGTCATCACCTCACCTCAACAAAAAACGACCCGGAGAAGATTCTCCGGGTCGTGACGTTAGATAGCTGTGTTCCCACGATACCAACTCTACCGCGTCGTTCGCAATGTCGGCAGCCGCCGACAGCAGAAGACACGGTCCGAAATCGCGGACTTCCGTG
>PWMW01000220.1 GCA_003559095.1 Clostridiales bacterium | reverse complement strand
CTGCCAGCAAAACCACCCAAGTTACTGCCGTTAACCAAAATATTGCCTGTGGCATAACTGTTGGTAATGGATTCGGCTGCGTTCTCGGCCCGTCCAACGAGGCCGCCAAAGGCAGAAAAGAACGTAGAACCTTCCGAAGCCGCCAGATCGGAAGTGCTGTGGCTGTCTGCAATGGTTCCCCTTTGGAGAGTGCCGACGAGCCCCCCGACGCGTGCGGACCCAAAAACATCGCCCGTAGCATAACTGCGTTTGATGTGACCGACTTCAACCAAGTTGATATTGCCGACTCGTCCGACCAGGCCGCCTACTCCTTCGGTGTTGCCGGTACCCCGCACCGTGCCGTGGGCAGAAACATCGGCAAGGGTACCTCGCTTGAGTTCGCCAACTAAGCCGCCGACGCGCCGTTCGCCCTCGACGTCTACCTGTGCGTAGCTGTCAGCGGTCACAGCCACCTGATCGTTCACATCAATGAGACCCACCATGCCGCCTACGTCATCAATGCCCGATACTGTACCGTAAGCGGATGTGGCCTTAACGACGCCACTGCGGAGGTGGCCCACAACACCACCAACCTGAACAAGCCCATTCACATCCACATCGGCCGTGCTGGCCTCGATCAAGGAGGAAAAGATCATGACGCCGGCAAAGCCACCGACTTCGTTGGAACCCGTGATTTCGCCGGTGACTGAACTAGCAGTGACGGCCGCATTGCGGAGGACGCCAACGAGCCCACCCACTTGGTTATTGCCAATGACCGTACCGTTGATGCTGACGTTGTCAATGTCGGAGCCGTTGTTGGAACCGGCGAGACCGCCAACTTGGTTGCGTCCCTGCACATAGAGATCCACCAGCGAAAGGTTGCGAATCTCGGCATTCAACATGAAACCAAAGAGTCCGACGAAGTTGGTTCCGTCTTTATCGACATGGAGATTCTTGATAGCATATCCGTTACCGTCTAATGTTCCGCTGAACGGCAGCGTGGTAGATCCGATGGGCTCCCAGTCGTTCAACGATTGACTATTGACGGCCCCTTGGGAAGCCGTTGATGCTGTGTTGAAGTCAATATCGCTAAGAAGCACAAAGCTCGCCGTCCGATGATTCCGGACGTTATCCAAATGCTCAACAGTGGCGATCTGGAACGGACTTTCTGGAGAACCAGTGCCGCCGGCAAATTCCTCATTCACTTCTTCCACAGTCACTTCTATGACAGCTTCCGCATCCTCGAAACCGTCTCGGACAGCCGTGACCGTGATGTTGGTCATACCGGGCGCTTGGGCTGTTATCAGTCCCTCGTCATTGACGGCTGCGATGCTGGGATCCGCACTGGCGAAAGTCACAGTGGCGTCAGCCGGGTCCACAAGGAAGGTAAGCTGCAGGGTATCGGCCACAGACATTGCCAGTTCCTCGGGAAGTCCTGTGAGGCTGATGGTCGTAGGTTCCGTCACGGTGATCTGGACCGTCTCCGCAGCTGGCAGGAACCCGTCTTTGGCTGCACTAACAGTAAGTGTGGTCTCACCAGCGGCAAGGGCCGTGATTAGTCCCTCGCTGCTGACCGCTGCGATAGCTGGGTTGTCACTGGCAAATGTGACGGTGGCGTCTGCCGGATCCACCGTGTACGACAGCTCAGCGGTCTCACCCACAGATAAAGCCAATTCCTCTGGAACTCCACTGAGGCTGATGGCTGGAACGGTGGTCACCGTGACCTGCACTGTCTCGACTGCCGGTAGATACCCATCCTTCACTGCAGTCACAGTCACAGTGGTCTCGCCAACGGCGTTACCGGTCACCAATCCTTCGCTGCTGACCGCTGCGATGGCTGGATTGTCACTGGCAAATGTCACGGTGGCGTCAGCGGGATCCACGCTGTACGTCAGCTGGGAGGAATCACCAACGGACAAGGCCAGTTCCTCCTGCAGGTCTGTGAGGCTGATAGCCGGGGGTTCGGTGACGGTTACCTTTAGGGTCTCTTTGGCCGGCAGATACCCATCTTTCGTCGCAGTGACAGTAATGGTTGTCTGGCCAGTCGCATTACCTGCGACCAGTCCGTCACTACTGACAGTGGCCACAGCTGCATCGCTGCTGGCAAAGGTCACGTTGGCAGCAGCCGGTTCGAGAGTGTAGGTCAGCTGAACGGATTCCAATGTCGTTAGTGTTAGGTTGTCGGGCAGCCCCGTTATGCTTACTGGAGTCAGCAGGCTGTAGGCAAACGAGGCAGTGTCAGAGTCAATCCAGCTGCCTTTGACGGCAAAGGCATGGATTTCCACATCATCAGTAATTTTGATGGGATGCTCTGGATCAAACAACAGCGATGTTCGCGAGGGAGCAGTGCCATCGAGGGTGTAGTAGATGTGCGCCCCGCTGGTTTCGGAAGTGAGAGTCACTTTGGTACCGGGCTCGACCTGCCCACTGCCTGGATCGGCTGTCACAGGTTGTACCTGTTCTGCTGTGGCCAAAAGCCAGACAGATAGGTGCTGAACTTCCGCCGAAAACCAACCGGCTTCGTAAACAACTGGGACATAGGTCCAAGAACCTTCGGTTTCGTTATAAACGAAAAGTCCGTAGTTGGCAGCGCTGCCTTCCAGTTCGCCGCGGAAGGACAGGGTAATGGGCTGGTCCAAGGTATCGGCTCCCGCCAAGGTAATAGACAGTGCGGGACCTATGACATTGAGTCCGGCGGTGTTCGCAGGATTTTCTACCGCTTCCACGGTGACAGTGGCTCCCGGAGGAATTGTGGCATCGCCGGGGTCAAGGATCACGGCATCGCCAAAGGCGATGGGTTCTTGGTCGGTGAAGGGTACTGGATCACCAAAGGCATTGTTTGCCAGAGCCAAGAAGGTAAGATCCTGCTGGCCGCTGACTCCTGCGACATAGGCTGGCGACAAAACATAAGCGTCGCTGGATGCCTCAACGCGGACGCTACCCGTCAGACCCGAAAGAACAAAGGTGCCGTCGTCGGAAGTGCGCGTTGTCACGGACTGTCCGCCCGAGGCAGTCACATCTATGTTGCCGATTCCCGTTCCATCAACACCTTGAACTATGCCGCTGATCTCGAATTGGCTGCCAATTTGGCTGCCGCCTCCCAAACAACCGGTCAGCAGCACTATAGAGATCAACATGGCCAATCTAGCTACAACGATCGTCCTGCTCAACATATGCAGTTCGCCCCCTTGACATCTGTAAGAATTCAGTTTCCGCTCTTGGGTGACTTGGTAGTCGCCCCAAACGGTAATATAATGATATTGATAATCAATCTCGAAGTCAAGGGTTTTCAGAGTTTTTTATGTTTTGAATATGAAATTGTACAATGAAATTCCGGAGTCCTCTTGTTCCTGATCAGCTGCCGCCGCGTCTTCGGAGTTTGGCGCTATCTCCCACAGCAAGAGTTCGCCATTCCTGGATCTCTGCCGCCTTTCCATCTCTGGTCGTAGGCTGTTCTGCGTCTAGGGCCGGTTCCTCTGGTCCACTTAATGGTGTAGCATAGGGAACAGACTGGAATTTTCGAGCAGTATCTGCATTGAGACAACCAGCGAAATGGGGGAGTCGGATGGGAAGGGTCGGTAGGAGAAATCTAAGGCGCAAGGCGCTGCTTCTTTTCGTTTTCTGCGCAGCGGTTGTGCTGTGGGCAGCGCCGCTGCAGCCCACTGGTAACCATGTGGGTGTCCAGATGGCGCCGGAAGAACTGGGGCGGTACTGGGAGCATCGGATCCCGAGGCTGATGCAGGCACTGGACATTCCCGGGGCTGCTGTGGCCGTTGTCGTCGAGGGAAGACCTGTTTGGACCGGTTATTTTGGTTGGGCAGACCAGGAGGCCAGGCGCCCCATGGCTGAAGATACCCTCTTTCAGGTGGGCTCCATTGCCAAGTATGTGACCGGCTGGGGTATCGCGGACCTACAGGATGCTGAAAAATTGAAGTTGGATGGTGCGCTGACGGAGTATCTGACCAGTTGGTGGCCTCCAACCGATGCAGAGACAGTAGGTTCCCTTACCATCCGCCAGCTCTTGAGTCATACAGCTGGCACAGGACTGGGTCCCATTAATCAGCGTTATCGTCCGGATGATCCAGACATCCCTGAACTGCGAGCGGCTCTGACGGACCACTTCCAATGGACAGGGGCTGCCGGCACTCATTTTTCCTATTCCAACACAGGGTTCAATATCTTGGAAGTGTTGGTGGAGGATGTCAGCGGACTGGAGTTCTCTGCGTATATGGATCAGCATGTGCTGCAGCCGTTAGGCATGGCAGATGCCAGTTTCGGCCTGCAGCCCGACCGAGTTGAGAGACTGGCTACTGGCTACGACGCCCGCCAGCGACCGGTGGCTGCCTATGTCTATCCGGAGTCTGCATCTGGGGGTTTGTTCGCGTCGCTCAAGGATATCGCCGCTTTTGTGGCTGCGGGTGCTGTGGTGTCCACAGGAGCGACGCCGAACGCCTCTGTGCAACGGCTCTATCAGCCGCAGACTGCCATTCCCGGGGTCTATGGTCAGGTGTTTTCCCATTACGGGCTGGGGCACTTTCTGGAATACCTTGGCGGTGAACAGCTGGCTGTGTCCCATGGCGGACAGGGCTACGGCTGGATGAACCATTTTCACCTCATACCCGAAACAGGACACGGAATTGTGATCTTAACCAACAGCCAGCGCAGTTGGCCGTTCTTCGCCCAACTGCTGACGGATTGGTCTCGCTGGTTGGGGTATGATTCCATCGGCATGGGAGTGATTCTGCAGGCAACGGCTGCAGTGTGGGTTCTCATTGGCCTGCTGCTTTACCTGCTTCTTTGGCGAACGGAGACGTTGATCCGTGGTTTGGTGACAGGTCGGCGAAGGTTGTCTTGGTCTATCACGCACCGCCGCTGGCCCGGGTGGGTACAGCTGGGATCAGCGGCGCTGCTCCTAGCCGGCTTGGCTTGGGCCAACAGCCAGCCGTATCTGCTGTTAACAGCCATTCTGCCCAAAGCGTCATCGTGGTTGGGCGCCGCTCTGCTTTTCGCGGCCCTGCTCCTGGTGGTGGAGAGTGTGGCTCCGCAGGTGCACACAGCCTCGGTGAGCCAGCAGCGCGTGTCGACAAGCAGCGGTGCGGAGTTATTCTAACCGGGTGGCAGCGGGGGCAGGGCTGGCTGCATGCCGGGTTTGCTATGAGCCTCGGCACAAAAACCGTGATCCGTCATGGGAACGGATTCGCGCCGCGCTGGCGGCGGAAGGAGTTGCTGCGCAGTGAAGCGAATAGAAGACATGACCGTGGCAGAGCTGTGGGATCTCTTCCCAATTACATTTGCGCCTTACAACCCCGCCTATACGCACTGGTACCATGCCGAAACAGAGGCGTTGGCTGTGGAGTTGGGTGAAGTCATGGTCCGAGTTAACCACATCGGAAGCACAGCTGTGGAAGGTCTGATGGCGAAACCCATCGTGGACATTTTGCTGGAGGTTCATCCGTCGGCCGATCCGGAGGCGCTTGCTGCTCGTCTGGAATCTTTGGGTTGGACGTTAATGAACACGTCTTCTGCAGAGGATCTCCGGGTAACATACAACAAAGGATACACGCCCCACGGGTATGCCGACAGGGTGTTCCATCTGCACGTTCGCTCCTGGGCCGATTGGGATGAACTTTACTTCCGCGACTACTTGCGAGATGATCTTGAAGCCAGACAGCAGTATGAGAGGCTGAAGCACCAGCTGCGGGTTGTGCACGGAAAAGACCGCGATGCCTACACTGAAGGCAAGACGGCGTTCTGCCACCGTATCGTGAAAGAAGCCAGGCAGCGCTATGGTGCTCGTTACAGTCCCAAAAACACGTCCACGCCGTAGCTGTTCTGCCGTTGGGTCTCGCATTGTGGTGAGACCGCCAACAGCAGTAGCCAACATGTTCAGGCAATCAAGATAAGAAAGGGGAGTTGTTCATGGCAAGGGTTAGCGTTGATGTTCCTGCTCCAGATTTCGTTCTCGAAGATTTTCGCGGTGAGGTGTTCCGCTTAGCCGACCAAAAGGGAAAGAAACACGTTCTGTTAGTGTTGAACCGGGGTTTCATGTGACCGTTTTGCCAACGGCATATGGCGCAGTTGCGCCAAGACTATCCGGCCTTTTCTGAGAAAGATGCGCTGGTCGTGGCCATTGGTCCGGAAGACAGCAAGAGTTTTGCGGAGTATTGGCAGAAGCACGATCTTCCTTTCGTGGGCCTGCCAGACCCGAAAAGCACGGTGTTGAAGCAATACGGCCAAGAGGTCAACCTGTTCAAATTGGGTCGGATGCCAGCTCAGCTCCTCATCGACAAAGACGGTATTCTTCGCTATGTCCACTATGGCCATTCCATGAAGGACATCCCACCCAATGAAGAACTTTTGGAGCTGCTTGATGAACTGCAAGCATCGTCGTGAGTGCCCTGTTGGTGAGGAGACTTAATTCGGGAAAGGCCCGCCTTGGCTGCCAAGGCGGGCCTTTTGTGTTGACATAATGCTGGGACTGGTGGGCATTGGTGCGGGGGAATGGGCGCTGAGCCCTGCTCTTCACCCGGCGTAAACGGCGTTGCAGAACGGGAGATATCTTTGTTCCCAGATATTTGGAAAACAATAAAGGATCTGTGGACCTGTCAACGAAAGATTAAATATGAGAATAAATGCAAAAAAGTATAAATAACAAAATGTTGCGAAGATAAAGAGGCGAAATCGGCTATTGCCGATGGCCGGCCGCCGGACACAGCTGCAAAGGAGGGAACCTCATGGTTGCGATTGCAATACGGCAGATTCCCACGGTGGAGACTGTG
>PWMW01000306.1 GCA_003559095.1 Clostridiales bacterium | reverse complement strand
GTGTGCCGCACTTGCTTAATCTGTTCTAGTTCCTGCTTCAGCTCATTGATGCGCCGCCGGATGTGGCGTTGGTCTGTTTCAAGCTTGGTCTCCCCAGGGCCGCGGGTGCCAATGCCGCCGCCCAGTCGCGACAGCGCGGTTCCCTCACCCTTGAGACGCGGCATCAGATAGTTCAGCTGGGCCAACTCCACCTGGATTTTACCTTCCTTGGTGCGGGCCCGCCGAGCGAAAATATCCAGGATCAGCTGCGTTCGGTCAATGACCGGAGCATCCAAGGAATCCGAAAGATGCCCCTGTTGTGATGGGCTTAGTTCATCGTCAAAGATCACCATATCCCCAGGCTGCAGTACGTCTCGGATTTCTTGAACTTTTCCTGAGCCAATGAACGTTCGGCGGTCCGGACGATGGCGCTTTTGGACAAAGGAATCCAAAACCATAAGACCGGCATCGGCGGCCAGATCCCGCAGTTCTGTGAGATGGTCGCGAATCTGCCAATCGTCTTGTTGATCAGTCTGAACTGCGACCAAATAGGCATTCTGCATAGGCAACCGCCTTTCTTTCAAACTTTCGCTTCTGTAGTATTTGGTGTAATATTAGTGTACTATATGAAGGCAAGGCTGACCACACCCTTCACGAAAAAGTTCCAGCTTTGCACACCACGCATTGATGTCCGGCAGCACCAAGAAAAGCTGCGGCTGCCCGGTCAGGAAGGAGGCAGCTAGCCATGGCAGTTATTCTGCACGTGGATATGGATGCATTCTACGCTGCGGTTGAGCTCCTTGACCACCCCGAATATTGCGGCCTGCCTCTGATTGTTGGCGGTGAAAAAAGCTCTCGCCGCGGCGTGGTGGCCACATGCTCGTATGAAGCCCGGAAATTCGGTGTTCACAGCGCCATGAGTATCCCTAGGGCTGTACAGTTGTGTCCCCAAGGAATCTTCATTCCTACCCGCATGGAGCGCTACCAGGAAGTATCCCGACAAATTCACGGCCTCTTCGACGAGTTCTCCCCCGTGGTGGAACCGCTGTCAGTAGATGAAGCGTTTTTGGACATGACTGGCTGCGAGCACTTCTACGAAAGTCTCGAAGATATGGGACAGCGCATCAAAGAAAGAATTCGCAGTGTGACGGGGGTTACAGCGTCTGTGGGCATCGCGCCTAACAAGTTCCTGGCCAAACTAGCATCAGACCATAACAAACCCGATGGTCTGTTGGTTCTACGGCCTGAGGACACCGATCCATTCCTGCTCAGTCTGCCTGTGAAGAAGCTCTGGGGCGTGGGTCAGGTGGCCCAGCGGCAATTGGCCCAGCGCGGCATCTACACCATCCGTGACCTGCGCCAGCGGTCCCAGGAGTGGCTGGAAAAGGAGTTTGGCAACTTTGGCATCCACATTTTTCAGTTGGCGCGAGGCATCGACGAGCGCAAGGTCGAGCCGGCAGGGCAGGCCAAGTCCATCGGCCAAGAGTTAACGTTCGATGACGACTATGCGGACGAAGACACCATCAAAGGCATCCTCAGTCAACTGGCTGACAAGGTAGGATGGCGGCTGCGCAAACACTCGCTGTACACCCGCACCATTGTCCTGAAAGTGCGAACCCCGGAGTTCAGCACCTACACTCGCAGCTTCACCCTCAAAGAGTCGGTGCAGGACAATGATACTCTATTCAACACGGCGTGGCGGCTGTATCAGGAGTTCAAAGGTCAGCCCCTCCGTCTCATCGGGATCACCGCCGCCAACTTGGGGCGAGAAGGCCAGCAGCTGTCGCTCTTTGACGATAACGCAACCGGGCGCAAACTCAGCGAAGTCATGGACGCACTGAATGATCGCTATGAGAGCACAGCCTTAACCAAGGGGCGCTCACTTTTGGGGCGCCGCAAGGAGACCCAACGCGAAAACGAGCCTCCGCGCTGAGGCTCGTTTTGAGGTTCGGCAAAGTTAACAGATTTAGCCGATTTGGTTCTTGGGATACGGATACCGCTGCCGGTCAAATTCTGCCCGGATTTCTTTGTTGAGAACCCGTAGATACGTCCCTTTCATGCCCAACGAACGAGATTCGATGACATTGGCAGAAGCAAGTTTGCGCAGGGCATTCACAATCACCGAACGGGTAATGCCTGCCTCATCCGCAATGCGGCTTGCCACCAGCAGACCTTCGTCACCTTCGAGTTCATCGAAAATGCGCTGCATGGCCAGGATTTCGGAGTACGAGAGGCTCTTTATCGCCGAACGGGCTAACTTACTTTCCTGCGCTTCGTCTTCTTCTTCTTCCACTTCGGCGTGGGAAATTACCATGCCGACGGCAGTGCCGCTAAACTCACCAATAATATGGTCGTCTTCGTTGAAGGAATCGACATCGCTGACAAACAGCAGTGTTCCAACGCGTTTGGTGGCACCGACCAGCGGTACAATCATCATTGTGTCACCGGACTGCGTTTTGCTCTCGGTGAGGGCCCCTACTTTGAGCAGTGTGCTGTTCAGTTCATCGGGTACTACACCAAGACCCAGCCACTCTTGATCAAATGGAGTGTTCTCGAATCCATCCTCCAACGAGTAGCCCAATACCTTCCCACGGCGGCTCAAGATGTAAATACTTGTGTTTTCGAAACCTTTCCGAAGAGCAGCAGACAATTCACTAAATTTGACCTCGTTGCCTTCCTTTTGCAGAAGGTCCATAAAGGCCTTTGTACGTTGCAGAAGCATGTTGCGACGACACCCTTTCATTCCAGTATTTTATATTTTTATACAATTAAATAAAATCTTTCAACAGATGCAATTGTAACCGATTTACAGAGTTGTGTCAACTTGTTTGCCCAACTTTTCTCGGGATTTTTCCGAACTTTTTCGCGTCCGAAGCCCCGGCGCCATCAATCGACATGCCACAACTCTAACGCCCTTCAAAAACCATAACGGGATCACCGTTTTGGTAATAGAACAATCCGAAGCTAAATTTACTACAATTCGCGTATTACGTCAAGCCCAAATTGATAGAAAATTAATCGCGGTGTTGACAGGCATTACCCACCATGCTATCATAACGGAGTGAGAAGATTCCCGGGCCGAAGTGGCGGAACTGGCAGACGCGCTGCGTTCAGGGCGCAGTGGGCATTACGCTCGTGTGGGTTCGACTCCCACCTTCGGCACCAATCTGATTCGCCTACCCCTTCAGTGGGGTCTTTTTATATTCGGCAGCTCTCAGCGTCACCCGCAAGGGTGGCGCTTTTTGCATTCGGTAGCACCCTTCTGCTTAGGTTCTGCAGTTGGCCGCTGGCCACTGCGAGGACTCGGTCAACGTCGCAGCCAAAGGCGGACCCTTGACTTGGGGTGGGCTCAAAGTGCTAAACTAGGGTATGATAGCTTGCGTTTCTATCACAGCGCAAGCCGTTCTCAGCCAAAAAGATCCACCTTGTGAGAGGAGACCCCTATGGAGCCCATCTGGACCAAACAGTACGCCTTAACCCTCAGTGGCAACCTGTTCTTGTTCCTTGCCTTCTACATGCTCTACCCAACGCTGCCCCTGTTCATCCAACACATTGGAGGTACGGAAAGCCATGTGGGCCTGTCCATGGGAGTGTTCATGCTGTCCGCCGTTTTCCTACGGCCGTTGGTGGGCGGCCTGCTCGACCGCAGCGGTCGGCGGCCCTTCATTGTCAGCGGCCTGCTGCTATTCGCCGGTGCTATGTATTTGTACAGTTGGGTAGGCGGGCTCATGGTGCTCTTAGCTGTGCGTGTGCTGCACGGTTTCAGCTGGGCCTTTGCGTCCACGTCGCTTCAGACTGCAGTGACAGATATTGTTCCGCCTGCTAGGCGGGGCGAAGGCATGGGCTGGCTGGGCTTTTCCATGACACTGGCCATGGCAGTGGGGCCTATGGTCGGACTGTGGGTTCTGGAACGGCAGACGTACCAGACGTTTTTCTTCTTCGGTGCCGGTCTGACGCTGGCGGCCCTTTTCGTTACGGCTGCGGTGAACATCCCGTATCGTCGACCGACTGTCCCCAGCAGAATTGAGATCTTTGAGCCCGCCGTTGTGCCCATCGTGGCTTCATCGTTTTTCTTGTTCTTCGCCTACGCAGCCATCACTACTTTCGTACCGTTGTTCGCCCACTCCATTCAGGTGAACTCGGGGATCTTCTTCACAGTCTTCGCTGGTGCTTTGGCTGTCAGCCGTCCACTGGCTGGCCGACTTTCTGATCGTCGGGGCGAGATGTTTGTTCTGGTACCGGCATTGGTCATTAACGCTTCCTCGCTGCTCTTGTTGAGCATGACCACTTCCTTAACGGGTTTCCTGGCCTCGGCCATTTTATACGGAGTAGGGTTTGGCGCTGCTCAGCCTGTTTTCCATGCTGCCACGATTCGTCTCGCCAACCCCGAACGGCGTGGTGCAGCCAACGCCTCGTTCACCACAGCCATCGACTTGGGGATCGGCCTCGGCGCCATGCTCCTGGGCTGGGTTTCACAGCAGACGAGCTATCCTATGCTGTTTTTGGTCAGTGCTGTGTCGGTATTGATGTCGCTAGTGCTGACGGTGGCATTGGTCAAACCCGCCTTAGAACGGGTGGCTCCCGCGAAATAACCTTGAACGGCTCCAAAATTTCAAAGGCCGGCAGTGAAGAGTGACCTTCACTGCCGGCCTTTCATTATCGCGCACGCTCCCACAGCCAACCTGACCGAATCACTGGCCAGGGATTGGCAGCGGTCCCACCACAGCATGAGGAACATAGGGCTCCTCCAGATAGGCAATTTCCTCAGCGCTGAGGTTCACATCCACAGCACCTGCCGCTGTCTCCAAATGCGACTCTTTGGTGGCTCCAATAATGGGAGCCGTCACCGATTCTTTGTGCAGCAGCCACGCCAAGGCCAGCTGGGCCCGGGGGAGGCTGCGTTTGGCGGCCAGTTCAGCGAGACGTTCCACCACAGACCGATCGGCCTCGGCCGTACTGTCGTACTTCATGACGGCAACTTTGTCGGTCTCGGCCCGCAGCGTGGAACTGGATTTCCAGTCCCGGGTCAAACGACCAGCGGCCAACGGACTGTAGGGGATAACACCGATCTTCTGATCACGGCAGAGCGGCATCATCTCCCGCTCTTCTTCCCGGTAGATCAAGTTCAAATGGTTCTGCATGGACACAAAGCGAGTCCAGCCATGGCGTTCCGCCACATGAAGTGCCTTCTGGAACTGCCAGGCAAACATGGCGGATGCCCCGATGTACCGGGCTTTGCCAGCCTTCACAACGTCATGGAGCGCTTCCATGGTTTCTGCAATGGGCGTGTCATAGTCCCAGCGGTGTATCTGGTACAGATCCACATAATCTGTCTGTAAACGTTTGAGACTTTTATCAATTTCGCTCAGAATCGCTTTGCGGGAAAGCCCACCACCGTTAGGGCCATCATGCATCCTTTGGTGCACTTTTGTGGCGAGCACGATCTCATCTCTGTTGGCCATATCCTTCAACGCCCTACCGACAATCTCTTCACTTCGCCCCAAGGAATACACGTTGGCTGTGTCAAAGAAGTTGATCCCCAAATCCAGTGCCTTCTTGATCACCGGGCGACTCTGGGCCTCATCCAAGACCCATTTGTGTGTCCAGCGTTCGGCATCACCAAACCCCATACAGCCTAAGCAGATGCGGGATACATCCTAGCCGGTACTCCCCAATTTCGCATACTCCAACGACTCTACCTCCCCTACTGTTGTCTTACTCTATCCACTGCAGGCTGCCGCGCGATCCCGCCCAACAACCCATCTCAATGGTTACGGTTCAAAGGTTCCTCTCCCCAGAGCAACTGCCGTTCCTTGGGTACAACCCGCTCTTCATAGCGGTCAATCTTGTAATCCAAGCGCTGCAGTGTCTGCTCCATCGCAGCGATTCGCTGCGCCATCCTTTCCCGCTCTTGAATAAGGAGCTGCTTGCGCGTGTCCTTGGTTGCATCGCCCTGCTGGAACAAGCGCACATACTCAATGAGCACTTCCACGGGAACACCCGCACCCCGCATGCATTTGATAAAATGTACCCAACGGCAGTCTTCCTCGTTGAAATCACGATGTCCATTGGATCCCCGCTGGACGCTGGGCAGCAAGCCGACGCGCTCATAATAGCGCAGCGTGTCAGCGGTCAAATCATACTTGTGGCTAACTTCGGTAATGGTCATGCTGGACCGAACCCCCTCAAATCCTTTGGTTACTGGTTCCATTCGCCGCCGGACCGCCCATCCCTACACCGCAAACGACTTTATCCGTGACGCCCGGGTCACGCTTGGCCCGTTATACGCAGGCCAGGGTTAACGACCAAAACGCAGTTGCCGAGCGCACTGGCACCGCTCTGTCTTCCCAAAACAGAACTCCTTGGTTTTCTCCAGTTCCATGCTGCGGGAAGCCCGTTCATATATTGGCTGGGCTTCGGTGACAGGCATGCGCAGAACACCAACCCCAGACCAGAATGCCTGCATTCTATCGGCTGTTGGTTTCGTCATGGCGATCCCCTCCTTTCCCATGGCAGCACCTAGGTCTCCATGTGCGTTCAGCCTATCACTTGGAGTTGACTCCAAGTCAACAGCTTTCTTTTGCCGCGGGTAAGCTTTGGGAAGAACAACCAGTTTCATCAGCGGCAGCCATCGCTCCCGCAGACCGAAGTATGTTCCTGCACAGGGATTCGCGCAGGCGATCCCGAACATTATTGCATGTCCCATTCTGGAGAGAAGGCAGTGATCCCATGGCCCATCGTACAGCCAAAGACGGCTACAAAAAGCTGGAAGAACGCCTTAACCGTTTCCCCCAAGGAGCTCCGCCATCAAAAACGCTGTACCAGATCC
>PWMW01000171.1 GCA_003559095.1 Clostridiales bacterium | reverse complement strand
ATATACTTAGGGAATCGAAAGGTCAACCAATATCCCCAACGGCAATGAGGGAAAAACTTGACTGTTTGTCAAAGGGCGCTCCGCCATAATCGCCAAACAGTTCCACAGCAAAACCAGCGTCCCTAAGCATTGTCCGAAAATCTGCGCTCAGGATGGGCTGAAGAGCAATGGAGTGTTCCCACGTTCGGCCTTCAGCCTGCAGACAAGACCGAAACTGAATGGAGCCATCTTGCGTCGGAATGTAGCGCCGGTGAAAAATAACCTCCGCATTCCCCAGCGTCGGCAGGTCTACCCCTTCTGGGCGATCCAAGATACGATCATAATTAACAATCTGGAACACACAGCGTCCGCTGGGACGCAGCGCTCGTCCGCTGTCAACAAAGAACTGCTGCAGTTGTTCACGGCTTGCTAGATGGGACAACGAGTTCCCCAGGCACAAAATACCATCGAATGTACCCCAACTAGCGATGTCACGCATATCGCCAACGCGGAAATCTACTATCTCCTGTGTGTCCTTCTGCCGAGCCTGGCGTACCATCTCGGGTTCAATATCCACGGCTGTGCAATTCATTCCGGCTTGCGCCAAGGCGATGGCCATCGTCCCGGTGCCGCAGGCAGCGTCGGCCACAGTGGCTTGAGCTGGCAGATGCCTCAAGACGAAGTGAACCGCCGCCGGATTTTGGGGAAAAACAACGTCATAAAAGCGGCTCAACGTTTGGTAGAACACCGGCTGATCTCCGTCCTTTCTTCACACGTGCAGAATGCACGTCTCACTCACATCGGTGCCGCACTGCAGGCACAACTCGTCCTTGGCCAAGCGCTGCTGCACAGCCTGCAAAAAGGCCACTAATCCTTGCTGAAGAGCTTCACGATCCTCTGGAGCCATTTGATCCATAATCATTTGCAAGTGATACTCTTCTGCCGAACGCACTGCGTCATAGATCCGTCGGCCTTCTCCTGTCAGCACCAACACCCACTTGCGCCGATCCGACGGATGCTGCTGACGCCGCACCCAGCCGCGCCCTGCCAGCCGATCAACCAACTTCGTCGCTGCCGGCGAGGAAATCTTCAAGCCCGCAGCTAATTGATACAGCGGTGTATCTGGATGATACTTGATGAAGCGCAGGGCCGATAACTGAACATCCGTCAATGATGCATGCACGTCTCGGCGAGCACTGGCCATGACTCCCGCTGCCAACGCGCGACAGAACAACTTGCCATCGTGAAATTGCGACATTATGACACCACCATTTCGTCTCAGGGAACGCCTATACCAACTGAAGACATGCACGCACCGCTCAAATCGGACTTTGAGGATCGAGCACATGGTTCCCTTACTATCTTTAATTATTAACTACACTAAAGATAGTGTCAAGGTGTCTGCTGGTATGTCTTCTTGTCAAAGACCAGATAGCGGCGGGGATAAGGAATTTCAATCCCTTCGCGATCGAAAGCCTGCTTGATAAGCTTGCGCAGATCCCGGGTTACCGTCCACTGTGTCATAGTAGCTGCTCGGGCCCAAATTTTCAGGGTGACTCCAGATGAAGCCAGCGCATCCACACCAAGGACGCGCGGTCCTTCCACAATGTTGGCAGCCATTTCGGGGTTGAGCTCCTCCAGTTTTGTAAAGAGATCGTCCAATACTGCAATAGCTCGGTCCACATCCACTTCGTAAGCGATATCCACATCAAACATAACACGCATGGCCGCACCCATGTGATTTGTAACCTGCGCAATCTGGCCGTTGGGAATGATATGAAGCTGGCCACCGAAGTCCCTGACTCGCGTCACGCGAATTCCCATCTCCTCAACGATACCGCTGATACCACTTACGGTCACAAAATCGCCAATATCGTAGTGGTCCTCCAGCAGTATAAAGAAGCCCGTCACGATATCCCGCACCAAGTTCTGGGCGCCAAAGCCAATAGCCAGACCACCAAGGCCTGCCGCTGCGATCAGGGATCCGGTCTCCAAACCCAACTGTTCCAGAATCATAACTCCAGCTATGAACAGAATAAGATAACGCAATGCGCTGGTAACGATGGTCCGCAGAGTGTTGAGCCTAGTTTCTTCCGTCTTTTGGAACATCAGCCCCTTTTTCCGAAATACCTTGTTGATAGATGCCTCCACAATCTTAATGGCAATCTGCGAAATAACGATAACGAGAACTAGACTTAGAAGAATGCGCCCTGCTCCCAGTGCAACATCCCAGAATGTCTGTTCAGCAATAATATCCTCAATCATACATCTGTCCCCTTTCCATTATGTTTGAAATCTTGCCACCGCTGCTCAGGCGGTGACACCCGTCTTCTACTAACTTTGAGATTGAACTAGCTTTACCCTGCATCGAAATGGGAAATCCGTCACACCGTCTTCGGAAAAACTTTCGGTTTTCTGTGCTTTTCCTTAATGTTTGGGTGATATCCCTTGTAACGCGCCGCCGAACTTGCTAGAATGTAACTATCCTCAGAGGGGGTAGAAGCATGGAACGACTGGGAATTATTGATTTGGGGTCCAACTCCGTGCGCTTAGTTATCATCAACATTGATGATAATGGGGCGCACCATCAGATAGAGAATCTGAAAGAAACCGTGCGCCTAATCGGTGGAACGGACCGGAACGGGATGCTGTCCGAAGCCTCGATGCGCTACGCCATCGATACGGTCAAGATCTTCGCGAAGTTCTGCAAGGCAAGGCGTGTGGATACCATTAAGGCCGTGGCCACGGCCGCAGTCCGGCGGGCAGCCAATCGCGATGAACTAGTTGCGCGCATCAAAGACGAGACGGGCATCGAGTTTCGCGTGCTCTCCGGCGATGAGGAAGCTCACTTAGGTTATGTGGGCGTGGTCAACACCATGAACTGCCCCACTGGGCTCATGGCCGACCTGGGAGGGGGTTCCTTAAAGCTGGTCAGTTTTCAAGATCGCCTCCAGACAAGCACGGCCAGCCAAGGGTTCGGCGCTGTTACATTGAGCAAAGGCTTTGATCTTCACGACCGCCCATCGCCGGAGAACCTTGCAAAGCTGGAAAACTTTTTGATCGACTCCTATGGAACACTGCCATGGCTCCGGGGTTTTGAGCCCATTATCGGTTTAGGAGGAACGTTTCGTTCCTTGGCACGCCTAGCCCGCCGGAGGTTTCAATACGTTCCAGACATCACCGACGGTATGGAACTGTCACTGCAGGAGGTCAAGGAGATCTACGATGCAGTGAGTTCGGCAACACTGGAAGAACGGCGTACCATGCCAGGGATGGAGTGGGCTCGAGCTGACCTGATCGTGGCTGGGGTGGCTGCCATCTATTTCCTTATGAAAGTTAGTGGACGCGAACGCCTAATCGTTAGTACCAGCAGCATTCGTGACGGTCTTTTGTTTGAGTATCTGCACCGTCACACGGGAGATCCTATCGTCCTAAGCGTGCTCACGCATCATATCGACAATTTGATTAATTATTATCGTCTTGAAGAAGACCATCTGCGGCGGGTGTCGAATCTGGCAGTCACGCTCTTTGATCAACTGCAAACGGTACACAACATGGGTAGTTTCGAACGCCGAGTTCTCTTGGTGGCCAGCCTGCTGCATGAGATCGGTGTGGTGATTAGTGTGGAAGGTCGCGACAAACACACCCTTTACATGCTCCTGAACTCGCGACTGCAGGGGTTCAGCCATCGGGAACGTGTCATCGCTGCGTACTTAGCTGCCAGTCACGACGAACTGTTTTTGAGCAATATTGAGCTCTACATTAAGCAGGGACCACTTTTTGAGAGCGACGTCTCACTGATCGAAAAACTTGCTGCACTGCTGCAGATTACCCACAGCCTCGATCGCTGTCACACTGGAGTGGTGACACAAGTCCGAACTACAGTGGAGGACAGCGCCTGTGCCATGCAGGTCATGGCAAAATCCGGGGCTGAACTGGAGATTCATGATGCACAACGCCGTTCCCGTTCGTTCGCAAAGGCGTTCGGCCGCGAACTGCGAATAACCTTAGCATGAAAAAAGCACCGGATCCCGGTGCTTTTTCTGTTCGCAGTGATTCCACTACTAACACTACTATCGTGGGATCAAGTAACGTCGGTATGGCTCCACAATACCTCCAGGAAACCAGTGAGACCTTGGCGGTCTTCGTCATCAAACCGACCTTGCAGAGGACTGTCGATATCAAGCACTCCCGATAAGCCAGCGCGCTCATAGAAAGGCAGGACAATCTCGGAGCGGGATGCAGCATCACACGCTATATGACCGGGAAAGGCGTGAACGTCCGCCACAACCTGGCAGGTCTTATCTGCAAAGGCTGTTCCACAGACGCCTTGACCGAAGCCGATACGCACACACGCCGGTTTACCCTGAAAGGGCCCCAACACCAATTGTCCTGCGTGCTCCAAATAAAACCCAGCCCAATTGATATGAGGCATTTGGTCAAACAACAGAGCGGACGCATTGGCTAGATTGGCCAGCCAGTACGTCTCCCCTGTTAGAAGTCCGTCTAACTGGGCTGTCAACAAGCGATAGAACTCAGCCTTGGACTGGCTGGACAGTTCTTTTTTTTCATACACTGTGCAACGCTCCCTTCAAAAGCAGTTCGTTCATTGTATTCTCGAATGAATGCGGAACTCCTACCCCATGAGTTTCGCTTTTGTGTCCAAATTGTTAAGGTTATGGGCAGGGATCGGGCCGTTGCCGCCGAAGTCTGTTGGTAACCGGTTACATCGTCCTGCGAGCCGGTTATTTCTCCACACGGGAGGTGAATCCCGCTGGCATCAAGCCAAGCGGGAACAGTATGCGGTCCTTTCATATGAACAAAGAGGCTATCTACCCACTGGAAGCATGGAATGTCACGGAGCCAGTGTATGCGCCGGAGTACACCCATCGCAGCGAAACTGTGTTTGCCTTAGGCAACGGCTACATGGGCGTTCGCGGCAACTTCGAGGAAGGCGCGCCCAAGGATACCGAGTCCACGCCAGGAACCTACATCAACGGTTTCTACGAAACGGAACCCATCATTTATGGCGAGTTTGCGCCCAACCAGCCCCAAGAGTTTCAGACCATGATCAACGTAACAGCCTGGATTCCTATGCAGGTGAAGGTGAACGATCATTGGTTTTCCTTCGATGACGGTACGCTCCATGAATTCAGTCGCAGCCTGGATCTGAAGGGGGGCACCCTGAAGCGCTCCTTGTGTTGGGAAAGTCCCACAGGCGAACAACTTCAGATTGACAGTGAACGGTATGTCAGTTTGACCCAACAGCACTTGGGGGTTCTTCGTTACACCGTAACTCCCATGAACTTCAGCGGTTCTATAGAAATTCACTCATGGGCTAACGGTGACGCCCGAAACTTTTACCACCTCCGCCATCAGGCCCTCAGTGTTCTGGAGACCGCCATTGACGGAGATCAGGGGTGGGTGAACTCCCAGACGAAAAACACCCAATTCCAAATGGTCTGCGGCATGACACATGCTGTATCATCCACGCAATCGTCGTGGGAGCCGAACCAACATTTTGCGGCAGAGGAACAAGGCGTCCATTGGTGGATCGCCTTTGAGGGCCAAAAAGGACAGTCGTACACCGTAGATAAGTTCGCTGCTCTCGCCACGGAGCGAGACATGACACCGGACACCTTACGGCCAGCTATGCACTGTGTGTTAACGGAAGCCGCCGCCGAAGGATTTTCGTCCCTACTGCGCTTACACCAAGAGGCGTGGGCTCAGTACTGGGACGATACAGACGTGGAAATTAACGGTGATCCCCTCCTGCAGCAGGGGTTCCGCTTCAACGCCTTTCATCTTTTTCAGAGCACAGGACGTGATGGCCAGACCAATATTGCCGCCAAAGGTCTGACGGGTGAGTATTACGAAGGCCATTACTTCTGGGATACGGAGACGTATATCATTCCGTTCTTCTTGTACAGTCAACCAGAGCTGGTCCGGCAGCTGCTTGTATATAGGTACAATGTTCTCGATCATGCACGGGCTAACGCCCGCCGGATGCGGAACAACGGTGCTTTGTATGCCTGGAGGACCATCGACGGCCGGGAAGCCTCAGGCAATTTCTTAGGTTCAACCGTCCAGTATCACATCAATGCTGATATCGCCTACGCAATTTTTAAGTACCTGGAGGCCACGGGGGATGAAGAGTTCCTCCTTGACTACGGTGCCGAGATGCTGTTCGAAACCGCTCGCTGTTGGGCCGATCGGGGCTTCTTTTCCCCTAGACGTGATGACAAGTATGTTATCAATGAAGTCTGCGGTCCGGACGAGTACAAGCCTGGTGTGAACAACAACTGCTACACCAACTATATGGCGAAATTCAACTTGGAACAAGCTGTGCAGGCTTACCAGCACCTAGAAAGACAGCATCCCAAGGCCCTTGCTGCTTTGAGCCAACGCCTGGAGCTTCAATCAGACGAAGTGGACCTTTGGGCCCGCTGTGCCCGCCAAATGTATCTGCCCTATGATGAGGATTTGGGAATTCACCCTCAGGATGACAGCTTCCTGGATAAAGACCCCATCGATGTGGACGCCATCTCGGATGACGACATCCCACTGGTAGGTAACTGGCATCCTCTGGTCATATGGCGTTACCAGATCATCAAGCAGGCCGATGTTATTTTGCTCCAGTTTCTGCTGGGCCACGAATTCACTCTGAACGAAAAACGTCGGGATTTTGACTATTATGAACCCAAAACGACCCATGACTCTTCACTCTCACCGGCCATCTACAGCATTATGGCCGCAGAAATCGGCTACCATGAATATGCCAGCAACTACTTCCGGCAGACTACGCGTTTGGACTTGGATGACTACAACAAAAACGCCTGGCAGGGCATCCACACGGCGTGCATGGCCGGGTCATGGATGTGCGTCGTTAACGGATTTGCCGGCATGCGAACCCACCACGGCCAGCTGAAATTCCGGCCAACCCTGCCCGATTCCATGGAAGGCTACAGCTTCAAAATTAAGTTCCAGCAGCGACAGCTGCAGATAACCGTGGCTGACGGCTGTGCCACGTATACCCTGGTGTCCGGACCTGCCCTGACGCTGCACCACAAGGGTCAATCCTTCACCGTAGCCCAAGGGTCCAGCCAAAGTTATTCTCTCTAGGATCCGCCTAGTCAGTGGCAAAAGCTTTCAACGGAACGCCAACCGGGCCTCTGCATTGATGCAGAGGCCCGGTATCTGTAGCAGGCTGCGGCCGACGGTTCCCAACCGCAAATCTAACCAGCCAGAGCGGCCGCTTGTGCCCGCAGAGCCTCTGATTGGTCGGCAGTCATGGACCGTTCCACAATCCATCCGATGAACAGAATAACAGGAACGTTGAGCAGCCACCGCGTGATAGCAAAGCGAGGCCCAAGAGCGCTTAGTTCGAAGAGGAACATAGGCACTTTGAGGGTCGCCCATGCTGAGAGGAACACTACCACATTCCGCACCCGAACGCCCTTCTTGAGCATAACTGCTGCAAAAGGAAAGGCACCGTAGAGCGGGCCGGCCGAACTGGCGCCAAGCACAATACTGAGCACCACGCCGATAACTCCAGATGTATCACCCATCCATTTCATCACAGTGTCTTTCGGTACCCAGACATCAAGGAGGCCCAAGAGAATAAAGATCGGTGGGATAACGGCCAGCATCTCAAGGAAGTTGGACGCCGTATTTGCCCACAGTCTCGGAGCCAACTCGGGGCGCAGAAGGGCAGCAAAAAGACTGAAGCCACTGAAGATCCACAAAAGACGATAGCGTTTGACGAACTCCATCTAGACAAGCACCCCCAACCCATAGGCCACGGCAAAGGCCAGTAGAAAACTGAGGCCGTTGCGGAGCAACGTTTCCTTTTTACCGAAGTACTTGATTTCCAATGGCGCCGTGACGATGCCAACCATCATCAACGTGCTGACAAAGACGGCGATTTGCATGATGCCAGCACCATGGTCCAACAGTGTAGCCGCCAGTGGAAACGCCACGAAACCTGGTATGAGTGTTACGGCCCCAACAATGGCGGTACCTATCATACCCAAAAAGCCGCTGCTTGCCCCCAAGAACCGCGAAATGGTCTCCGGCGTAAGCAGGGTAATCACAAGCCCCACCAGAACCAAAATCGCGGTAAACTCCGGCAGCATGTTATTCAGGGCCCGCCATGCCTTCAGCAGCGCTTGTTTCGTTCGCTTCTTGTCCTTGACCAGTGACGCGGCTAAGCCCGCCACGGCCAAGCCATACATTGCATACGTGAACATTGTTGTTAGTCTCCCCCGTTGTTTCTGTGATCTTTGTGCCTCCCGAATAAAATACCCCCAGTGGGTATAATGTCTCATTATACTTTAGCGAAAGAGCCTTGTCAACCAAAAGGGTTTACTGGCTTGCGGGCGAACTTAGGATAAGGTACCGTGATTCTCACAACCGAAATGAGCTGATATTGTTGGTGCACACACCAGCCTTCCGCGTTTCCGTAAGTTATGCAGCTATGTTCGCCGCTCTGGGCAGCTTTTTTCCCTTTGCCACGCTTTATCTCCAAACTTCTGGTTGGTCAGGCACATCTATCGGCATCTACAGTGCCGTCACTCCGTTGGTAGCTCTGCTGGCACAGCCCATGTGGGGATTAGCTGGTGATACCATGGGTGATGTGCGGCGTCTGTTCTGCATTTTGATGGCCATTTCCGCCTCCGTCTTGGCGATTTTCGGCTTTCTGCCTGTAACGGGAGTGTTTTTTCTTCTGGCCGTGCTTTTGGGTTTATTCCAGGCGCCACTGCATCCCATCATGGACAGCTTGGCGGTGTCCACGTTAGGTGAAGGACGACGAGAGATCGGCCGGACACGGGTGTGGGGCTCGGTGTCTTTCGCAGTGATGTCCATGGTTGTGGGGTTGGTATTCGACATCGAGCCCCGCAGCATCTTTTGGATCTACGCCACCTTCGGGTTGTTTGTGATTGCTGCCGTGCACTCCCTACCGCGGACGTCGACCCGGGCTGAAGGGCCCAAGTTCGAACTGGGCGGCCTCAGCCGTATTATGAGCCGCAAAATGGCTTTGTTCTTGGGCTGTGTCTTCATTATGCAGTTGGGACATGCCACGGCCTTGAGTTTCTTGTCCATTGTCATGGTTCAACGAGGGGCCAGCAGCGCCTTTGTAGGTTATGCTTGGAGCCTAACGGCAGTCATCGAAATCCCGGTGTTTTTAGCTTCCGCTTATTTTTTGCGGCGCTTTGGGCCCGAACGTTTGTTGGTATTCAGTGCTTTTTATTCAGCCATCCGCCTGTTTGCCTTCAACGCCGCACCGACGCCGATGCTGATGGTGATTACGCACTCTTTGGATGGTATCGCTTTTCCCTTGATGCTCGTCTCGGCCATTCTCATCGTCTTTGACATGGTACCTGAAGATCTGAAGACCACAGGGCAGACACCCTATGCTGCCGTAGCCAATACGCTGCCCCGCCTTCTGGGATCGCTTATCGGTGGTCGGCTCTTGGATTTGGCCGGCGCTTCAACATTATACACAATCTGTGGTATAGTAACATTGTTCGGAGCCTTTTGTTTGTTGGCGTGGCAGCGATCCCATGCCCCCCGAACTGAAGGGGTGTAATGGCTGTGTGTCTGGAAGCTGTACTTGAGGGTGCCTAGGCCTTGTTGGCGGACGGCAGTACTTTTTTGGATAGGAGTCGGTGTTCATTGCTGGAGCGCGTGTTCCAAGTCATCCCGAGACCATTTGTCAATATCGCTCTTTTTGCTTTGGCCGGCGTGGTTTTTGTCCGCTTTGTTTTCCCGTACACTGCGCCGTTTATTTTCGCGATGATAATCGCGGCAATCATTGATCCTTTGGTGAATCGGCTGCAGAATCGAGGCATGCACCGCGGCATTTCTGTGCTGTTGGTTTTGCTGCTCCTCTTCAGCATTTTCATCTTTTTCGGCATCAACGTACTGCTGCGCGGCATTTCGGAACTGCAGGAGTTTGCCTTCGGTGGTGCTAGCAGGCTCATGGTAGATATCGCCCAGTTCGAGTCTTGGATCCAATCCTATCAGGCCCTCGAGGACAGCATTCCGCCGAACCTGTTCGAGGTAATCGAAGCGGCCGTGGCTGATGCCAATGATTTCATCACCGACACAGCACGTACCCTTTTGTCCAGCGTAGTTGACCTCGTTAAAGATATTCCGCGCCTTCTTCTCTATACGTTGGTGACATTCATTGCAGCTTTTTTCATGAGTAAGGATAAACGCAAGATTGAGAGTGGTCTGCTGCGGTTGGTTCCAGAACACCGCCATCACCGCATTCGTCAAATTCGCGACGGTGTTCTGGCCGGGGCCATGGGTTATGTACGGGCCCAGTTGATCATTGTCAGCGTAACCACAATCATCGCCACCACGAGCTTTATAATCCTAGGTGTACCGTATATCGGGTTCTTGGCCGTCTTGATCTTTGTTATGGACTTCATCCCAGTGATCGGGCCTTCATTCATCTTCATTCCCTATGCCGGCTGGAGCCTGTTCAGTGGCCTGTTTCGCCAGGGAATCTTTCTCTTGCTTACGTACGCGTGCATCGCCACAACTCGCCAGATCCTAGAGCCAAAGCTCATTGGTGACCGTATCGGGGTGCATCCCCTGGTAACGCTGTTCGCATAGTTCATGGGGATCCGGTTGCTCGGCCTTGTGGGACTGATCGCTGCCCCCATCATGGTCATTGTTATAAAGGTCATTCTATTCACAGCCGACGAAATGCAAACCGAATGACGGTCCCTTTCTCTGGGATGGACGGCGGCCGGGGAGGTGACGGTCACAACCTGCAGAAGGCGACGAATTCTGTCAATACTCCACCGGCTAGCCGCCGGAATCTACATTTTTTAACAATTGCCAAAGCAGGATTTTCGCACCTAAACGGAGTACTAGTACAAGAAATCGCAAGAAAGACCATTTGAGGAGGTGTCTGTCCTTCATCCAAGTGTTTTGTTCTATGCGATCCACAATATGAAAGGGGATTGATTATGTTGAGAAAGCATTGGTTTGTATTGACCCTGGCTCTACTGATGGTTTTTGCTGGTGCAAGTTCTGCCATGGCACAGCCCATCAACTTGATCGTAGCACAGGGTGCTGACGCAGTATCCCTGGATCCAGCCGGTCAGAACGACCAGCCTTCGGCCCGTGTTCGTGCTCAGATCTACGAAACACTGGTTCATCAGAACGAAGAACTAGAACTGGTTCCTGGCTTAGCAGTTAGTTGGGAGCCCATTGACGAGTTGACCTGGGAATTCAAGCTCCGGGAAGGCGTTTACTTCCACAATGGCGAACCCTTTACCGCCGCAGACGTGAAGTACAGCCTCGATCGCTTGGCTGATCCCGAAACTGCCTCTCCCAGCGCCTTTATCGTTGGTTTCTTGTCGGAAGTTACCGTGATCGATGATTATACCGTTCACATCACAACCCAATATCCATTTGCACCGATGTTAGCTCACCTTTCTCATAACGCCACATCCATCGTGAACCAGAAGGCTGTGGAAGAAGCTGGCGACAACTTTGGCACCGCCGTGGCCATCGGTACAGGCCCATTCGAGTTTGTCAGCTGGTCCACAGGCTCACACATCGTGTTGAAGCGCAACGAAAACTTCTGGGGCGAACTGGCTAAGCCTGATACCGTTACATTCCGGGCCATCCCCGAGAATACCGTGCGGGCCATTGAACTGGAAACCGGCGGCGTTGACATCGTGTATGGTATTGAGCCCATCGATGAAATGCGTCTTACTGGTGAACCGGGTATTGTCTTAGACAAGTACTCCACCTTGGCCACAAGCTATGTGGGCTTTAACTTCCTGAAAGAACCTTTTGACAACCCACTGGTTCGCCGTGCCATCAACCATGCAGTGGACATCGAGGCTGTTGTGGACTTCGTGTACACCGGCCAAGCTGTGCGCACAGCCGGACCGATTTCCGATATGGTTTGGGCCGCCAATCCTAACCTTGAAGCCTACGAGTTCAATCCAGACAAAGCTCGGGAACTCTTGGCTGAAGCTGGCCTCGCCGACGGTTTCAGTACGTCCATCTGGACCAATGACAACCCACTGCGTATGCAGATAGCCGAGATCTTCCAAGCAAACTTGGCTGACGTGGGTATCGATGCTGCAGTAGAGATTCTGCCGTGGGGAACCTATCTGGCCGATACTGCTGATGGCAAACACGATATGTTCATTCTTGGTTGGGTAACTGTAACCGGTGACCCTGATTACGGTCTCTACTCATTGTTCCACAGCGCACTGCATGGTAACGCTGGAAACCGCACCTTCTACACCAACCCCCGTGTGGACGAGTTGTTGGACCTGGGCCGTACCGAGTCTGATCCAGAACTGCGCCGGGCTTATTACTATGAAGCCCAGGAGTTGATTGTTGAGGATGCTCCTTGGATCTTCCTCATTGCCACCAAAGAAGTGGTTGGCCTGCGTGACTACGTGCAGGGCTTCGTTCCCCATCCTGCTGGTCACCACGCTGTTTGGAACGTCACCAAGTAGTCGGCTGACTTCTGTGGATTTGATGTCTAAAGGAAGGCGGGTTCCTCCCGGGACCCGCTTCCTTTCACGTATGAATCTATTGAGAGAGGAGTGAGCAACTTTGTGGAAATATGCTCTGCGGCGATTTGTTATGTTGATTCCGGTGCTCATCGGAATATCGATTTTCGCATTCTTAATGATGCATCTTACACCGGGAGACCCGGCTCAGTTGATGCTTGGTGAGCAGGCTCCTGAAGAAACACTGGCGGCACTGCGGGTCCGCATGGGCTTGGATCGACCACTGCCGGTGCAGTACCTCGCTTGGTTGAGTCGAGCGGTTCGTCTGGACTTTGGGCGCTCTTTGCGCTCGAACAAACCTGTAATTCAAGAGTTGGCTGAACGGCTTCCGGCCACGGCTCATCTGGCCTTGGCTGCTGTGACCATCTCGCTGCTTATCGGCATTCCTGTGGGGGTGATCTCGGCCACCAAACCCAACTCCATTTTCGATAATGTAGCCATGGTGGGGGCATTGGCGGGTGTTGGCATGCCGGCTTTTTGGCAGGGTATCATGCTGATCTTAATTTTTTCGGTTATGCTGGGCTGGCTTCCATCCTCGGGACGTATGGGAGGCATTGAATATATCATTCTGCCAGCAATCACACTGGGTACAGCCTCTACAGCCAGTATTGCGAGAATGACCCGTTCCACTATGTTGGAAGTACTCTCGCAGGATTATATCCGAACAGCTCGTTCCAAAGGATTGGCCAAGTTTACCGTCATTGTGAAGCATGCTCTGCGCAATGCGCTGATTCCTGTTGTGACCATTGTGGGTCTGCAGTTTGGTTTTTTGATGGCCGGCGCCGTCTTGACCGAGACGATCTTCGCCTGGCCGGGCATCGGACGCTTGGTTGTGGAGGCTATTAACGCCAAGGACTTCCCCGTGGTTCAAGGTACGATTATGATGTTTGCTTTGATGTACGCCTTCATCAACCTTGTGGTTGATATCACGTATGCATTCCTCGATCCGAGGCTCCGTACGCAGTATAAGTAGGAAGGAGGAACAACTTTGGCGACAAAATCTACCATGCAGTTGCGTGAACGGACGAAAGTCTTGAAGGTCATGTTCCGCAACAAAAAAGCTGTGGTTGGCGCAGTGATTCTACTGGCATTCGCGGTGGGAGCCATCTTTGCCCCCTTCCTGACACCCTACGAGCCCCATAGGCAGGATGTCCGCAATCGACTGCAGGCTCCGAGCCGGGACAATTATCTGGGCACCGATCAATTCGGACGCGACATCCTTACCCGCATTCTTTATGGCGGCCGCCTCTCACTGCGAGTAGGCTTTACATCGGTGGGAATTGCTTTGGCCATAGGTGGGTCCATGGGCCTGATAGCAGGTTACTACGGAGGGTTCATCGATAATCTCTTCATGCGCTTCGTTGACGTTTTGCTGGCCCTACCGGGTTTTTTGTTGGCGTTGGCCATTGTGGCCTCTCTAGGCCCAGGTTTGGAGAACGTGATCATCGCCATTGGCATCGCCAACATACCAGCCTTTGCCCGGATGATGCGCTCATCGGTCTTGACGGTGAAGGAACTGGATTATGTAGCGGCCTCGGTGGCCGTCGGCTGTTCAGATTTTCGAATTCTGCTGAAACATGTGCTGCCAAACTCCATTAACCCCATTATTGTTCTGGCTACACTGGGTCTAGCAGGCGCCATTCTTTCCGCTGCTGGCCTGAGTTTCCTAGGTATGGGAGCCCAACCGCCCACACCAGAATGGGGCAGCATGATCGCTACGGCGCGGCCGTTCATACGCGTAGCGCACTATCCGGTGACGTTCCCGGGGTTAGCCATTTTCTTCACGGTATTGTCACTCAATATGGTGGGCGATGGCCTGCGGGATGCACTGGATCCCCGGTCCACGCACACACTCTAGCAGTAACGTATCCATCAAAAAACCGCCTTGGTTTGCACCAAGGCGGTTTTTTTGTGCTCAATCATGGGAACTCACCCGCATGTCACTGTCAGTTCACGTCGCAAACGCGGGCGCAAAACCAATGCTTAACGGCTAGCGGCCGCAAACAGCGGTTCCAAGTTCTTGGCGTATGCCCGCAGACTCTGTTCTTCAGTCGCTGTCAATGGCTTGAAGCCATCCTTGACCGCAGCCAAAGCTATCCGGAACAGTTCGATGTCCCCGGGAGGAATTGCAGCAGTAACGGGCTGACCTAACGTGAAACGCAGCGCCAACTGCGCCATGTCCGTTTCCGGAATAGGCTCATACCAACAACGAGGATTTGGGCGCTCCTCCCCTTCGGGCACATGGGTCCGGGCCATGGCCTTGAGGGCCAAAAAGGCGGCCCCTTTCTCCTGGGCCTTGTCCATAATCTGCGGACCGAACCCACCATTCCAGATGGAAGCGAAGTTCAGGGGAGTCAACACCGAAGCAAAATCAAAGGCATCCAAAAGGCGAACCGCAATCTCAGCAGAGTGCGCCGAAAAACCAACATAGCGAATCTGACCCTTTTCCTTGGCCTTAAGGATCATCTCCATAACGCCACCGGGCCCCATCGCCGTCTGAAAATCTTCTTCGGTGGTCATAGCATGAAGCTGGTACAGATCAAAGTGCTCCGTCTCCAGCAGGCGCAGAGATTCCTCCAACTCGGCCTGACCCTCCGCAGCAGTGCGTTTCCCTGTCTTGCAGGCCAAGAACACTTTGTCACGATAGGGCTTCAGAGCTGGCCCCAGCATTTCCTGGGCATTGCCGTAGGTGGGAGCCACATCAAAGTAATTGATCCCGGCATCGTAGGCTTCGGCTACATGGGCAGCCGCTTCCTTGGTGGACACCTTGTCCACAATGATACCGCCAAAGCCAATAACCGATAAATCGATCCCCGTTGCACCATAAGCACGCTTTTCCACAAAATCCCCTCCTAAATTTAGTCCGTAAACAGTAACTCACCAAACCGTGATGGAACATGAAAGTTCGCCGGATCCGTCCTGGTCGGCGACCAACAGCTGAACTCATCGCCGCCTTGGCGCTTGATGCGGTAAAAGTTCGCCGCCCAGCGATCGCCCCGGCGGGGCGTCAAGGCCTCCAATGATCGCCAAGGAATTGCCAAAAACCCCTTCCAGTCGCCCTGCATAGCAGTGCTCTGCCATTTGACCGCACTGCCCAGTTCCGCACATTCCCAACTAGGATCACCCACATGGCGGCTCCCGGAAAACTGGATTTTCGAATCAAACAGGATGTTGCGGGGGCTGAGGTTGATCTCGTAATAGGACGTCAGGGTAATGGGTGCCAAGAACACCTCCACCACTTCCTGCTCATACAGCGGAGCATTGCGGTCGGTGTGTCCCGCCGTAATGACATCATCGGCACATGTAAACGCCACGTACAAGTGCGTAGCATCCCAAACCACCTGAACCATGGTAGACCAGCGGGAATAGGCTGTTCCATCGGCCAAGATCAGGGGCCCCACCGGGTCGTAAGAATCCCAGTAAATTTCGCGGAGATCGCCGTGGACTTCTCCCGACAACCGCAGAGCATGCAGGACTGGATTCATAACCACACCTCACTTTTGGTTTTTTCCATCACGATGCAAAACCACGTGGCCAAGGTCAGAAAGCAGCCAACCGATGCGAAAATTGTACGTGGAGGTGACCCATTGATTTACAAAAAGAAATATATAGTTGTGTTTTTGCTCTTTCTTCTATTTAGTTTCGACACCTATGCCGGCGATACCTTCACCCTCACCCTGCTCCATACCAATGACATTCATGGGCGGGCTGTGGAGTTCTACCATGATGAATGGGAGCAGGTGGCTGGAGGTTTTGCCCGCATCGCTGCCCTTGCGCAAGACCAGCGGCGAGACAATCCCCACACACTGCTGTTCGATGCTGGCGACTTGTTCTCCGGCACGGCCGAATGCTCATTGACACAGGGTAAAATTATGCTTTTGGGCGCTGCCATCACGGGATATGATGCCATTGCCTTAGGAAACCACGAGTTCGATTACGGGCGCGACGTGTTGGCAGCCTACATTGAACACAGCTCCGTCCCGCTGCTCAGTGCTAACACATTCTGGCAGAGTACTGGCAACCCCTTCGCTCCAGGCTATACCTTTTTTGAGATAAACGGTGTTTCCATTATGGTGGTTGGCCTGACCACACCATCGACACCCACGTCGTCACATCCCCACAACACTGTGGGCCTGCGTTTCGCCCAGCCTGAACCGATAGTGCGACAGCTGCAGGAAACCTACGGGGACCGTTACGACATCCCCATGATTCTTTCCCACCTAGGTCTAGATGCTGACCAGCAATTGGCCGAGGCAGTACCGGGAATTCATGTCATCGTGGGCGGGCACAGTCACAGCCGGCTGGAACATGCCATCCAACTCAACGATACTATCATCGCCCAGGCTCACCAATGGGGCCTTTATCTAGGGCGCATTGATCTTACAATCCAAAATGCTTCGATCCAGAGCTTCACGGCCGCCCTGCTGCCCCTGGACGAAAGGGTTGCGCCTAACCCCCTGGTTAGATCGCTGTTGGAAGATTGGCTGCAGCCAGCGGCGTACGATCTCCTTGACGAAACGTTAGCTACCACTGCCGAACCCATCGCCCGCAGTGCACCTTGGTGGGTTGGCGACTCAGCTCTGGGCAACCTGTTCACAGATTCGCTGTTGTGGCAGACCCAGGCCGATTTTGCTGTGTACAACAACGGAGGTCTCCGGGATGATCTGGCCGCTGGCCGCATTACTCTGCGGGATCTGTATCGAGTAGAGCCATTCGGCAGCACGATCCAGACGTTGAAGCTCTCAGGACACCTTGTCCAGCAGCTCTTTGTTCATATGGCGCGGCGGGGTGGCGATGCCGTGGCGGGAGCTTCCTACGCCGTGGCGGGGACGGCTCCGCAGGACGTACGCATCCAGGGCGAACCCCTGGACGTTGGCAGGACCTATACCGTGGCCGTCAGTGACTTTCTGGCTGCCGGCGGATCCAACTATTGGATGCTGCCGCGCGGCCAAGTGGAGCAAGAACATGGTTTGGTCAGAGACGGCATTGCTGCCTTTCTCTTAGCGCATCCCGACTATGAGCCGGCCGTGGATGGCCGAATTCGCTGGCAGCGCCCATAGCATCTAGAAAAACTCCCATCTCCAACGTGTGCACCAGATCCCCTGCACGCATGAGATGGGAGTTCTTATTTGGCGCTTGTTTGGCGCTTTGGCGCCTTTAGCGCGGCGAGCGTTTCGGTTTGGGCACCTCAATACCTTGGAGGGCCCGCAGCAGCCCGGGTCGGTCCGACACAGGATACAGTGATGTCAGCTTTGCCCGCTCTTGATCCGACAAGGGCTGTGACTCTGTCTGTTGTTCTCGCTGAAGACGACGCTTGACCCCTTGAATATCTCCTTCCTCATCCAAGAGCTGTCGGATGCGCAGCAGCATCTCTATGTCATGTTTGACAAAACGCCGCTGACCTCCGGGCGTTCGCTGGAATGTAATCAGGCCAACTTTCTCGTAATAGCGTATTTGACGGCTGCTCAAGCCCGTGCGCTCTTCAACTTCGCCGATGGATAGCATGCCTCCACCTCCTACTCCAAATATTAACACCGGCGGCACCTTTTGTCAATTATGAGTAAAACATGACATATAGGGGCGATATATTCTTGACATGATGTCATGTTTGGTGTAAAGTTGAGCCAAGATTTGATTTTCCGTGGTACAAAGCCACCAAGGGAGAGGATAGTATGTCAAGTTTGCGAGCAGCAGATGTCCTTCGGATAGCAGAAGAAGAAAGAGTGCAATTGGTTCGGCTGCAGTTCACCGACATTCTCGGAACCACAAAGAACATAACCATCGCCATGAACCAGCTGCAGACAGCCTTGGAAAACGGTATTATGTTCGACGGTTCCTCGATTCAAGGCTTTGTGCGCATCCAGGAGTCGGACATGTATCTTAAGCCAGATCCGGCTACGTTTTGTGTTTTCCCATGGCAGAGCCATGGAAAGAAAGTAGGCCGTCTCATCTGCGATGTCTATACTGCCGATGGGCAACCTTTCGCCGGCTGTCCCCGTGGTGTTCTCAAGCGAGTTACCGAACAGGCTGCTGAACTGGGATACACCATGTACGTAGGTCCGGAACCGGAGTTCTTCCTGCTGAAGACCGGTGAAGATGGTCTACCGCTCATTGAGACCAACGACCGCGGAGGCTACTTCGACCTCTCGCCAGTGGATAAAGGCGAGGCTGCCCGGGAGGAGATCGTTTTCGCCCTGCAAAACATGGGCTTCTTGGTGGAAGCATCCCATCATGAAGTGGCACCTGGCCAACACGAAATCGACTTCAAATACGAAGAGGCCGTCACTACGGCTGACAATATCAGTACGTTCCGCAATGTCACCAAAATGATTGCGGCCAAGCACGGTCTGTATGCATCGTTTATGCCCAAGCCCATCGTCGGCGAGAACGGCTCTGGGATGCATATCCATCAATCACTCTTCCAAAACTCGCACAATGCCTTTTATGATGAAACTGACAGCATTGGGCTGAGCAAGGAAGCTCGTTGGTATCTAGCCGGACTTCTCCATCATGCCCCGGCCTTCACAGCCATCACCAATCCTCTGGTCAACTCTTACAAGCGCTTGGTTCCAGGGTACGAGGCACCGGTGTACATTGCATGGTCCAGCTCCAACCGCAGCTCGTTAGTGCGCATTCCCGCTGCTACAGGCCCCGGAACCCGTCTTGAACTACGCAGCCCAGACCCGTCAGCCAATCCCTATTTGGCGTTGGCCGTAACCTTGGCAGCCGGCCTCGACGGAATTGCCCGGCAGCTGCCACTGGGTCCTGAGGTCAATGACAATATTTTCTCCATGTCAGAATCCCAGCGCGACGAAGCTGGCATCCCCAGTCTTCCTGGTTCCTTAGAACGGGCGCTGACAGCACTGCAGGAAAACGCCGTGATCCAGGGAGCCTTGGGGCCCCACGTCTTTGAAAACTTCGTTAAGGCGAAGACCATTGAGTGGGATCGCTACCGCACCCAGGTTCATCAGTGGGAACTTGATGAGTACTTGGCATTGACATAGCATTGACAATGCTCCTGGCTTGTGGTGCAATAAAGCTGACACCAACAAAAGGAGAATTGACATATGCCCGCCATACCCGCCTTGTCCCTGCAGGACATCCAAGAGCAAGCCGCTGCTGCTGCCGTGGAAATTATCCAGCTTCAATTCACTGACATTTTCGGCACGTTGAAACACGTGTCCATAACCCCGGATTATCTGCCCACCGTCGTGGAGCAGGGCATAGTCTTCGATGGCTCGTCCATCGAAGGCTTTGCGCGCGTCCAGGAATCTGACATGTACCTGCGTCCCGACTTAAGCACCTTCGCTATTTTGCCCTGGCGGACCCCGGACGGTGATGGCATTGCCCGCCTGCTCTGCGATGTGGTAACACCACAGGGCGATCCCTTCCCAGGGTGCCCGCGTGCCGTGCTCAAGCGCGCCGTGGCCGAAGCCGAGGCGGACGGTTACGTGCTGCAGGCCGGTCCAGAACCTGAATTCTTCCTCTTCCCCGTAGCCAACGACGGTTCCATTCGCTACCAAACCCAGGACACTGCGGGCTATTTTGACTTGGCCCCGGTGGACCAAGGAGAAACAGCTCGTAACGCCATCGTTAAGGGGCTTCGCACCATGGGATATCATGTGGAGGCATCTCACCACGAAGTGGCGCCGGGGCAGCACGAAATTGACTTCCGCTTCGCCGACGCCCTACAGGCCGCCGATAACCTGGTTACGTTCAAGCAGGTGACCAAGGCCATTGCTCACAGCCACGGCCTCCACGCCTCCTTTATCCCCAAGCCCCTTACCGGCGAGGCTGGGTCCGGCATGCATATTCACCTCAGTCTGCTTAAGGATGGTCGCCCCGTATTCCAGGACAAGGGCCAAGGCATGGAACTATCCCGCACAGGGCTGCACTTTCTGGGTGGCCTGCTCTACCACGCCCAAGCCATAACGGCCGTCACCAATGCCACCGTCAACTCATACAAGCGCCTTGTTGCAGGTTATGAAGCTCCGGTCGATGTGACCTGGTCAGACAGGAACCGCAGCGCCTTGGTACGAATACCTTCCACCTTAGTCAAAGAAGGCGTTCGCATGGAGTACCGCAGTCCGGATCCCGCGGCCAACCCCTATCTCACCCTGGCGCTGCTGCTGCGTGCTGGCCTCGACGGCATGGCAGAAGAGCGAGATCCCGGCCCAGCTACCAAAGAAGACACCTACACCTTTACACCAAGCCAGCGTCAGGAGCAGGGCATTGCTCTCCTGCCCCAATCACTGAAAGAGGCCTTGGACCAAATGGTCCAAAGCCCCTTTGTTCTAGATACATTGGGTGATCATGTCTACGAACACTTCGTCCGGGCCAAACTTCTCGAATGGGACATCTACAGGGCACAGGTGCATCCGTGGGAGTTGGATCAATACCTGGCCACTCTGTAGCGGGAGCGGTTCCGCTGCTCAGCGGTCACGGCCCTTCCCCGAGTCAGTAATGGAAACCAACTCCGCCGGATATGGCTGAAAGTACGTCTGCTGCAGCAGGTACTCTTCCTCAAACCGGACCGCATAGCCCCGGAGGATATGGACGGGAACGCTTAGGGGAATCTTTCCTTCCCGATACTGTTCCAAGGAGTCCAAGAAGAACCCTTTTTCACTGCGGCTGAGCTGGTCACTGAAATAACCCATGCAGTGCTGCAGAACATTGATATTGGCAGTGAACCTCGGTGGCTCGGCCAGTGCCTCACCGAGGTTTTTCTCGTAGGCAGCTACAACCTCATCCCAGGGTAGGCGTTCGGGATTGGCTGTGATCCTGCCAAGAATCCGCTGGTACTGTTGGTTATATGCCATAAGCAGGTACTTGTTCTCGGCCTGAAACTGTACCAAATCCTTCATACTGCCATGTTGGCGCAGCTGCCGGCAGCGAGCCATGGTGAAAATGCGCGTAAAGAAATGCTCACGGATGGTGAAGTTCAAAAGCCGCCCTTCATCTTCGATGGCCTTGTGGGAATAGCGCTCCCAAACTTCGCCTCCGAAGAACCCGCTGCCCTTCTCCTTCACCATGGCCTTGGCCTCAGCACTGTGATAATACTTGACATCCTTGACGCCGCAGGACGGAGACCGACTTTTCAGAAGAAAGCCATCCACAGCACCTAGACTATCCAGGAAATCCGTGGCGTATTGGGTCATCTCCTCGGTAACGTCCCGGCCCGTGGCCGGTTGAATGAGGTGGAGCATGTCCCCGTTCCAAGCCGCCCGGATGGGATCCCGGGGAACCCCCAAACCAATGGCCACTTCCGGGCAGGTTGTGATGTAATCTACATAAGGCTCCAACTCACGTACCACAGTGCTGCGAATCACATCACCATTCCAGCGACACGCTTCCATCTCCAAACAGCGACTTAAGACAATAATGGGTCGACTAAATGTTCCCATAGTACCACATCCTCTCCTACCTTACCCTGCCTGGACGGTTCAGGATCGGGATTTGTTCATTGAGTGGCCCCTTCTGCGCTGGGAACCCAGATCTGCATAGGAATACCCATGGCATCCAAGGGCGCTGGCGTGGGTACGGCTGCCAGATTCTGTTCGTCTCGGGCTGCCGCCAGCGCCAGAACAGCGGCATCGAGGATATCATCAGGGCGGGCCAGTCGGTTGGGAATGGTTCGGATAGCCGTGCACAGCCAATCCCCCATGTCCGGTTGAGCGGCCCGCAGCAGATCCAACCGCTCTTGGCGGCCACCGCAGCTCTGCTTCTTAGACAGCAGCGGCTCACCACCGCCCAGCCACGCAAAGGCCAGTTCGGGGTGGGACTCCCGAAACAGATGGGAGCAGCCGTGGCAGTGAAGGAACTGATCCATTTCCCTAATTTTGCTGCAGACATTCCACGTCTGCAGGGACAACCCTTTGCCCATCCACTGCCGATTCAAAGCATTAGCTTCTGGGAAGGTTGCAGCATAGACCGCCGGCCGGCAGGGCACCAGAAACACGGAACTGCGCTTGGCGCCCAAGAGCCGCCTAGCTTCCAGATCACATACACGATATGTATCCGCAGGCAGACCCATGGGAATATCTATTAAGGCCAGGGCCAAATGTTCGGCCATCCGTTCCCACAGCGCTTCCATGGTGGAAAACACCTGCACCCATCTCTGGGTCACGTCCACCGCTACCCAACCACCAGGACAACCGTCAATTCCCAAGTACATTGCGTTCACCCGCTTTGATACCCCTAAAATTCAACCTGCGTCCGCCGGCCCACCAGTTGCACAAAGGTCAAATAACGATTCTTGTCGGCTGCGATAGCCTCCAAATCATCGGGAAAGACCTTCTCCCCGGGATAGTCGCGGAAGCGCCGCTCCCATTCAGCCCATAGATGTCCGCCATCGGGTAGTGCGGCCGCTGTTTCCAGCTGGAAGAACGGATACTGATCCCAAAGGGAGCGCCACCACGATGCTGTCTGGAAGGTAGCCATATCCCAGGCCCAAAAGGCACCACCATGGGCCTGCGGTTCCGTCAAATACCTGGGTATCTGCTCCGGCCACGGCTGATGCAGGCCGGGAACCATCACTCCGAGCTGTCCGCCGGGCTTGAGGAACTCAGCAAAATATCCCAAGTACATTTGATCTGTGCCAAAATAGTGATAAGCATCAATGCTGAAGATAGCATCAAAGAAACCTTCTGCGTAAGGTAGAGCATGGGCCTCGGCCTGGATGGGAAAGACGCGGTCCGCCACGCCGGCCTCTTGGAAACGCTGGTAATTTTCGGTGGCAGATATCCAGAGATCATTGGCCCAGACCTGCACGCCGAACTCCTCGGCCAAAAAGATACTGGACAAGCCCCGGCCGCAGCCCATATCCAATACCCGCATTCCGGGAGAAAGTTTCATAGATGTGGAGAGGGTTTCCGCCAACCAAAGAACGTGCGGCCCCATCTGGTTGCGAAACACCCATTCCGGATGATAGCGGTTGGCCCGTGGAAACTGGGGATGATGCAGCGCGTGTTCTTCACGGCCCGACCAGAACAAAGGTATCTTGTCATGCTTCGAGTCCATCGAAATCCTCCTTGGAGCAACATGGAGGTTGCGACCCCCTCGAAACGCCAAAGCGTTAGCCATAGTGCGCCAGTGCTGGGCGATCGAGGGCCTTTAATTAACGCTCGACGGGGCTGCTTAAGCCGAAGCGATACTGTATTGATACCCGTCAAAGCGCTGAAGGAGTCGAAACTTCTTCCATGTTGCAGATATTTT
>PWMW01000156.1 GCA_003559095.1 Clostridiales bacterium | reverse complement strand
GCTGCCACATGCACCAAGTCCTGCAGCGCCTCTTCCCGCTGCTTCTTGAAGCGAGTGATCTCGAATATGAGGTTGTCCACGCTCAAGTTCTGTCCGAAAAAAACACGAACAATAAACTCGTCTCGCACCGGAAAACTCAAGTCCTTGGGGAACGTCTCCAGCCATGCTTGAAACGCAGCCTTCCCCGGTGCAGTGATGGAGTAGACCTTCCTGTCAAAGCGTTTTTCCTGCGGTTCGATGCGGGATGACACCAGTCCCTCCGTTTCCATCTTGCCAAGTTCACGGTAGATTTGGCTGGACTTGGCATTCCACATGAACTGCAGCGAGGACTCAAATGCTTTGTTCAGGTCATACCCGGTCATATCATAATAGGTGAGCAGTCCCAGCAATCCGAATCGTAAACTCATCACCATGTCACTCCCCTCAGTATATTCAACAAATCATATTCCACTTGTTGTATATAACATATCATGATGTGGAATGTCTGTCAAGCGTCTCTTGGCCATTCCCGAAATTCACCGGAGTAGATGTGCATCTGTCTGGCCAATTGCCTTCCATATGGCGCTTTGCTGAGGATTGTATTGGTCAAGCGCTGCGACACGAGCCCCCTTGCACTCCCGAAGGTCCTTTAACTACTGAGCATTGCCCTTCCGTTGGCGATAGTTACGAGGACCAACGAGAAGTGAACCTTGTATTGCTCTGCGTTCTGGCCCAGTATCCATGGGTCACGTATTGGCGGCCTCCGGCCGGACATAAGAAGACCGCCTGAAGGCGGTCGTTATGCCGTGAAACAGTGACAGTATGTGATGAACACTGGCCCGGCCTGCTGCTCCTCGTTACTCAAGCCAAAGGCGCCAGTTTCCTGACGACGTCATGATCGTCAGGTAATAGAGCCCGCCGTCTAGTTGATGGGTCCACAGCGTTCCACTGCCCCCTTGGTCCACCTGCCAAAGGTTCACGAGACTACCCTCATCATCATACAGGTACACCGTCAAGAGCGGGATGCGGCTGGCGGGAACAACATAAGAATACCCAATGCCGACACTGCCAGCGGGCAGCCGGAACTTGTTCGTTGTGACAATACCGCTTCCCTCGGCCAAAAGCTCCCCCTGTGTGCTGGATACCGCTTGGGGGCCGGCGACCTGTTCATTCCAATAGTGCCGCACAAACAAGACATCGGCGTGCGGTGGCCGAAACTCATAGACCGCTCGCCCTTCCTTGGCCAACCACAACTCCACCACAAGTCTCCCCTGTCCCGCTGGTCGTTCCACAAAACCTACGCCGACGAACTCGCCATTAACATATATCTGAGCATTCGGAGACGACGAAACAACAAGCATTGACGCCCATGAGGGAGCACACGCTAACAACCAGACCACAACCACACAGCAAAGCCACTTTTGCATGGGTATCCTCCTGTTCACCCTTAATTGGTGAAATTATTCGCTACTTTTCTGGAAAACCCTGCAAATCGGAGTACTCGTAAAACATCGACCTGACATCGAATCTGCCAAGGGCAAGTTCCATATTGACAGTGAAACGATGGCTTGAACGTAATTGCGAGCCGTTACTGCCCTCCGCATATGCTCTGCCTCTACAAGCAGAGCAAGGGCCTGGAAACATTGCCTCCAGGCCCTTAGCTTGGTGGTGTCCCAGAAACCGCAGTCCCTGGGCCCACTCATGATCGTCTTATATGGTTGCCGTGTGCAGATCCACTACAAAACCGGGTCGGTCCTCAAGCCAGATCAAACCGGTCTGCGTTCATGACTTTGTTCCAAGCTGCGGCAAAATCCTCAACGAACTTCTGTTGAGCATCGTCACTGGCATACACCTCAGCAATGGCACGAAGCTCCGAATTGGACCCGAAGATTAAGTCCACCCTTGTGCCCGTCCATTTGCGTTCGCCGGTTTTTCTATCCACAGCTTCGAAGGTTTCCTTGTCTTCCGACATGGGTTTCCACTCAATATTCATGTCGATTAGGTTGACGAAAAAGTCGTTGGTCAGTGTTTCTGGCCTCTCGGTCCAGACACCATGCGGCGATTGCTGGAAATTCGCATTGAGAACCCGCAGACCGCCGATAAGAACGGTCATTTCCGGTGCTGTGAGACCGAGTAGCTGCGCCCGATCCACCAGCAGTTCCTCGCCGGAAACAGCGTACTTGTCCTTGCTGTAGTTGCGGAAGCCATCAGCCTTCGGTTCCAGCATGGAGAAGGCATAGACGTCGGTCTGTTCCTGCGAGGCGTCGGTGCGCCCAGGTGCAAAGGGAATGGTGAGATCGAAGCCGCCGCTCTTGGCCGCCTGTTCTACACCAGCACTTCCAGCCAATACAATTAGATCAGCCAGGGATACCTTCTTCTGTCCGGACTGTGCGCTGTTGAAGGTCTCCTGGATCTTCTGCAGTTCGGCGAGGACTTTCTGAAGCTGATCTGGTTCGTTGACTTCCCAATCCTTCATGGGTGTTAAACGAATACGAGCTCCATTGGCCCCACCCCGTTTGTCAGAACCACGGAAGGTGGAAGCAGATGCCCAGGCAGTGGCTACCAGTTCCGGAACACTCAGGCCGGAGTTCTTGATCTCTTCCTTGAGCTTCGCCATATCCTGCTCGTCGATGAGCTCATGGTCCACCGCAGGCACAGGATCCTGCCAAATCAGTTCCTCTTTCGGAACCTCGGGCCCTAGATAGCGGGGCAGCGGGCCCATGTCGCGGTGCGTTAACTTGAACCAAGCCCGAGCAAAGGCGTCGGCCAGCTCGTCTGGATTTTCGTGAAAGTGCTTGGCAATAGGCCGATAGATAGGATCGGCTTTCAAGGCTATATCCGATGTCAGCATCATTGGCGCATGCCGTTTGGAAGGATCATGGGCGTCTGGCACCAGGTCGGCTGCCTCCGGATCCGTGGGAATCCACTGCCAAGCTCCGGCAGGACTTTTGACCAGATCCCAATCGTACTTGAACAGCAGATCCAGGTAGCTGTTATCCCACTGGGTGGGAGTGTGTGTCCAGGCTCCTTCGATACCGCTGGTGATGGTATCCGAGCCCTTGCCGCTGCCCATACTGTTCTTCCAGCCCAGCCCCTGTTCTTCGATGGGAGCGCCTTCGGGTTCTGGGCCCACGTGTTCGGCACTGCCGGCACCATGGGATTTGCCAAAGGTATGACCACCAACGATTAATGCCACGGTCTCTTCATCATTCATAGCCATGCGGGCAAAGGTCTCCCGAATATCCTTGGCCGACCCGAGGGCGCGCGGTTCGCCATTTGGGCCTTCAGGGTTGACGTAGATGAGACCCATCTGTACAGCTGCCAGTGGGTTTTCTAACTCCCGGTCACCGGTGTAACGCTTGTCATCCAGCCATTCGCTCTCAGTTCCCCAGTAGACATCTTCCTGCGGTTCCCACACATCTTCGCGGCCGCCGCCAAAGCCAAAGGTCTTCAAACCCATGGATTCCAGGGCGCAGTTCCCCGCGAGGATCATCAGATCAGCCCAGGAGATCTTCTTGCCATATTTCTTTTTGATGGGCCAGAGCAAGCGGCGAGCTTTGTCAAGGTTGGCATTATCCGGCCAGCTGTTGAGGGGTGGGAAACGTTGACTGCCCGTTCCTGCTCCACCGCGGCCATCGCCGATACGATAAGTCCCCGCACTGTGCCATGCCATGCGAATAAACAATGGGCCGTAGTGTCCATAGTCTGCGGGCCACCATTCTTGAGAATCAGTCATCAGAGCGTACAAGTCTTTCTTCACCGCATCCAGATCCAGTGTCTTGAACTCCTCGGCATAGTTGAACTCTTCGCCCAAGGGGTTACGCGCTGGAGGATTTTGGTGCAGCATCTTCAAGTTGAGTCGATCCGGCCACCAATCACGAACCGTCGTTCCCATGCCAATGCTCTTACCTTTGGTACCTGTTACTGGACATTGTCCGTTGTCACCCATAGAAAGGCCTCCTCGTTAAAAGCTTTGACTACTATTATTATATTATACCGTATACCATCGCCGCTTGTACATGGAACGTTCGACGAAGATCGATAACATTCTCGGAGATTTCTTATCATTGATAGGGCAAGAGCAGAACCGACACCGGACGCAAGCCATGGGGTCGCCTCCGTGGCCAAGACACGAACGTTGGCAACCACCGTTGCTGCGCAGGCACAACCTTACAGCTGCTCCGGGCATTTCTGCTGGATCACCTCGCGAATACCTGCTATTACCGGTTCCCCGGCGAGAAGGTGAACCAGGTCCCCCTCTGTAAGACGTTTCACTGTCTGGAGAACATAGGAACTGCCCCTGTGCAGTATTTTTTCTGCAACGACGCTTAAGATGAACAACATCATCATTGCTTCGATTGTCACCAAGTCAGCCGTGGACAGGGGCCGCACAGAGTGGTAGCCCTTGATGATCTCGGGCGGTACCTGCCGGTGGCTGCCGCCCATATGGGCACACATCTCTCCGAGATCGTAGAGGAGGTAGCCATAGACACAGCGCCCGAAATCTATGGGTACCACAGCTTCTCCCGCAACCAAGAAGTTGGCATCTCGGAGATCGGTGTGGACGATCCCCAGATAATCCGGACGCCTGTCCATTTGGTCCATTCTTTGGATGACAAGTTCTAGAGCACGTCGAATCAAGGCGAACTGGTCTCCGGTGATCGTTCCTGCCTGCAGGCCTTGCTGAATCGTATGAATGATCTGCTGAACATACGCTTGCCGATGTTCTGGCCGCTGATCATACTCCTCCGCCAAATACTGATTGGAGGCATTGTGAAGTTTGGCGGCAACTGCACCTGCCTGGTTGGCATGCTGCAGGTAGTCTGGGTGCGACTTGATCAACTCGGTACCGGGAATAAAGGGTCGCAGCAGACAAGTCGCCGGTTGACCATCAAGAATCATGGTCGTCTGAGTCCGGCCATCACAGGCTTTGATTGGCGAAGGAGTTTTCAGTTCCGGGCAGTGGTTGGCCAGAATATTCAAGATCCGGATTTCGGAAGCAATAGCCTGCTCGGTGGCGTATTTTCCATGGTCTCCGTTAACGGCCCTGGCAAGTTCTTCCCGCCTGCGATAGACGTCGAATATGTACACTGCGTCCATGGCTTCCACACGATACACCATCTTTTCGCTGTGGGACAACAGCGCGATGGCTTGAGGGATGATGGCGTATTGTTCGGCGAGAAATTCATAAATGTGGGTATATGACACTCAGATCAACTCCCAGAGTTTCTGCGGCATACAATACCTGGCCTCATCGTCCCTTGGGAGCCGTTATGCTCACCGGCGGGTCTCGGGTCAGCCTTGCGCGCCTCGCTGGCTTTTCATGTTCACCGGGCGCAGACCTGATTCCTCCTATACGATGGGATCCGGGAAGAGACGGCAAAGAAGCTCAAGGAAAAATGACTCCTCTGGGCCAGAAAAATGCTGCAGCACTGCCGAAAAGCTTCCAACCGAGTTGGAAAGCGTTGGCTCGCAAACATGTGGCGCGCAGCACAGCCATTTCGCCAGGCGCAGTGCAGCCGTGCTCGGCCGCATACCAACGGTGTTGACCGCTTCGGGGATGTCCATCCGGCCCCCGATCAAGAAGATCGTCGTCATTGTTATGGGCAAAGACTGTTCCGTACGCAAAAAGGAATCGGACTGCATCGATCCCTTCACACCTCCGTGAGTGTCTCTCGAGGAACCCGGGGACAGAGGAAACCAGCATTGTCAGGTCGAATGCCTTGGATCAAAACATCGCTCATGGCTGGCTGGCGCTGGCGGACCATCAGCTTGAGCGGCAAGCATGAGGAGGCGGTTTGGATGACTACCTATCTGGCTGCGGAGATGAATGGTGCGCAGTTCTTAGCTGGCAATTGGGAAGTAGCGCTCTTGACGTTGGGTTCCACGGAAAATCACGGCACACACCTGCCGTTCGCTCAGGATACCTTTGTTGCGTACAACATAGCGTTGGATGTTGCTGCCAAAACAGAAGGTGTCATGGTCCTGCCGCCCGTTTACTTCGGGATGAGCGAACACTATCAACACGCCCCGTTTTCGATTTCCCTAACTCCCGAGACAATGATCGGTCTGATCAGCGACGCTCTGAAGTCGGTGTATCGCTGGGGCATAAAACGGATCATTATCATCAACGGACACGATGGCAACCTTGGTCCCATAGAAGTGGCAACTCGGCAGTTCAAGGTGGACCATCCCGACGTGACCATCGCTGCCTGCGAGAAGTGGTGGGAACTGCCCGGCCAGCTACTGCCGGAAGGCACCTTTGCAGTTTGGGATGGCATGGGTCATGCGGGAGAAGGTGAAACCTCGATCGCATTGCATTATTTCCCGGAACTCGTCCAACTGGATGGGGCCCAAGGAGTAGTTCCGGTTGAACCTCCGTACCTGTCCGTGAAATGGCTGTTTCATGAGCTGACGACGGTTGGCACGACAGGCGATCCAACGCAGGGAACTGCAGAAAAAGGGCAGCAGATGGCTGAGTGTGTCGTTAACGCCATCTGTGAGTTTATCAAAGTGATGCGGGAACAGGATTGGCGGCCTTGTCGCTGATCTGGAAACCCCCTGGAAAAACGAAAGAAAGCCAGAACCGTTTGCGGTCTGGCTTTCTCGGTTCTCATGTGGTGTGCCGAAGCTGCTGATGTGGATGTTCAGGTAGTCTTAATTGGCGTCCACCTGATTGCTAGCCTCCTGTTTATTGGTGCGTTTGGAGAGGAACTCTATAACGAAGCTTCACCGCCAAACACCAGGACGTTACCAGGTCGCGGCTTTCGTGGGCGTTCTGCATCGAACTGATTCCAGTGGACCGCTTCCTCAAGGAATCTGGTGCGAGGCGCCTTTTCCTCCTTGGGATAGCCAAGGTAAAGTATGAGATGGGCCTCGATGTCTTCTGGCAGGTCGAACATTTCTTTGATAGCCCT
>PWMW01000231.1 GCA_003559095.1 Clostridiales bacterium | reverse complement strand
CCTCTCACAGAAGATGGACACATCCAAGGTAGACCCTTCGCTGCGAACCTTCATTGTTCCTTTAGTCCGCTCGGCATTGCAGGTTTTGTTGGTAATCAGCGTAGCTTCCATGCTGGGAGCTGAGATGACCTCATTCATCGCTGTCCTGGGTGCAGCCGGTTTCGCGGTCGGCCTGGCTCTGCAGGGCAGTCTGTCGAACTTCGCCGGCGGTGTTCTCATTCTGCTGCTGAAGCCCTTCAAAGTCGGTGACTTCATTGAGGCCAGCGGTTTTATGGGCAGTGTTAAGGAAATTCAAGTGTTTTATACGGTCTTGAACACACCGGACAACCGCAAGATCATTATTCCCAACGCCAATTTGTCAAACTCCAGTGCTGTTAACTTTTCTGCCTATCCCACACGCCGCATTGAGTGGAAGTTCGGCGTTGCTTACGAATCGGATATTATCAAGGTCAAAGAACTGCTGCTGAAGATGGTCACCGAGCACCCGAAGCTCCTTGATGAACCGGCTCCCATGGTTGTCCTCAGTGAGCATGCCGACAGCGCTTTGGTCTTTACCGTCCGAGCTTGGGCCAATGCCGGCGACTTCTGGCCAACATATTTTGAGATGATGGAAAAGGTCAAGTTAGCCTTTGACGAGAACGACATTTCCATTCCATTTCCCCAAATGGATGTGCATATGGACAAATAAGCACCGTCCGCTATCTCTGTGCCTTCGAGACACCAGTCAAGGACTGGTGTCTGTGCTTTGGGAAAGCGGCACCAGTTCAATCTCATAGAGCGTGGGCCACAGCTTCCCCGTGACAAATACTCGCTGCTGGTCGGCATCATAGGCGATGCCATTAAGGACATCCACATCGTACGGGGCGGGCTCCGTCAAGGCGAGCAGCCCAGTGAGATCTACCCAGCCCAAAACTCGGCCGTTGATGGGATCAATGCGGACAATGGTATCCGTCAGCCAAATATTGGCCCAAACCTCGCCTTCAATGTAAGCCAGTTCGTTCAACATGGTCACCGGGCCCTGCTGACTGCTAACGTCAACGGTACCCAATACAGCGAAGGTTTCAGGATCCCGGAATGTCAAGGTACTGCTGCCATCACTCATAATTAGGCGTTCACCGTCATGGGTCAACCCCCAGCCCTCACCCACATAAGACCAGGTGTGCAGCAGTTCAAAGGACTCCCGATCATAGACGAACGCTATCTCTTCCCGCCATGTAACTTGGATCAACCGATCCTGCCACAGCGTCAAGCCTTCCCCAAAGAAGGTTGGTGGTAGATCCCGCTGCTGTAGGACCTCACCGGTAGCCAAAGCCACCCGCCGCAGTGACGAGCGACCATAGAGTCCGGTGCTTTCATAGAGAACACCATCATGGAAGAGCAGGCCTTGGGTGAATGCCCGCGGGTCGTGGGGATACTGCCCAACAACGGAATACGTGTACAGCATTTCCTCCGCCCAGCCGCTGGCGGAGAGCCACAGCAGACCAGCAAGCAGCACCGCAACCCAAACCAACGCCCGCCGTCCAGCTGTCCATCGCCGCTCATCCATATTCATCCGCTCCTCCGGCATCGAATTCCTGTATCGACTACCGCGTTCAGTCCCGCTGCCAGCGGTCCCTGAGGAAGTTCACGTGCTTGTGGGTTCAGCAGCAGGCGCGTATTTGGCCTGGAGAACACGTACCAAAACGAAGATTCCCAGGGGTGTTAGAGCCGTCAGCACAATGGCCCAATGGAAGTTCGCCACCTCAGCGATGAAACCCATCAACCAAGGAATGACCATACCGGAAAAGGAACCGCTGAGGAAAATCATGGCCGATGCGGTTCCGGTATTTTGAGGAAACCAAGCGCAGGCAACGTTCACCAACAGCGGAATGACTGCCGCTGCCACCAACCCTGCCACAGGAACAACGATCAAAATCGCTGTGACATTGGCCAGCAGATAGCCCACCAAGAGCAGAAGACCGCAAATTAAGCCACCCCAGCCAATGATCGGCAGCGAATCCGTCGAATCCGGCAGGCGCGAAGCACCAAACCGTCCGGCAATGATTCCCAGCCAAAGCAGGGTAAGGGACAGACTGGCCGCTAACGGCGTGCTCTGCAGAGCCGTTTCCATGTACATGGGCAGCCAAGTCATCATTCCTGTCTGCGAACCCACATACAACGCCATGATACCGCAGAGAAGCCACATGCGCCCACTGCCAAACAGGATCTTTGGCGAAGGGAGCCCCCGGGCATCCGTTCCGGTCCCGGCATTGGGGTAACGCCGGAGCATGGCCGCGAAGGCTATACCAACCAAGGCGCATAAAGCACCCAAAACACCGTATGCCGCAGACCATGGGATGTTGTTCTGCAAAAAAAGCCTTGTAAACAGCGGCCCCACCAAAGCTCCTATGCCAAAAATGGTATGCAGTAGGTTCAGGGCAGCTCCCCGCCGCCCTGGGCTTAGATCGGCAACCAATGCGTTGTTAACGGTATCCACCAAGCGCGTGCTGGCACCCAAGGCAAAAAACATCGCCAGCAGGACGCCGTACTCCGGCATCGTCGCGATGGCCAACAGAGATAGCACGTACAAGAAGAAGAAGACTGCAGTCATGACGCCCTTGTTGAGGCGGTCGGCCAACGGCCCCCCAACCAAAATAGCCGCTAGACCTCCGACGTTCTTGAAGGTCATGACCAAGCCACCTTGAGACAGACGCAGGCCGTAGTCGGCAATGAGGTGGCTCATCAAAGGCCCCACCATGGTTACGGAGATAGCGTAGCTGGCCATCAAGAGATAGACCCCTGCAACCAAGGGCGAGCGCTCCGATGGATTGGTTTCAGCCAACTTGGATGTCTGCTGCATGGACAGTTTGACTCCTTCATAGTGATGATAGGTTTCTGGGATGTTTGGGCGTGTCAGAGAATAGATTCGCACAATGGGCGGCGTCTTCCTCTTCTGTCACCTTCGTATGTCCGCTAGAAAAAAGCCCCCCATGAATGGAGGGCCCTTGGTCCTGATCAGTTGTTCATGGGAATGAACTTCTTGTAGTCTTCTAAGGTGCCGTCATTGAGGCAGGTCTCGATAATTTCACGGCCCGTGGGGTTCAGATCCTCATGGAGGAACTTCTTCAGCTCCCGCTTAAAGAAGTTGAGGAGGATCTCCGCACCCTTGTCGTAGGCCTCAGTACCCACTTCCGGCTGGTGTTCCACCTGCAGCAGGCCCCGAGGAATCCGCACACCGTCTACCTTCAACGAAGCCAATGCATAGCCCAAGATCGGCAGCCGCGCTTCGGTTAGACGTTCCGGCCGGAACTTGGCACTGCCTCTGCGAGTTAGGTACTCACGAATCAACCACTGCGGCTTGAAGCCAACCTTGTAAGCTCCAATATGCTGGTTGGGAATCAAGATATAGCGGGTATCCGATGTCTGGATAATTTGCTCCAGCAGCAGATTCGCCTGATCCACCATCCGGCCCGTTGCGAAGGGCCAGTAAGAGCCAACACCCTCACTGGTCATACCTTCGGTATCCACAATGCTGGGATTGCCGTGTCCGCGGGGAGCAACCAAGCGCCACAGCCAAGCGAGACTGGGTGGCAGAATATGCAGCATACCCATGATGCCATAGGTAGGCAGATCCTTGGTGCAGGCTGGGGCCCGCACACCGAAGCTGCGAATGTCCACCGAAACCGGCTCATTCACAACACCAGGAACATGGTTCCGCGGCATAATCACTCTGGGATTGGGACAGCGTTTGCCCGGCGCGTCCTCAATGTGCTCCCAGATCAGACACGTGGAGTTAGGCTTGCCGTCAATATTCATGAAGATCAAAGGTTCTTTGGGATGCACTGTCAAATACTCATAGTGCGGATCGGTGCCGTACCGTGTGATGTGGTCGATGCGCAGAAACCAGCCGTCTTCGGCATCCTTAATGATCAACTTCTTCGAATCCTTGTTCAAAGCCGGGTGGCAGAGGGCCATGTCATCGGTGACAGGCGCCAAATCACTGGTCTCCTTCAGCTCCATGCGGATGGACTCACCGGTCACCGTATTGTCGCCGACCAGAATCATGCCGTCATGCTCGCGATGGATCTCCTCGATCATTTCACTCTTGCCGCCGCCGCTGGCCCCCTCGTGCATGATGGTCAGGACGTTGTCGTAGGGGCTGGTCACTTTGACGGTGGAGGCATGCAGAGTTACCCAGCCTTCCTCTTCACCGATGTTCAGCAGCATGCCATAGACGCCCTTCTTGGCACTGGGACCCGGGTAAAGATTGTAAGAGTGTACTTCGTGCAGATCCTTGAGGCGGTTATGTACAACCACCTGCTTGCCTTCAAAGTGGGTATGGCGAAACGGCGGTGCCAAGTAGATGATCCCGCGGGGTGTGAACTCCTCAGGAATATCGTCCTTGACGATCAACGCCTGCAGATCTGCCAATCCCGCGGCAAAGAAGGCTGCATTCTGTGGTCCAATCATCAATGCTTGGTAGCCGTAATCGCGCCCACCAGCCATGAACGGCATCACAATTAAATCCTGTTTGCTGAGCCAATCCAAGGTTTCCTGTCGCACCTCGTCGAAGTCCATACCAAAACGCCCAGCAAATGTGGGTTTGTCGGTAATGCCAGAATCACCCACCACCATACAGTTTGGATCGCGGCGACGCATATAGGGCTCGGTAAAGTTCACCGATGCTCCGTTCTTACACGAAGCCACCGTGGCCTCAGTAACCCACCCACGTTCCGGGACATCGTAGCCTACTTCAAAGAAGCCACTCTGCTGTCCGCCGATGGCCATCTCCACCAGCTGCTCCCGAGACTCCGGAACGATAACATGTCCCGAGGCTTCAATGGCTGCCCGCACTTCACTGGGCAGATTCATGGTTTCCAAAACAGGTTTATCCATATTCACTCTACCCTTCTGCAGAATACACTATGGTGCACACCTCTCCAATATGCAATTGGGAAAGCCATAGTCGCAACAACCGGAATTCACAAAACGCGAACTTCGCCAAATTCTCGTGAATTCCATCACTTTAGTATTCGAGGCTGAACGGTGGATCTCCTTCTTTTTGTTGCCTAGGACACCGGCTGTAGCATCTTTTTACCGGTTATAAACATATTATTATTACGATATTCGTCCCCAAGGAGGTTATATGCATTGCAATCCATAATTATTCACGGTGGCTGCGAAGGGAACCCCGTTTCTACCGCAGAACAGATGGAACGCAATCGCGGTGTCGAAGAGGCCGGAACCATTGCCTGGGATCTGCTCACATCCGGTGCCACTGCTGAAGACGCCGTCCAGGCTGCCCTAGAATACCTAGAGGACCATCCTGCCTTCGATGCAGGCACAGGCTCCTACGCCAATCTGGTCGGCGAGTACGAGATGGATGCCCTGATCATGAACAGCCGCGGTGAGGCTGGCGGTGTGGCCTGTATCCAGAAGGTGCGGCACCCCATCGCTGTAGCCCGCAAGGTCAAAGAGCATACCCAGCATCATTTGCTGGTGGGTGCTGGAGCCCAGTGGTTTGCCCGCCTCCACGGGTTTGCCGTCTATGACGTGGGTCCCGCCGCACCTGTCCAATGGGACGAAGAAACAGCAGAGCTTTTGGAACGCTACCGCCGTATCATGGAACAACAGACGCACTACTCCACGGTCGGTGCCGTGGCCCGTGATACCGCCGGCCAAATCTGTGCCGGTACATCTACAGGTGGCATCCCAAAAAAACTTCCTGGGCGCATGGGTGATGCTGCCATCATTGGGGCTGGTACCTATGCATCCCCCGCCGGCGGAGCCTGCGCCACTGGCGTGGGCGAAGGGATCATGCGCTTAGGTGTCACCCGCCACGTCGTGCAGGCCTTGGCCCAAGATTTGACACTGGCGGATGCTGTCCAAAGCAGCCTAGCCCAATGCACCCTGGACAAGATTCCCTGCGGAATCATTGCCATGGATGCTCACGGACACACGACAGCCTCCCACAACGGCAGTTTCATGCCCGTTTGGTACGCCGCCAACGGCCCACAGCTCTAAACGTCTCCTTAGGCGCTGAAGTCGCGGGCGCCGCCAACGCCATTGCCCTGCCCACCAAGGAGACAGGAAGCCGTGCAGGGCCGCTCTCATGCGCCAACAGGCCGGCCCACACCCACATAACCTGAATAGATGGAGGTACAGCATGCTGCAGACATTGGCGAATCACCTGATCAAATTGGGCACACCCCGATGGGCCCTGCTTTCTGTGGTCATTTTTGGGTTCTTCTTAATCTGGGTTCTACCCCAAGAGGCCCAGCGCTCGGCGGCTATGACGGGCGGCGCAGCGGCGCCCGATACCCAATTCTGGTACACCCCTGCCGAGCTTTACGAGACCGCAGAAGCCTTCGGCGAAGCGGGCCGAGCCTACTATATCCGCTCGCGGTTTCAATTCGATGTAATTTGGCCCCTGGCGTATTGGTTCTTTCTCACGTCCACCCTGGGCTTTTGGCTTCGCCATACGGCTCCCGCTTCCCCTTGGCGCGGACTCATAATTCTTCCCACTGCAGCCATGCTCCTGGATTTCGGGGAAAATATCACCGCGGCCCTTGTCATGGCCAGGTTCCCGGCACCACCGGGCTTTATTGGGACCATGGCACCCTTCTTCACGGCCTCCAAATGGATCACCATTACACTTGCCTTTGTGGCTGTCCTAGCCTGCGGCGCTTGGCGCCTAACGAAGCGGCATACCGGGCGGTGAGTGATCCGCCGCACGCTTGGTGTTTCCAAAGCTCCGGCCCGTACCGCCATTTTTAGTTAACCTCGTTAAAGGATTTTGCCCGGACGTGACGAAGTAAGTTCTTGAAATCCCTACAAGTTACGATTACAATTAGCAGTAAAGGAGGCCAGACCATGCCTTACAACAAATTGCTGCCACTGCTGCTGCTCATCGTCGTTGTGGCCTTGGCCGCAGCCTATACCATGTCTGCATCGGATCAAGGTTATCGGGGGATCTCCCCGCAGGCCGCCTGGGAACGACTGCGCAGCGACGAAGAGATTATTCTCATTGATGTGCGCACACCGGAAGAGTATATTCAGCAGCGAATCCCGGGCGCCATTTTGCTGCCCGTGGCTGAGATAGCACAGCGAGCCGCTGAGGTGATGCCCGCCAAAGACACCGTGTATTTCCTGTACTGCCGCAGTGGTAACCGCAGCGCTCAAGCAGCGGCTCTACTGGTGTCCATGGGTTACACCAATGTCTTCGATATGGGCGGCATCATTGCGTGGCCTTACGCAACTGTCAGCGGCCAACCCCAGTAGACCACTGCCGGATCTTGTTCACGATGCCCATCTGGGAAAAACCCTGCTGACGGGACCCGATGGCAGACCCACTACGTCGTCAAAGGAACGTGTTGATTCCCCCAAAAATCCGCGCGAACACAGGCCGAACCCCTCGGTGAAATCGCAGCTAAAGCGATCTCGCGTCTCTTGTTAAGAGCTCGCCAGGGTACTTTATCCACACGTTCAAAGAGAGGGAGCGACATGGCCCAAAATCCTACTAACCTCAAACGTCCCCGCCAACCCATGCCGGATTGCGTCCGGCAGGCCCTAGAGAGCCAAGGACTGATGGCAAGGTACCGGCAGCGCCCAGCCTACCAGCAAAACGACTATCTTGGTTGGATTCAGCAAGCGAAACGAGACGAGACAAAACACAAACGACTTGACCAGATGCTGCGGGAACTGAAGCACGGCGGGGTCTACATGAATATGGAGCATCCCCCTTCCCGCCTGGACAAGGGTTGAGTGAAGCAGAAAAGAGCCTCCGGCGTCGACGACGTGGGGCTCTTTTTTGGACGAGCAAAAGCCCAGATGGACCATCCGGGCTGGAGTCAAACTTTGGCAGAGAAATAGCCTGGAACAGAAGTAACCTGGATCTGGAGGCATCGGACCGATGCCAGCGGGCTGTTATCAGCCGCCGCAGCCAGACAGAAGAATGGTCAGGAAAAGCAGCGCAAAATACCATATCCGCAGTCGCATTCACAGCCCTCCCTAGTTTCTGACGTGAAGTCCACTGCCACGGGGCGGCAGCCCACATCCTGGGATACTTCCCGGTGACAGTCCACCGCCGGCCTTGAATCGACAGCAGCGGGCCTCCCTGAGCTTGTTGCACATGATATCGAATACTAGTACATTCGGCCGCCGCGGCAGCAATTCCTTTCGGTTTGGCGAATTTTGTTCCAGGGGGAATTTTCCCAAATAGGACCTTGGGATTGACTGCAGCTCGGTGTGCCCAACGCAGCTCCGACTCCGATGGCCATGGAAGCCCCGCAGTCACAAAATCACGATGATGTGGGGGCCTTGCTGGGTTGTGCTGGACGAGATTGGCTGGTCACGTAGATGCCAAAAAGAATCAGTGCCCCACCCAACAACGTGTACCAAGCAGGCGCTTCCCGCAAAATCGCGTACGCCAACACAGTGGCTCCCACCGGTTCACCCAGGATAGCCACGGAAACGATCGGGGCCGGCAGATATCTCAAGGTCCAGTTAAAACTAGTGTGCCCAATCACCGTAGGAACAATGGCCAGCAACACCATACTGAGCCAAGTACCACCGGTGTACCCCACCAACGAATGACCGCCGATGACAATGAACAGCAGCAAGAACAACGCACTCACACCATAAACCGCCACGATATAAATGCCCAAAGATACCGTCTGCCGCACATGACGGCCCACCAGAAAGTAACACGCAGCCATCAGAGAACCGCCCAATGCCAATAGATTACCCGCCAAATTCGTCGAACCCAGCGACTGAAAATCCCCCGCTCCAATCACAAGACTGCCCAACCCGGCCAAGGCAATACCGAAGGCCAAGTGAATCGACGAACGCTCCCGAAACAAGTACACCGACGCCACCGCCACAAAAATGGGCTGCGTAGTCACGAAGAACACCGAACTGGCCACACTGGTAAAAGAAAACGATGTGATCCAAAGCATAAAATGCAGAGCCAAGAAAAAGCCGCCTAGAACCATCCAGCCAAGATGGGCACGGGGCACCGCCCGCAGCAGATGCCGCTCCTGCCAATAGACAATGGGCAGCAAAACCACGGTAGCCAGACCCATCCGATAGAACGCCACCACCGCTGGCGGCGCGTCGGCCAATCGAATAAAAATAGCAGCAAACGAAACAGACAAAACACCAAGCAGCAAAACCGCGTAGGGTGACCGTATGTTCAAAACAAGACCTCCTGCCAAGTACTGGCTCCCATACTACATCTGACAATCATCCCTATCAATGCTGGCAACAACGGCCGCAACCGCAGATTCCCAACAAACCAAGAAAACAGTTACAACTACCACGACCCACACCGCCTGCACCGCCAACCAGACGCAGACGGCTACACCGCGAGCGAAGCGATTTCGAGCCTCGCGGCCGCCTGCCCGTAAGGGTACGGTAGCGACACAGACCTACTTGCACGCCACGTTCAACGCCACGCACTTCGTAAGCGATCACCGCGCAGCGGAATCAAATCGGGATCCATACCTAGGCTCCCCACGAAAAATCGCCGAAATCCCTGGGCCATCTGCACATCAATGGAACTCTCTGCATGCCGCAGCTCCGCAAAATACATACCCGTATCCATGGCTTGCGATATGGAGTCCAAGGGTAACCCTGGGATTCTGCGTTCATGAAGCTCATCCACAAGCCAAAAGGGCTCCGTAGAAATATCTGCGCCTTGGTGACAATGGACCTGATCGACGCCGCACACAAGACAGATGGAATTGATATACTGAGCCCGCGTGCGACCACCCAAACGGGCTGCAATCCCTGCATAATGACTCAACATCGCCGCATCATCCAGCCGCTTTCCCTGAACCCGCCGGATCAGAACGCCTGGCTGCTCGGCCTCACCGAGACCATCGATGAAAAGACCCGAATCGCAGGAAAACACCGGTCGCTCCAGTAGTTGATAATAATGAAGTGCCTTGAGACGGGCATTTTCCACCGGCTGCCGGCCAGTTTCCTCCACATCCGGGAGCGAGCCACCGACGTCCTCCAAGCCCAAGATCTCCAACCCCAAGCCAGCCAACATCTCCCGCATATGCCTCAGTTTAGCCGGATTCGTCGTACCATACACTATCTGCACAATATGCACCTACCATTCGTCCAGCCAAGTCTGGAAATACGAGCTTGCGAGCGGCGTACACTGAATCCGGCCGCAGCATCAAACCCACCGCGACCAACAGCGGCACCGCAGCACTTGCCGCCCAACACCGATCGCGGATCGTAGTTATCCAGTCAGCATTTTGGTAAAGATAATCTCAAGAGCTTCCCCTTCCAAGAGCAGACAGCCCTTATCCTGGTAACCCAACTTCCGATAAAAGTACTGGGCCTGCTCGTCGCTGAGCGTCGAAGTCATAACCATCCGGTGTCCTTGCTCGCGCATCAGCTGCTCCCAATGCTCAACCAAGCGCCGACCCAGGCCTTGACGCCGATGTGTCTCCACAAAGTAAAGAAGATTCATGAAGGGGATGGAATCCCAAAAATACCCGAAACGCAGCCAACCTACCAACGTTCCATCCACTGCGGCTACCAGAACCTCGCCTCGGTTCACCTTATCCTCCAGCACTGCATCATCCAGATGCCAGTCCCATGTTTTGAGGAAGTTGAGATCGCTTTGTCCTGCCGCCAACCTGATATCGATCATGGTTGTACCTCCGTTCCCAGCCGGTTCTCCGAGTCCTGCAGGCCATCAACCCCGCTCCCATCTGACCATACTTGATATATTGACCAAAACCGGGCATAATCCCTCTTGCCGCACCCACCCCCGGGGTTTTTCCTCATTTTTCCACGCACCTGGTAGCTGGGATATTCTTCCATATACCAGGTTAGTGGAACACATTTCCTGGAACCAGGTACCTGGAAGTTTTTTCCTCTTACCAGGTACCTGGGAAATTTTGCCACTTCCATTCCCCGGCTCTCTGCTCTGTACGGGAGCCGGAGCGGGGAGCACTCCATCACAAGGGAGTCCGCCTAAGGGCGTTGCAGGGCATCAATAACCCATAGGCGCAGCATCTTCAGAGCCCGTTCCGAGAAGGTGTGCCCGTTCACCACAATATCCGCATGCCAACGGGATGGTTCCACAAACTCATTGTGACGATGGCGCACAGAATCCAAGTAGAACTGAGAAATATCCTCAAAGTCGAGGCCCCGTTCCATATTCCGCCGCAGACGGCGCACAATGCGCTCATCCGCCATGGTGTCGATAAAGATACCCAAGTCCAGAAGGTCACGGACACATTGCGCGTGCAGGACCATCAATCCCTCTGCCAGTATGACCTGGCAGCAACCGGAGTTGCGCGCTTGCTCCAGATCTCTGCAAAAGTCATCCATCCGAAACGAGTCTGGATGATTATGGTCCTCGAACTCCCTGCCTGAGAACGGTGCCACCGTCACTGGTGGTCGCTCTTTGAAGTAACGATCCATGTGAAAGAGCTCGATAGAGTACTCGGCCAAGGTCTCCTGCAGATGCCTGGTAAAGGTGGTTTTGCCGCTGCCAGTTCCTCCGGCAATACCGATAACGATCGTCTTGACATCACCCATGTTTGATCGCCTCCAAAACCGACCGCAGATGATCCACAAAGGGAGCCTGCTGTTCTTGATCGGCAAAATACACCTGGCCAGCAGTGCTGCTGCCTCCACCCCGTCCGCCGAACCGGGCGGCTACAGAGCCGATGAACTGCCCACAGTCCCAATCTAGGTCTCCGCTGTGCTGAATCAGCAGTCGCTGTCCACAGCGCACCACAGCAACCCGCACGCCTTCGCTCAAAAGCGCTCCGGCCCATAATTGCATATCCTCGCGCTCAGCAACGGTGGTCTCCACGAACCAATGCCCAGCGGCCAAAGAACTGGCCTGCAGCACGGCCAACTCCTGTTTTAGACCACGGCAGTTCTGCTCCAACTCCTTGAGGCGCTGTCCATCCGCCTGAACACGCTGCAGCAGATCGTTTTCGCCGGTGGAATACATGTCTGCCAGCTCCCGCAAAATACGCTGTTTGTTTTGGTAGTCGTTCACAGACCGCATGCCGCAGATGAAATATACCCGAGTGCAGCTGCGAACCTTTTCTGTCTTAGTTACTTTCAACAATCCGATCTGCCCCGTGCTGGTCACATGGGTTCCACAACAGGGGGCGGAATCGATCCCAGCGATGCTGACCAGACGGATGGCGCCCGTGAGCGGAACATCGCCGCGCCGAGGATAATGCTCCCGATCGTCACGGGAGATTAACCTCGTGGTTAGAGCTCGATCCTCTTGGATATACCGATTCACGGCATCTTCCACCACCGGGATCCATGATCCATCGATGTCGGGACCCTCCAGATCAATGGTGGCATACCGTTCACCAAGATGAAATCCCACCGTGACCAAACCATACATATCCTGGCATACGGCAGACAGTAGGTGCTGACCCGAGTGATGCTGCATGTGATGCCAGCGCACCTCACCGTTGACCTGACAGTGCACCTTGTCCGCTGACGGCTCCTTCCCCAACACATGGAATATCTTGTTATCCTTGAGGTACACAGACTCCACAGGTATGCCGGCAATGGTACCTTGGTCCGATGGCTGACCGCCGCCTTCCGGATAGAACAGCGGCTGCTCCAAGACGACGTGCGTTCCGTCCTCATGCCGGCGCCGTTCGACAATGTGCGTTGTCATGGCCAAAACTGGTGGATTTTTGTAATAGATAGCTTCGATCATTGGTACACCTCGTTTTCAGATTGCGCAATGTTCCGCTGACTCACACGACCAGACTATGTGGAGTGCGACAGCTACCTCCCATTGGCTGCGGCCAACTTCCACAGGTAAAGGGAGGCTGTGCTGGCATACGGAGCGTAGAGTTGGCGGAAGTTGGCGAATACAGATGGGGAAAGATCCTCCAAATGGTGCAGGCGCATCAGGCCCCGCCGAATGCCCAAATCGTTATAACTAAGGACGTTAGGCCGCTGCAGACAGAAAATCAAAAGCATCTCAGCCGTCCAGACCCCGACACCCCTGAGTTTCGTTGCGTGATGGACTACCTCCTCATCGGCCATGGCGGGCAGTGCCGTCAAATCGATCTCACCGTTCAAGGCGGCGGTGGCAATCCCTTGGATGTATTCGACCTTCCGCCCAGATAGACCACAGGCGCGCAGATCATCGGTACTGACACCTAGAACTGCCTTGGGAACTATGGGGCCAACCAGTTCGGCAAAGCGCTCCCAGATGGTTTCTGCCGCTCGGCCAGAGATCTGTTGGCTGATGACACTGGAAATCAGTGCTTCGAAAGGGTCGGGGGTAACCTGGCGCTGAATGAAACCCACTTCGGCGATCCATGCTCCCAGGCGGGGATCCGCGGCAGTTAGGTGATCGGTCTCTGGCGTACCATATTGGAAAAATGGCATGTTCACAACTCCTTTGCCCTCAAAGAGGGGCTCCTGCAAATCCTGCGGTTTCCTGGTACCTTCTCCGTGACGGTCCACCGGCAGTGGCGAAAGAACACCGCGTTTTTGGTCCATACGTTTTGGTCCTTTTGGTTCTCTTGGTGCTTTAGGTTCCTTATGCTCTTTAGGTTCTTTAGGTTCTGTATAAGAATTCTCCTTCCGGAACCAGAGTTCCTACACAGCTCGCCCTCACCGGGCCATCTTGGTGTTGGGATGTCAGCTATCTGAACACTTTGCTCATAGGGCACAGCCAGCAGCAGGAGGTTCTCCTTCCGAAGCAGAAAGCTGAAGTGGCGGTCTTTGGTGCTGAACATTGGTGCAGTGCGCCAAGGAACGTGTTGATTTGCCCGAAAATCCGAGCAACCAAAGGCCGAAACCCTCGGCGAAATCGCAGCTAAAGCGTTTTCGCGTCTCTTGTTAAGAGCTCGCCAGGCTGTTTTATCAGCACGTTTTTAGAAGGCAGAAGGGAGTCGAGCGATGGAATCGACCCGAGACACATCCATGGAACGCACGGCGTACATATCCTTTTTGCTCTTGGGTTTAGCCGCCACCATTCACGGTGTGGCTATGCCGTTCTTACTGGACTCCTTCAGCATCACATTGGGCACTGGTGGGCTGCTGTTCCTAGCGCGCTCCATCGGTTATATGGCAGGCTCCAGCAGCTTTCCTTGGTTTCAGGCACGCCTAGGTATGAAGCGGCACATTGCCTTGGGCACCCTTTTAGGAGCAGCAGCCCTGGCGACGCTGCCGATTTCGCCGTTCTGGAGCCTGCTCTTGGTTTTGGCTGCCGTGGGTGGTTTTGGGTTCAGCACCATCGACGTGGGTTTTAACGCGGCGGTGGCCAATCTTCCGCCCCAGCGTTCTCGACCTGCCATGCACTGGCTCCACTTTTTCTTCAGTGTGGGGGCCTTGTTAGGGCCGGCTCTGCTGGCTCGCATCTATCTCGCCACGCAGCGCTGGCAGGTGTTGTACTGGACAGGAGCGCTGTTTTTGCTGTTGCTGTCCGGTCTCTGGCAGAGAGCTAAGCCGCCGCAAGGGGATACAAGCCGCAATGGCTCGGATGGAGCGGCTAACCCCTATGGCAGTGTTTGGTTTTGGATGCTGCTCATCTGCATGATGCTCTACTGTGGAGCGGAAATTTCTCTGACTAGCTGGCTGACCACCTATCTCGTGCGAGAGTTAGCGGCGCCCGTGGAATACGCAGCGTGGTCTGTTTCTCTATTCTGGGGTGGATTAGCCGCAGGTCGCGCCTTGGCTGGCTGGATCTCAACCAAGTTCAGTGTGCGCACTTTTTTGCTGATTCTTTTTGGTGGCTCAGCCTTAGGCACAGCTGCTGCGGCCGGTGCTGCCGGGATCCCTGCCGTGATGTTCTCTGTATTTTGGACAGGATTGTTCTTTTCAGCAGTCTTCCCCTCTTTGATCCTATTCGGAACGGCCATGTTTCCCCACGCAGCTAGCGTCGTCAGCGGTGGGATGCTGACAGCGGCCAGCCTTGGAGCCCTCATCCTGCCCACGGGGCTGGGATACATTGGTGATTGGATGTCCTTGGCGGCTGGTCTTTGGACATTAGCGGCGCTGTTAATGCTGTCCTTGTTCTTGACTGCAGTAATCCCGAAACGGCTGCTGGGGCAGGCTGGGTCTTGAAACGCCGGGGCCCAATGATTGTGGCCCACCGTGGCGTTCTCTCCGCTGCCTATGCTGCCGGGACAGCTTCACAAATCAACTGCTTATCAATAAGAAGAAAAACTACGAATAACGTTGATCCGTGAACATAAATTCGCCAAACGGTCCAAAAGGCCCAAATATGGTTGTTTTTGAGGTTGGTTTTTATCTGTCATATTGGGTACAATATAATCAATCGATAGAGAATGATTCGCAACCAAAAATTCGCAACAGCCCATGCAGCACACTGATAGTACAGAACGTGGATTGCTCAGGTTGGGTACCAAGCACAATTCGCCATGGAGCTTTCGCATACGGTTGGAATCATTATCGTCAGATATAAAAATACACTATACTGAAGGAGTGTCACAGAATGAAAACCATGTTGTCCGTAAGTTTAGCACTGTTGTTGGTCCTGAGTTTTGCCACCGTCAGCTTTGGTCACAGTCACATGCAAGATATCGTCGATACAGCCATTGCAGCCGATGATTTTGACACATTGGTCACCGCCGTCGTAGCCGCTGATCTAGTAGATGCTCTCCGTGGCGAAGGTCCCTTCACTGTCTTCGCTCCCACCGATGAAGCATTTGCAGCACTGCCAGAAGGTCTGTTGGAAGGCCTCCTCGAAGACACGGACGCACTCACCCAGGTTCTTCTCTACCACGTAGTCGCCGGTGAAGTCATGGCCGAAGCTGTTTTGGGAATGGACGGAGCCGAAGTGGAAACACTTCAGGGACAAACCATCACCATTCGGATCGAAGACGGTAACGTATTTATCAACGATGCTCAAGTCATTACCACAGACATCAAAACAACCAACGGTGTTATCCATGTTATCAATGCCGTTATCGTTCCGGAACTCTAAGCCATTCTCATTCCTCCCAACCAAGGAGCGAGCTGTCCCCCTGTCAGCTCGCTCTCTCTTTTCGCGTCCGGATAGGGCCCAGCCGGGTCCACATTGTTCTGCCAACCTTGCCGTCAACACGGCCTGTCCCCACTCTGATCGTCCAATGAACGTGATTCTAACTAAGTTTCTGAGGATTATTTTCCCTGCGGTCTAGATTCTACGACATCACGTGTGGTAAGATACTTCCAGAGAACAAATTCCGCAAGAATGAGGTGGTTTGTATGGGAAAAAGAAGTTTGCTGGTAGTTTTGTTACTCTTTGTCATCGCCTTCAGTATGGTAACGTTCGCTGAAGATGCAGCTGGCTGCGCGGCCTGTGAAGTCCGAGATTTGGTAGGCACAGCCTTGACCCAGCAGGGATTCTACCGGTTGCTTGAGGCGGTCGTGGCCGCTGAGCTCGTTGAGACCCTAGAGGCTGAAGGACCCTTCACATTGTTTGCACCCAGTGACGAGGCGTTCGCCGCCCTTCCCGAGGGCCAGTGGGAAGCACTGCTGGCTGATCCGGAAGCCTTGGCCCAGCTGCTCTTGTATCATGTGATTCCGGGACGTCTCTCCGCAGCGGATCTTGTCGTTTGGGACGGGCAGAGTATTGCCAGCCTAGCCGGTCCGAGTCTCGCAATCACGGTGGACGTTACGGAAGTGATGGTCAACGGCAGTGGCATGACCGCTACCGATATTTTGGCCAGCAATGGCTACATTCACGTCATGGACAGTGTGTTATTCCCGAGCGAATGATCTCCGCAGTGCGCCATCACAGACCTGACGTATCTGCAAACGCCCAACGACCAGAGAAGGTCGTTGGGCGTTTTTCATGTTCATCCTGAAACAAACTGCGCCCGCCAGACATTGCGGTTCTTGTTGAGCACTCCAATGCCCCGTCCACAGGGGCTCCTCCGACTGACGCTCGGCCACTGGTCTAACGGTTTTCCAACAGCTCCACCAGAACCTTGAGCTGCGGCAGAGCGTCCATATAGGCGTAGCGACCCCCAGGAAACTCGCCCCGTTGGAGTAGACCCATACCGCGACCTTCCATTGTGGAGATGGCCGCTTCCATACCCTCAATGGCGAAGGCAATGTGATGAACACCTTCACCGTGGATATCCAAGAATTCCCGCCAGGTGCTGGGTTCTTGATCTGGCTCGATGAGTTCAATCTGGACGCTGCCGGCATCAATGAAAGCCAGTTTCGCCCTGGCTGTGGTTGGCCCGTTGAGGTACTCTGTCTTTGCCACCGCCTCCGGTTCACTCATAGTAATCTCTGGCATGGGCACACCGAAAAACGCTGCATAGGCAGCCGCTGTGCCCTCCACATCGTGGACCACAAAACCGATCTGCGTGATCACCTGACTGTTCAATGCCGGTTTGCCCATGGGCGCCGTCTCCCTTCAGGGTACATAATGCCACCCCGGTTTTCCATGCTCGTAGTCTCTGCGGCCGATGTCAAAGAGGAACCCTGCAGGCCTGTGCCACCTGCCGTATGTGATCGCCGGCGGCTTTGTACTCAGCGGCGGTGTCAAGGTGCTCGAGAATCACCGGCGTGTCCGGATGAAGCTGGTCCACCGCCTGCAGAAACGCCGCGTAATCCAGTTGGCCAAGACCCGGCGCCACCTCTTCTAGATGCGCAGTCATGGTTCCATGCAGGCGGGAGTCCTTGGCATGGCAGCTTTTGATATAAGGTCCTAACTTAGCAAAACATTCTTTGATGAAGGCGGCATTGCGTAAGTGCCGTTTGGGACTGGAAATCCAATTAACAATGTCCATGTGAACCGCGAACTGCTTGCGGTCAACCGCCGTCAGCAGCTGGAGATAGCTGTCGGGGCTGTCTGGCAGCATCCAGGGCATGGGCTCAAGGGTAAAATATGTCCGCTGCGGCTGCACGGTATCAATGATATCCCGCACTGTCTCAACAACCATATCAAACGTTTCGTCCGCGTAATTGTCGGGGTGCGGTCCATCCCATGGTTCGCCGCGGCTGCCGGATATATTCACACAGCACACCGCCCCGATGGCTTCGGCCAAGCCCAACTGTTGTTTGCATTTTGTCAACGCACGGCGTCGTTCGTCGGCATCCGGGCTCAACGGGTTACTCCATGCTCCCACTTCGGCGATCATGATATCTGCCAACTGGGCGGCAGCCGCGTACTTCTGGATCTCTTCTGCTGAGGCCGACGCATCCACCGGACACAAAGCTGCCCGGTAGTCCCATCTTCGCAGAGCCTGCACCCACTCTTCGGGATTGCTGTATGATTCCATCACAGGACCACCTAAACGCACCGTGACCACCCCTTGTTCTACGAGTAGCAGCCCGTTGGAAATGCTGTTCCACCCACTGCCTGCTGCCTAAGCACGGGGATTGGCTGCCCTACTTCAGTATTACGCAGAAGGCAACGAAATCCTGCCACGGCTGGTCGTCTTCAAGATTTCTTTAACCCTGCCAGGTATACTGGCCATATGATTATGCGCACAAGCTCAAATGGAGGGGGAGAGCGATTCGTGTACCCGATGTTAAGGCGTTTGGTGCAGTTAGGCTTCTTGCTCCCTGTAGGCTATGTGGCTGTGGGACGTCAGTTAGGGTGGGGTGTTCCAACCATTGATGCCATTTGCCCATTCGGCGCCATTGAAGGACTGTACAACCTGTTGGTCAACGGTCGGTACCTTGGTAAGCTGTTCCCGTCGAACATGGTGTTGGGTGCAGCGGTGCTTGTAGCTGTGCTGATTGCTGCGGGTGCCTTCTGCGGTTGGATCTGTCCCTTCGGATTTTTGCAGGACGGTCTTGGAAAACTGGCCAAACGCCTGAAAATTCCCCCCATTAAAATACCATTGGTCGTTGAGAAGCGGTTACGACTGCTGCGTTTCGCAGCTTTGGCTGGGATTCTCTGGATTACCATTGGCACCACGGAGCTTCTCTTCAGTCAAATCTGCCCGTACAGAACCATATTCTCGCTGGACTGGTTGTTCAATCCGTCGTTGTCCGCTTGGCCAGCCTACGCTGTGGCCATTTTCATACTGGTTGGGTCGCTCTTCGTACATCGCTTCTTTTGCAGGTTTCTTTGCCCGCTGGGCGCTGTCATTGGTGTGCTTGCGCCTTTGAGCATAGTCAAGGTGCGCCGTCAGGATGCACTGTGCACGCACTGCGGACTCTGCCGCCGCGTGTGTCCCATGAACCTGACCCCGGACACAGGCGCAAGTCAGGCACTAAACTGTACACTATGTCAGCAATGTACAGAACATTGTCCCAGTCCAGGGGCTCTGCATGTCAGTTCACCGCGACGCTGGCGGACTGTACTTCCCGGCCAGTCCTGGGCAAAGCCCGCTGCTGCAGTTGTTGGTTTTGTCTGTGTGCTGCTCATTGCTCAGTTCACCGGTACCTGGGAAACATCGGGACAAGGTGCTGCCTACTTCCACGCCATTCAGAATCAGGAGCGGCTCCACCCAGAAGACATCCGCGGCTGGATGACATTGGAAAATGTTCAGGTCGCTACGGGCGTTCCCGTGGAACACCTTTTGGACCAGCTCGGACTGCCCAACCACTGGGATCCAACCATACCGCTGCGAGAGCTTGAATCCACAACCCATGTGGAAACTGATGATGTGCGCCATGTGGTCGCAGAGTACTATAAGGTGTTTCCGAAGGACTACACCTGGACGGCAGCGGATCACAGCAGCGTTACCACCAGGCAGCGCCAAACAGCGGCTCCCAATGCCGGCGGCGAAATCACCGGTGTTTCGACGCTCAACGATGTGCTGCGGGTTCACAACGTCCCTCGGGAAGACCTTCTCCAGCTCCTACAGCTGGCGGACGACACCCCCTTGGACCAAAGTCTCCGCAGCCTGGGCATTGAGTTGATCCGGATCCAAATGCTCCTGGGCGATGGTGAACTACAGCGACGGAACCTTCGTTGAGTGAGTCCGCGCCATCCAAAAAACAAAACCGCGCAGCTCCTCAAAGGCTGCGCGGTTGTCTAAAAACGTGTTGACAAAGTGCCCTGGCGAGTTCCTCAAAAGCGACGCGAAATGGCTCTAGCTGCGATTTCAACGAAGTGTTCCGCCTGTGGTTGCTCGAGTTACCGGAAAAGCCGACACGTTTCGCCTCATTCTAGTGTGAAGACGACGGGATCTCACCATGTGTTTCATCCGCAACCGGAGAAGCCTGCATGCTGACGAACTCCTTGACAACGTCGGGATCGAACTGGCTTCCAGAACAGCGTTGAAGTTCAGCCAAGGCTTCGGAACAGCTGATGGGCTCCCGATAGGGGCGACTGTGGGTCATGACATCATAGGCATCCACTACAGCAATGATGCGGGATAACAGCGGAATCTCTTCACCCACCAGGCCGTCCGGGTACCCGTGGCCGTCCCAGCGTTCATGGTGATACCGGATTTCATCGGCGATTTCGGCAAAATCCGGAAACGCCTTGGCTATGCGATAACCGGCTTCACTGTGCTGTTTCATTTCCACCCACTCGGTCTCCGTTAAAGCCTGCGGTTTTTCTAGAATCCGTTCTGCCACAGCCACTTTGCCCACATCGTGCAGCAGAGCCAGCAGGAGCAGCCGATTGTGAAGGTGCTCCGGCAGCTGCAGGCGCACAGCCAACTGTTGGGCCAACGCTTTCATACGGCGCACATGGCCGCTGGTCTCCGCACTCTTCTCACCCAAAATGCGGACGATTAATTCCGGAACCGCCCGTTCAGACTGCGGGCCGCGAATTAGGCGATTCTCAGCTAATCGTTGTTCCGCCAGAGCCACCGCGTTCAGAACCAGCCCCGGGGGGTTGAATACAGCACAGCCTAGCGAAAGGATGGCCTCTTCCGCGGAATCGTCCTTCCAAGTGAAGGCGCCGATACTTTGAATAAGGTCATCCACATCCTGCTCACCGCGCTCCGGGAGAACCAACAGGAAAAGATCATCTCCCCAGCGCCCGACTCGGTCTCCTTGGCGTTCCGCGAGACCCAACAGATGGTTGGCCAAGTCAGCCAATAATCGATCTCCTTCGGCATATCCGAACAGCTGATTCACCATGCGCAGGCCGTTAATATCGATGACGATCAGCAAACACGCCATGTCCTGCCGCTGCAGAGTGTTTAGGTAGCCTTCCATGGATGGCCGCGTCAAGCATCGTGTCAGCGGATCCAGGTGCGTGTCGTCTCCATTCCGACGACGTTCTGTGTTATACGCCCCCACGGCCTCTTCCAGCCGCTCCCCCAACTCTTTTGTGGAGCAGGGTTTGGTTAGGAAGTAAGCGACGTGTCCTTCATTGACGGCTGCGATGGTTGTCTGTAGATCAGGATATCCCGTCAGCATGATACGCTTGGCAGCCGGAGCTGCCTGCTGCAGCTCCGCCAAGAGCTGAATCCCATCGGCATTAGGCATGCGAAGGTCGGTGACGATCACAGCCATTTCGTATTGGGCCGCCAAGTCCAGAGCCTCCCCAGCCGATTGGGCCGTGTGCACTGTGAACTTGACCGAAAAGTTTCGCCGCATGGACGACAGCAGATGTTGGTCGTCATCTACAAAGAGAACATTGCGATTATCTTCCATTCCTTCTCATCCCTCGTCTTCTCGGAGTCCACTTCCAATATGGCATTGGAGCGCAAACCAGGAACCGAGAAACCCCGCTATCTGGAATTTCTCCGGTCGCGATATTCCAAAATTCCGCTCCTAACAGGGTTGTAGAGTGGACACCCCGGCCCGTCTGATAGACAGTATCTGCAAGCACTGTCCATCACAGCTTAGAACTGGCCTGTTCACGCCTTCCCCTTGGATCACATTTCTCAACCCTGAACACCACACTAATGCAGCGGCTTCATGGTTTTGTCCGCAGCTGGCCGGCCACTCACGTACTGTTGGTGCGATGGCGGCGACGGGCTGTATACTCCGCCGCTGCGATGGCCACCGCCTCCTGCAGTGAAGCGCCGGAGAACGGTTTGGCCAGAAACAAAAACACGTCTCCCCGCCGGATGGCCGCTTGGGCCACGTCGTTATCTGGATGCCCCGTGAGCATGATCCGCACCGCTGAAAACTGTTGTTTCACCGTCTCCAGGAACTCGATGCCATTCATTACCGGCATGGCATAATCAGCAATCACCACGGCAAAGGGGCCGTAGTTCTCCAAGAGCAGCAGTGCCTTGGCGGCGCTGTCCGCCGTGAACACATCATAGTCGCTGCCAAGAACCCGAGCCAATGCATCCAGCACCTTGGGTTCATCGTCAACGATCAATAGTTTCAGCACAACCTTCCCCCCCATCATGTGTTCTCCGCGCCCAATTACAGTGTTCTCGTCCCCTCTGGCGTCCCCCCAGACACCGGAAGCTCAATAACCAGAACAGCTCCCCGCTCTTGGGGCACCTCTACACTTAACCGGCCATGATGTTTCTGAACCACAATATCATAGGCAATGGCCAATCCCTGTCCTGTGCCACTGCCCACGGCCTTAGTGGTGAAGAAAGGTTCAAAGATCTGTTCACGGTGTTCCGGGGCGATTCCGGCCCCATTGTCCGTAATGGTGATACGGACAGACCCGTTCGTGCGGCTGGTACCGATGGACAGCCTGCCCCGCTGGATCAGTCCGTCTTGCTGGGCCGCGGCCATGGACTGGGCAGCGTTAACGATCAAAGTCAGCAGCACCTGTTGGATCTCGCCAGCTGCACAAAGGATCTCGGGTAGGTCAGCGCTAGGTTCAAGTCCAGATCCACAAAGTGCTTCCACTCATTGCGGCTTAATTTCAGGGCATTGTTAATCAAACGACCCACCTTCACCCAAGCCATCTGTTCCTGGCTGGGATGGGCAAACTCTTTCAAGGCACCGATGATCTCCGAAGCATGCGTAATCCCGAAAAGGCTTTCCTTAAGGGCTACGGGTACTTCGCGGCTGTAGTAATGCAGTTGCCTCTGTTCGGCCTGGGACAAGGACTGCCAGACACCGCCGTCGGCATTGAGGATGGTGGAATACGCCCCTTGAGTGAACTCCTGCCAGACCTTGGTCAGGAAGCTGATGTTATCTCCGATATACTGCATGGGCGTGTTGAGTTCGTGAGCCACTCCCGAAGCCAGCCGCCCAAGAGCGGATAATTTTTGCTCCAGACGCAGCCTGCGGTCCATCTCCGCGTGAGCGGTTACATCCTTGAGCACCCAAACGCTGCGCAGGACATCCAGCGAATCTTGTGGTGCTACGGGGTTCTGCTCTACGGTGACCAAACGGCGACTTCCGTCGGGCCGCACCAAGATTTGTGCATCCGGAAACCAAGGCGATGGGGCCCCCGCGGCATCCGAGCTTTGAGAGCAGTCCGGTCGCAGCAGCGGTTCTAGCTCCCTGCCCTTAACCTGGCGTAAAACAACGCCCATGATCTTCTCAGCAGGCGTGTTCATACCCGTTATGCGACCTAGATCATCCGTACTGACCAGGCCTTCGCTAACACTCTCCAAAATGGTACGCAGCAGTTCTTTTTCCTGGCGCAGGACAGCGGCCGTCTGTTGATGTTGTTCCATCTCCAGCTGCAGCGTGGCTTTGGAGCGGCTCAGCTGCTCCGTCCGACTGGCGATCATGGTCTCCAAGTGCAGCTGGGAGCGTTCCAAGGCTGCGTCTTTCAATTTGTCCTCAGTGATGTCAGCTCCTACCGCTTGATACTCCGGAAAATCGACGTCTGCGTCAGCAATCTTGACCACGGTCCAACGATGCCAGCGCACGCCTTCAGAACGAGCTAAAGAACGTACTTCCACCAAGACTTCGGGATCTTCAGGGGTCAGCTCCGCAATCTGCGAAAGAAACGACGCAGCATCGTCGTCCAGCATGTGATCAGTAAAAGAGGTACCAAGGATGGCGTTTTGCGATGCTTCGAAATAGCTGCAGTACGCGCGATTGACAAAGGT
>PWMW01000319.1 GCA_003559095.1 Clostridiales bacterium | reverse complement strand
TTACACCGTGATTGTGGGGCAGTAGACCCGTCATGAGACTGGCCCGAGCCGGAGAGCACACAGGATTCGGGGTATAGGCCTTGGCAAAGCGCATGCCCCTGGTGGTAAGTGTATCCATGTTTGGCGTCTGGCAGGGATGATCCGGTGCTGTAACATCGGCCCGCAGTTGGTCGCACATAAAGAACAAGATGTTCGGCTTCGTCATATCCACGGCTCCTTTTTGCCTTTTGGGTCCTTGTTTGGCGAGGTCTTCGCATGAACTTCACAGCATGCATTCGCTGCCCTCAACGTCTAGACCTCTGGAATACCTTGGGTTTCCGGCAGATCCGCGATGTCCAAGAGAAAGATCTGGTTCCATCCTGGATGTTCAGGATCGCCAGCCGTGAACAGGATCCATTGGCGATCTGGTGTTACTTGAGGATGGAAATGCGAGCTCTGGCCTCCGCCATAGGTGAGCCAATGACCGATTAGCTTAACCCATGTATCGGTTCCGTTGCGGTGATGGGCCTGCAGGAAATGCATGTCGTGGACGCCTTCTATATCGAGGGTCTCTGCGGAACGCTTACTGCCGCGCTGCTGGTTCTCGAAAAACCAGAGGCGTCCCTGCGGATCCCAGCCCGTGTGCGCATAGCCAAAATACTCCGGCAGCACGAACTCGTAGCGCTTGTGCGAAAACGGATTGTACATCCCCGCCAATACGCCCTCGGAAGACCCCAGCACCTCATAGGCCAAACCACGTCTGGTAGCCAAATAATGGCAGACACAGCCACCGGCTGCATCCTGGGTTCGCAGGTGCGTGTACCAACCACCTGTGAGACTCGTCCAGAGCATGCCGTTTTCCGTGGCTGGGTGACAGAAGACAACATGCTGATCATCCCAGGGAAGAACATGATGAATGGGGCTGTTGATACGAACCAGTTCCCGATGTTCCTGCGTTTCAAAATGGTAAGCGGCTAAAACGGTCCCTTTGGAGAGACAGCGACTGTGACCATGGGGAGAAGCGCTGGCCATCATATCTACCAAGAAGGTGGCTCTGTCATGATGAATGTATACGAGCCATTGACCATCGGGTGTGACACAGTTCTGTCCGATGGCGAGCCGATCGTCAGGCAGCCGAAACAGTCGCCGATCGTTCAAAGAATCCAAAGAGACACAGCGTACCTCACAATCATCGAAGTAGATGACCTCACGCCGTGTTTGGTTCAAAACACTTCGATGGTCCAAGACCCCAGAACCCTTGTCCACACACCACGGATACCAGAGGGTGTTCTCAGCGGTGGCATGGGTGAGCTGTACCTGCTCTCCAGTGTGGAGATCCAAGCGGTGCAACTGCACCTGCTCTTCGTGGGCGTGGTGAAAGACCAGATAGCGCCCATCCATGGTCATAGTGGGAATGAAGTAATACAGGGGATAGTTGAAACCGGGCAGATGCGTCAGTTGGACCACCCGGCGGCCAGTTTCGGGAGCGGACAGTGTCGAAAACCCTTCGAACAGCTTCATACAACTCACCTCATTCATCATAGATACGAACAGAACTCCAGACTGCTGGCCGGCACGGCGGCGCTAGTTAGGACTGGCTGCTGGGCAGTTGGCGTCCAAGCGCTCACCTAAAAACGTGTTGACAAAGTATCCTAGCGAGCTCTTAGCAAGCGACGCGAAATCGCTCTAGTTGAGATTTCACCGAGGTGTCCCGTCTTTGGTTGCTCGGGCTTCCAGGAAAATCAACCCGGTTTTAGAACGCCATGCGCTCCCAACCTTTGCTGTCCTCCGAGACCGGCGGCAGTCCCAAGATCTCTCTGGCGGTGTGGACATAATAACGATAGTTCGCCAACGGCGTACCATTGGGAATCCGGTGATCCAAGCCAAAGACGGTTCCTGTCTCCGCTGTCAGCGGCTGCAGTTTATATTCCAATTCTTTGCGAATGGCTTCCTTGTCTTCCCGCAGGACGTGCTTGTCGATGCCGCCTTTGAAGGCCAAATTATTTCCATACTTTTTCCGGCTGGCCACAATATCCATGCTGGCCGCCGGTTCCATGGGGTACATCACATTGACGCCGCACTCCAAGAACGCATCCATGACGGCGTTCATGTTGCCATCACTATCTTGGGAAAACAGCTTGGTACCCCGCTGGGACACCAGATCCCAGACTGCTCCGTAGTAAGGCTTGAGGAACTCTTGAATGGTATTTGGCCCGATAAGGCAGCCGGACTTACCCGCCATGTCTTCGTGGATGTGCAGATTATCGATGACCAACTTCTCTGTGATCCGCTCCAGAACCTTGATGGCTGTGTCCTTAGCTGTGTCAAGCATGTCCCGCATCAGGTCTGGCTGATCGTAGTAGGCCAGACATGTGTATTCCTCACCCATCAACTGCCGGGGAAAATCGAAGCCTCCGGGAACGCCGGCTACGACCAGATGGCCTTCTTGCTGGAGCGCCTTCGCCTTCTCCACTTGCTCCCAATCAATTCGATCTTCATTAAAAGTAAACAGCGGCTTGACCTTTTCCCAGCTTTCCCAATCTTTCACTGGATAATCCTGGGGCAGCGGCAGCGTGGCCGTCTTCTTGAACATGAGCATGGTCCGGCCCAGTTCATCTTTGGTAATGATATGATCTGCTGTCTCCTCCAGCACCTGCGGCGTTAAGCCGCCCCGACGACCGGTGACACCGCCGGCATCCACCCTGGGTACATAGTCCCAGCAGAAGGCCGTCATGTTCAGTTCGTCTTCGCTGGCTCCCTGTTCCCGCCATTCGTCTTCGAGTCCAACCAAGGGTCCGAACAGTTCCACAAACATCGGTCGGCTGCTCTCGGCGAATGTCATCAGTCCAATGTATTCATCTCTCGTCCAACGCACCAAAATCACCTCATCGAAATATATGGACAATAAAAAGGGCAGCAGGTAGCATAGCTGCCTGCTGCCTCTGTTCGTAATGCTTGGGGCTGACAATGGTTTCTTAGGCTTTGACGACCGGACATGCTTCGTCTAGTCGCTTTCAAAGACCATTTGAGCAGCCCACCCGTAGCACGTACGGGGCTATTCGTCCTATTGCAGACCGCCAACGTTTATTCGGCAAAGAAGACTTGTGCAGGGTTGCGATTCAAGGTATAGGTGGAATCCCAGCCCCAAAAGCCGGTTTCGGGGACATTGCGTAGGTTTTTGTTGACAATGATGGGATGAGGGATCATCCCGACGGTGCCGATCATCCACAGATTCTCAGCTTGGGATCGCAGGATATTCTTGCCAAGCTCAACACGCGTATCTGGATCGGGCTCCTGCAAGACCTGCACCCACCACTGGTTCAGCTGCTTGATCTCTTCCGGAGGCTCTTCTCCTTCTCGGCCATCCGTAACGAACCAGTTTTCCCACAGCGGCCAATGCGTCCGCTCCCAGCCAAGGTTAGCGGGTACCAAGTAGTAGTTGGCCTGAAGCGGAAACAGAACATCGCTCTCACGACCACCGATCCAGTTGGTGGCATCCATCAAGTTCGCAGCAGTGCGCTGACCTTGGAGTTCTCCAGATATCACCCGTGAGCGAACATCCACACCTACTTCCTGCCAATATTGGACAGCCAGCTCAACAACGGCAGTTCTGGATATGACAACTTCCGGATACTCCATGATGATGATCAAACGCTCACCATCAGGACGGAGACGCATGCCGTCGCTGTCCTTCGCATCCAGTCCCATTTCGTCCAGGAGCGCTGCAGCTTGAGTCGGATCATAATCGGCAAAGGCTGTGGCGAACTCTGGCTCGTAGTAGACGCTGCTTTCTAAGAGCGTGAACTGCCGGGGGGTACCTTGACCAAAGTACTCTACATCGTTGATTTCGTCACGGTCCAGGGCCAAGGACATGGCCTGCCGGAATCGTACATCTTGGAAGATTTCCCGCATCACAGGATCGTTGTGCGTCATGTTAAACATGAAAAACACAGCGTTGCCGAATGTGGTATCCCACAGGACCGTGCGATAATTCCCTTCTTCTTCATAGCCGCGGTACAATGGGTAGTTAGCCAAGCTTGTGTTGCGACCTTCGATGTCAACGGTACCGCTCATGATCATACCCGTAACGACTTCAATGTCGGATACGATCTCAGTGTGAATTCCTTCGAGATAAGGGAGTTGGTTGCCTTCGGTGTCCACCTGCCAGAAGTAGGGATTGGGTTTCCAAGTTCTACGATCTGTCGTAAAGGTATCGAGGACCCAAGGCGTGAGGACTGGTCGACCCACACGATGTGAGTTGCCCCAAGTATTGTCATTCCAGTAGCCAAATAACTCATACCACTCGGCGAATCCAGCTGCTTCGGCCATGGACCGGAGTTCATCCGGATCCGCATAACTGGGATGGAATTGACTTAGGAAATGCTTCGGTACAAACATGTTCGTGCCAGTTACATGAATCAAGTCGTTGAGAAGAAACGGCTTAGCTGCTGGGAAGTGAAACTCGACGGTATAGTCGTCGATTGCTATCACTTCGACAATCTCACCGGTTGCGCCATCGCGCCAAGGTGATCCAATCGTCGGAGTCAAATCTTCATTGAACAACACATCTTCATACCAAAACATAATGTCTTCAGATGTGAAGGGTTCACCATCGGACCAGCGCAGACCTTCTCTGAGATGAAACGTCCAGACAGTAGTATCTTCCGATGGCACCACATCCTTGACCACATTGGGAACGATATCTGACAAGTCTGCATTGGGCTTTACCGGTGCTGGGAAGATGGACAGGAGAAAATCACCGCCGGCATGCATCGCATTAGTGGTCGTTGACCTGACAATACCACCATAGCGTCCAATTTCCTCATATGGCTCCACCACATAGACATCCTTAGGCAGACGTTCTTCCACAGGGGGAAGTTCACCAGCTGCCACCATTTCGGCAAATGTCGGTGATTCATTGAATGTCTCTGGCACTGCCAAGGCATTGCTTCCCAGAAGAAGAACCATACAAACGCTAAGAAAAAGCAGCTTTCTCATTATGTTTACCCTCCTTTTCACAAATGAATCAAACTGTTCGGCCGCCATATGCTGCTGGCTGTGCATATCACCTCCCTTTGCTTTGGTCGGGCCTTCATCGCCGCCTACGCGAACTTAGCGGCAGCCTCTTGGGCCAGATCTGTCCAAACGTGCAGTCGATCTGGATATCCGGCTAATGTCTGTAACTCGCGCAGTACAATTTGATAATGGCATCCCTGCAGCTTCCGGGCGCCTTCCTCAAGGTGCGCCTTAATGGTGGATGTGTCGTCCGTAAAAACCACGTCGCTGGCTTTTTGCCGCCACATAATGACGTGCCGCTGCTGCACCTTGTCAATGACTGTGTCCAAGTCCGTCCACGCGCTGCACACCACAATGCGCAGATTCGGTATGGACAAGACGCCGTCTAACTTCTGGGTAAGGTTCTCACAGCACCCATATGCGGTATAACCAAAGCGTTCCAAGATAGGTTTCTGGTACTCGAGGCAGAAGTCGTTCCACATAGCCGGAGACACAGGATCAAACTCTTGGCTGTTCACCGCTGCCCAGCGATTCTCGAAGGAAAGGGGTCCGTCACCGGGGTCGGGACCAAAAGGTTCGCTGCATGTCATGGGATCATCATAGTTGCTGGTCAAGCACGTACTCGCCTCGATATCAGCCATTCCCTGGAGAGCAGCATCACGCAGATAGGCCATGAGCCTATGCAGTAGTTCAGGGTTGAGAATGGTATCCATCATAATCTCGGTCAAGCCGCGCAGTTCCGCTGCATAGGTTCCCAACGTTCCACTGATGGGTTCACCGCACTGCAGCCGAACTGGCATGACGTCACCGAGCAGGTTGTGCGCTTCCTCGAGACTCTGTTCAGTTCGGCTCTGGTTCCAGGAAAAGTGCGGAATCTGCAGGCGCTCAAAGTCGGCAGCGGTCTGCAACGGCGGATCATAGGACCAAGCACCACCGGCTTCAGCAGGCAGTGTCTTATTCACATCAACACCCCATTGACTCGACGGACTGCAGTCAAACACTGCATTCACTGGAAAATAGGGTTTCAGTGGCGTATCATCGCCCATGTCTTTCTTGATAAGGAGCTGCCGCAAGTACCGCTCGTAGGAGCGCAGTTCTGCCTGGCTGCAGACGAGATCGTCAGTGGGCAGTAGTTCCTCCCAAGCCCCCACGGGGCGGCACCACACCGGCGCCCGATCCGGGTGGCGCAATGCATTGACATCGCGCCAACGCTGAAACACCCTTTGGTTATTCTTGTCTGCAGCTGCGGCCATGACCTGGCCGGCTAGATCCTGTATATAGGATCGTTCGTCGCGTCCGTTCATGAAGTCTGCAGCACCCTTTCCTTTGGCCAATGATACGTGTTCCGCTCCTTTGATGCCGAGCTGGGTTTGTCGACTTCGCTATTTCTTGCAATGGGCAATGATCTTGCGATCACAACGAGCATAAAGCACTCGCCTTCTTGTTAAGCATAGCAAACAAACTTCGATATTTCTTGTAAAATATTGCGCTTTTTTTGGAGTATATTGTTTTGTTGGACGGTTCAGAAGCAGTATTTCGCTGCATAATGAGGCCTGCTTTCAGAAGCATCTATGCCTTGAGCTTTGCAAATGCCAGGTTGGCACCTTCCTGAGTCCCGTGCCAACTTGGCCGAGCCCGGCGAGGCCCAGTAACACGCGTGACTCTGCTGTGAAGACGGCTTTTTTTGTGTTTTTGCCATGTTCTGGATGCGCCGTATCCGGTTTTTATTTCCACACAAAAAGAACAGACCCGCCGTGATGGAAGCGGCCGCTCTGTTCTGTCTTGTACATGTGGATGGTTCCACATACTGCATAGTTTTGGGCAGAGATGCGGTACATTCGTGACAGTGCCGGTTCAGCATATAGATTTGGGCACCGAGACCGGAACCGTTGCCCACCTTGATGACGCGGTCGACCCACGCGTTAGG
>PWMW01000333.1 GCA_003559095.1 Clostridiales bacterium | reverse complement strand
CATAAACATCTCCCCAACCAAACCGGTTTGAGGAGATTATACCAGGTTTTCGAACAAAAAGCCATAGTCATCTGAACATCGTTTCTGAGACAGAGGACTCGATTACTTTGACGGAGCCCTGTTGACAATCACGTTAGGGGTTGACCACAACAACAACGCTGTGGTATATTAAGAATGTTCGCAGGGGAGTAGCTCAACTGGTAGAGCATCGGTCTCCAAAACCGAGGGCTGCGGGTTCAAGTCCTGTCTCCCCTGCCATTAACCACTGTCATGTTCATGACGTGGTTCTTTTTTTGTGCACAGCGCCCCCTTCATGGAGAATCCACGAAGGGGGCGCTGTGTTGTCTCGAAAGGTCTCTTGGATCGTATCTTGGAAACTTATTCGTCTTCTTTCTTGCGCTCTTGGATCACTTTCTCCGCAATTTGAGCCGGGACTTCCTCATAGTGATCGAACTCCATAGCAAAACTTCCACGGCCTTGGGTCATAGATCGAAGTTCAATGGCGTAACGGAACATCTCGGCCATCGGCACCTGTGTCTTGATGACCTGTTCCCCGGCCTCTGGTTCCATACCCAGAATCCGACCTCTTTTCTTGTTCATATCACCCATGATATCACCCATGTAAGCTTCGGGAACACGCACCTCAACATGCATGATAGGTTCCAGTAACACCGGCTTGGCCTCCAAGAAGGCCTTCTTAAATGCCATGGAAGCGGCAATCTTAAATGCCATCTCCGACGAGTCTACCGCATGGTAGGAGCCATCAGTCAACGTTACGCGGACTGAGTCCACAGGGAACCCGGCCACTGGACCTTCATCCATGGTTTCGCGGATGCCCTTCTCCACGGCAGGGATGTACTGCCGAGGTACCGCGCCACCAAAGATCTTGTCCACAAACTCCAGACGATCCTCGGACGCAGGATCACCCGGTTCCAAGTCGATGAAGACATGACCGAATTGGCCGCGTCCACCGGATTGTTTTTTGTGTTTGCCTTCCATGCTGACCTTGCCGCGAATAGTTTCCCGGTAAGGAATAATGGGGTCAGACAGTTCCACTTCCACACCGAACTTCTTCTGCAGACGACTGCACATTACTTCCAGATGCAGATCCCCTAGACCGGAGATCAAGATCTGGGCCGTGTCAGCGTCCTTCTTGACTGTGAAGGTCGGATCTTCTTCGGCCAGGCGCGTCAGACCCGAACCGATCTTTTCCTCGTCTCCCTTGGCCTTGGGTTCCACAGCCATGGTCATCAGTGGCTTCGGAAACGAGATGGGATCGATCTTTATGGGCTTATCCTTGACGGTGAACGTGTCGTTGGTGCTCGCTTCCTGTAGTTTGGCCACCGCCCCGATATCGCCGGCACCGATTTGATCCACGGGGATCTGCTCCTTGCCCTTGATCACGAACAACTGCCCGACACGCTCATCTTTGTCAGCTGTGGCATTGTAGACGCTGGAGTCGGACTTCATAACACCGGAGAACACGCGGAACATGGTTAACTTGCCAACATATGGGTCAGCCATTGTTTTGAAAACCAGTGCGCTGAGATTGGGATTATCAGCCTTCACTTCCACAGCTTCGCCGCTCTTAACCTCTTGAGCATGAACGGTCCGTTGGCTTGCCGGCGGCACACAGCGCAGAACATAGTCCAGGAAAGGTTCAATACCCACTAGCGACGTGGCTGATCCACAAAAAACAGGAACCAACTCTCCAGTCTGGGTTCCCACCGCTGCAGCCCGTCGGACTTCCTCGTCAGTGAGAGTTTCCCCTTCTAGGTACTTCATCATTAACTCATCATCAGCTGTGGCCACGCCTTCGATCATGGCTTCCCGTGCTGCTTCCATGCGGTCCATAATGTTTTCGGGAATCTCGCCATCGCGAACCTCTTTGCCATCCCACAGGTAAGACTTCATCCGAACCAGGTCAATAATTCCCTTGAACTCCTCGGCATTGCCGATGGGCAGTTGGAACGGGACAACCTTGGGTCCGAATGCTGCCTGGAGATCCTCCACGACCTTTTCAAAGTTAGCGTTTTCTCGTTCCATTTTGTTGACAAAGATCATGCGGGGCAGGTTCTCTTTATCAGCATAGGCCCAGCCCTTTTCCGTTCCCACCTCAACGCCTGAGGAAGCGCAGACAACCAGAACGGCCGCATCAGCTACGTGGGTCGACGCCAGCACATCACCGGCAAAATCGAAATATCCTGGGGTATCCAGAACATTGATCTTCTGATCTTTCCACTCGATAGGTGCATTGGAGAGATTGATACTAATCCCGCGACGAGTTTCTTCTGGGTCGTAGTCGAGAATGCTATTGCCTTCATCAACCTTACCCAGACGCTTGGTAGCCTTAGAAACATAGAGCATTGCCTCTGCCAGTGAAGTCTTTCCGGCGCCACCATGGGCTACCAAAGCCAAACTGCGCAGTTGATCCATACCGTAGTTCTTCAAACGATCTCCTCCTGTTCCATGTCTAGCGGATAATGTATATACTGCGGTGAGTATTGCTGCCAAAGACGTCGGCAGCGGCAGACTTTGATCTGCCAGACTCGCCGTTTTACCCCACATCACAGGCCGGGCTAAAGCTGCGCTGCTGACGCGTCGGTACACATCCGTACCGCATCAAGAAACCACCACCAACCCCTTGGTTCCATGGGGCTGATTGCGGTCTCTGCAGGGTGCGATACCATGTATTTTACCCATGCCACAAGCGCCAAAGACCCTAAAATGCCAAGTTCACCCGTTTACCAAACATAGCAGTATAATTAACAAATACATTCAACACGCAAATAACCGTCTCCTGCTTGTAATGGGCAAAATTCGGCGAAACACGGCTACTTTTCTTTCAAAATCAAAAGATAGCCTGCTCGCTGGAGCGAAACCGCCTTATTTCGCAAGTTTCTCATCACTGCCACTATTCTTGACTGCGCAGCCAAAGCCAGTCAGGCTGCTGCTGAAACTCAATGCTGCGACCCGTAGTGTCCTTCTCAACATCCCACCCAGCGGCCTGTACGATCTCCGCCGGAGCAAACCATGTGTCGTCAACAAAAAGCACTGGCTGCTCCAGGTATATCACAACGGTTTCATCGTAATGGATGCGCCGTTCCCCAGGGACCAGAGTCACTGGAACATCCGTATGCCCGTGGAAAAGACGGGAGTCCTCAAATCGCAGCCCAAGCAGTGCTGCCAAATCCCCCACTGCGAACAATGGCGTTTGCCTATGCCAATGGACTCGCGGTATTTCGATGCTTAACTCACCACGGACGAAAACTTCCCAGAAATCTATGTCTACGGGCTCCCAGAGCTGCCACTGACCGTCAAGAGACTGGGCCAACCACTGCCCGTGGAAGGAATAGATACTCTGAACATGCAGCCGCGGAAGCTCTCGCAGGGCGCTCAGGGCACTGCGCTCCACAGACCAAAATATCGTTCCATCCAACGACGAGCTCCACAGACCGTCCTTGGGATTCCAGCCCATAAACCGACTGAGCCCTGCAGCCTCGTAATTGGACTGCAGCTGCAGTTCACCGCCCAGCCATTGCCATCGGTAGACAGTGTGGTCACCGGTTACGACAAACACTTCAGCAGGTTTGTCTTCGTAACGATCAGCTGCACCCAGGGCCAAAATAGGTCCCCAGGGATACCGTTCTGATGTTCTCTGTACCATACGGCCTTCCAACTGCAAAACAGCCAGATAACCAGAGGCACGGGTGAAGACCAAATCAAAGCGGCCATCACCGGTGAGATCAGCCACTGCCAAGTGTTTGACGCTTTCTTGGGTACCAGAACGCCACAGAGAATGGAGCAGACCTTCCTCAGGTTCCACCACGAGAATGTTTAGTTCGCCCTGTTCGGACAGGGCTGCCAAATACCAACCTCCAGTGGATCGCTCGACGACCCGCAGTTCGGTTGCAGGCGTCCACAGATACACTGGACTGACCACACGCTGCCACTGCCCATCCCGTTCCTCAAAAATATGCAGAGCCCCGGCATTGTCTGTGGCCACTGCCACCTGACGGCCACCGTTGCCGAGAAAATCACCCATAGCCAAGGCCGTAACGTTGCCCAAGAAACCGGAAAACGCCGTCTGCCGCTGCAGACCGCGATATATCTCTACAGCTGAGGTTCGCCCGACCAACAACCATTGGTCGGCTGGATCGTCATAAGGCTGGGCCACGGCAAACACCGTATCATGAAAATCTAGAGCATCTACAGGGCGAAACGGTATAGGCTCCGCGGCCGCAGCCTGGAACCCCATGCCCAAGAGGGCTATGCCAATGCAGAGCAGCATAGTCAGCCCACTTCGACGTTGGACTACATGCTGCATCGGGTTCTGCATTCGACGGGGAGCCGTGACGTTCATATCCCTTCCTCCCATCAATAAGTGTCCTTGGATCCTCGACAATTCAACAGTTCCTGAGGCAGCAGCGTGCCACTGGACCCATAGGAGTCCACTCCAAAACCCTGTGCGGCGAGCGACTATGGGAAAACTAGGTCACGGAAATCCCAGCTGACGGCAACTCGAGGTTCTTGCTTGGGGCGCTAAGGCTGCTTTTGACGTGGACTCCTAGACCACAAAACCTATGTATCACTTTAGCGCCCAGACGGCAAACTCCTTCCCCTGCCGATCGAAAACTGCACCGGCTAGGGAACTCAACAGCCCTTGCTGGTCCAGTCCGCATAGACCCCCAGATCGATCACACCTGGTAACCGCGGCCTGCTCCCCGGTCAGATTAGGTTATCGTCGGCCGCTCTATCCGCAAACGACTCGACGATACCCAGTCTACCCAAATGGCTGTTGCCTATGGATTGTTGTCCCGAGCCTCCGCAAACCGTTCACGGCCTCATAGAGACATAGCGTCCGTCCATAACGACCATATCGCCATCCGCAACTGATACCGCCTTTGGACCCACCGTTCAGCACCAACCTATGCTCGCATCCCTCGCCAAAAACGGGTTCCCCACGGCGACTGCTCATCGTCGTACTTTACGGCCAGTTCCCGCAGCCTCTGCCGCATCTGCGTAAGAGTCTCTGCATGAGCAGCCAGCGGCGCCAGATTGAAGCTCTCCCAGGGGTCCTCTTCCAGATTGAAGAGCTGCGTGCCGCTGTGTTTGCCTTCCACAACGTATTCTATCAGTTTCCATGTACCCCATTTGACTGCTCGGTGTTTGTCCGTGTAGGCATAGTACATAGCATCTCGAACCATATCTTCCGAATCGTCCATGGCACAGACAACGCTCTGGCCGTCGACGGTCATTGGAGCGCGGGTTCCGGTGAGTTCACACAAAGTCGGGAAGATATCGTAAAGGTACACGTTAGCTTGACTCCGGACTCCTTCCGGAACCCCAGGTCCTCGGAACACTAAGGGCACTCGAACACTGTGGTCATAGCAGCTTTGTTTGCCGAAGAGCCCATGCTGTCCCAAAGCGAGGCCATTGTCCCCTGCCAGGACGATAATGGTATTGTCCATAACGCCCGATTCGTCCAACGCTCCCAAAACACGCTCGATCTGCGCGTCCAAATGCGTGATCATGGCATAGTATTCCGCGATGTGCCGTCGAGTTTCGGCTTCCGTGCGGGGAAATCCAGCCAATAGTTCGTCGCGCACCGCAAGCTCTCCATTGTCAAAAGGATGAACGGGTAGGAAGTTCGGCGGCAGTTCGATCTCGTCCGGATCGTAAAGGTTGAGATATTCTTTGGGCATCGAACGTGGATCATGCGGCGCTAAGAATGACAGATAGAGAAAAAAAGGTTCGGACGTAAGTCGTTCTCGAAGAAAACGTACCCCGGCCGCGGCGATGATCTCACTGGAGTGCTCACCGATGTGGATATGATCGCACTCGCGAGCGCGAGTCTCGTTGCATGCCATCGGATTCGGAATCTCCAGGCGGATTTCGTCATACTGTCCCGTGGGATCAAAGTGGTACATCGGAACATTCCAGTGATCGGCCATGCCACCGAAGAAGATCTCGTCACCATTTTTGAAACTCCGGGCAAACGAAGCCCGGCCGTTGTGCCACTTGCCGCTGCCAAATGTTCGGTAGCCGGCCTCTTGAAACGTCTCGCCCATCATCGTATGCCCTGAGGGAATGGTTTCGCCAACTCCTTCAAGGTGGAATAGGGAGCGGCCCGTGTGAAGCATAGCTCGACTGGGCATGCAGACCGCACCGCTGGTCCCCCCTGGGATGCATGCGTGGGTAAAAGCTGTACCTTCTCGTACGAGCCGATCCATGTGTGGTGTCTTCACTGGGTAATCACCAAGACAAGCAATGGTATCGAACCGCTGATCATCCGTAAACAGAACGAGAACGTTAGGCCTTTCCTTCATTGCGAACATACCTCCCACGTGAAGGTGATGCGTCGTCAACCACCGACTCCGCGTCTCGGAAACAAGACTGCCAGCTGCCAACAGGGCCAGAGGCCGTCTTGTTATGCTTGTTCAGCCCTAGATGCCAGTGAAGATCCGCTCGATTTCGTCCATGTCTCGTTGTGCCAAGGGCCCAAACTCCATGGCTTCAGCGTTTTCTTCAACCTGCTGTATCGTTTTGAACCCAGGGATTGGAATCGTGGTTTCGCTTCTGGCCCAGATCCAAGCCAGTGCACCTTGGACCAAGGTTCGTCCGTCCGTCTGCAGGATCTCCCGGACTGCGTCCAGCTTGTTGAGCCACTCTGGCAGAGGCTTGCCATCTTGGAAGTAACGCATCCATGCCGGTGCCTGCTGGCCGCGAACGTCATCCTGCGGAAGCTCGGAGGCAGCACTGTACTTGCCGCTCAAAAGCCCCATGGCAAGCGGTCCACGATTAATGCTGGCAAGACGTAGTTCCTCGCAGAGGCTTACCACAGCGGACGCGTTGTTGAACACGTTCAGTTGATGCTGGATGGCTGTACAGTGCGCTCCTTGTGCAAACACTGCCGCCCGTTCAGGATCGTCGGTGCTCCAGCCGTAGTAACGGATTT
>PWMW01000074.1 GCA_003559095.1 Clostridiales bacterium | reverse complement strand
CGTCCGCAGCCCTCTGGAGTTTCGTAACTCACGGGCTTTGGTTGGTGTTTTTGCTGCGCCGCCTGCACCGCCTTGTGCTCTAGGTTCCGCGGTATCCTGCCAGTGATTGCAGTGTGTGGGTCTGGACGACGGCACGTCACTGTTGGCTTGGATTATGATGCGGACAAGTAGAAGCTCGGTTCGTTTTACGGAACCGAGCTTCTTGTTTTTTCGTTTGTCGTTACGCAGGCAGTACGTGCAGGGTTTCCCGATGGAAACACAGATGGACGTTGGTGCCTTGCTGGTACATCTGGCCCTGCTGGGGGTTGAACTCCGTCACGACGACTTCCTGCCCGCCCCTGGTCTTGATTGCGTACTCCACAGATGAGCCGAGATACGTGACGCGGTCGACGACAACAGGTAGGCCATTCTCGCGTCCAAGATAGAGAGACTCGGGTCTGGCTACCAAGACCACTTCCTCCGGCAGCTGTTCTGCCAGTCCTGGAACCATGACCGTCTGCTCGTCCACCTGGATCTCGGTGTCTGTACCGCGACGGCCGACCACTGTGGCCGGCAGAAAGTTGACTTTGCCAATGAAGTCAGCCACGAACTTGCTGGCTGGTCTGCGGTACACTTCCTCCGGCGGCCCGGCCTGCTCAATCCGGCCTTGGTTCATGACTACGATCCGGTCCGATAAGGCCATGGCTTCGATTTGGTCGTGGGTGACGTATACAGCCGTGATGCCAAGACGCTGCTGGATCTTGCGGATCTCCTCCCGCATCAACTCCCGCAGTTTGGCGTCCAAGTTGGATAGTGGTTCGTCGAACAGCAGCACCTGCGGCTCCACAACCAAGGCGCGAGCCAGAGCTACCCGCTGTTGTTGGCCGCCGGACAGCTGCCCGGACTGGCGCTGTCCATATCCTTTGAGGCCAACCAAATCCATGATCTTTTCCACCCGTTCCTTTGCCTCGGCGCGGCTCGTTTTGCGGAAGCGCAGGCCGTAGCCGATGTTCTCAAAGACTGTCATATGGGGGAAGAGGGCATAACTTTGAAAGACCATGGCGGTGTCACGGTGGTTCGGTGCCACCTTGGAAATGTCTTTATCGCCGACGAGAATTTGTCCACCCGTGGCGTTCTCGAAACCGGCCAGCATCCGCAGGGTTGTGGTCTTGCCACAGCCGGAAGGCCCGAGCAGAGTTACCATTTCGCCCGGTTCGATCAGGAGGTTAATGCCATCCACGGCAGTCACTTCTTCGCCGCCCGGGCCGGGGAAAACTTTCGTTAAGTTGCGAAATTCAACGGTCTGTGCGTTCATAATAGTGTTAACCTCCTCAAATCCCGGATATACGCCGCTCTTTTTGTTCACCAACCAAGAGGCGCATTAGCGTAAATGTAACCAACACGATGATGATCAGAAACAGTGAAAGGACACTGGCCGCACCCAGACGCATAATTTCTGTCTGGGAAAGGATGAGCACCGTGAGGTGATTCCAACGAGCCGATACCAAGAAAATGACGGCGCTGACGGCGGTCATGGCCCTGGTAAAGCCGAAGGACAAGCCTGCAATGAAGGCGGGTTTGATCAGCGGCAGCGTAATGTGGGAAAACGTGTACTGTGTGGATGCACCGAGATTGGTTGACGCTTCCTCAATGGAACGGTCAATCTGCTGAAGACTGGCCACGCCGGCTTCAATACCAACCGGCATTTCCCGAAAGATGAAGCAGAGTATGATTATGGCCGCTGTCCCTGTCAATATGAGAGGCCGCTGGTTAAAGGCCAGGATATAGCCGATACCCACAACGGTACCCGGTACGGCATAGGCCAGCATGGACACAAAGCCCAGCGTCTTTTTGCCGGGGAACTGCTTTCGCACCAGCAAAAAGGCAATCACCATGCCCATAAGTCCGGTGACGGGCGTGGCCCAGGCCGCCAGGTAGAAGGTAGAGCGAATGCTAGCCCAGCCAACGTCAATGGAGTAACGGAAATGTTCTAATGTAAACGTCCAGTCGACACCCCATGTTTTCACAAAGGCACCGGCGATAACTGTGCCGTAGAACGCCAAGATGACGACGGTTGTGGCACTACAGAGGGCAAACATGCCCCAGCGCACAATGGGTGGCACCGCCAAAACCCGCGCTGAGGTGGGCTTACCAGTAACGGTGACATACGACCGCTTCGAGACCCAATAGCGCTGCACAAGAAAGGCGATCATGGCGGGTATCAAGAGCAGAACTGCCAGCGCGGTACCCCGAGGAGCGTTGAACATACCCGTGAACTGCAGATAGGCCTGCACGGAAAGAACCTCGAACTGCCCTCCCAAAACCATAGGGTTGGCGAAATCTGCCAGGGACGTCACGAACACTAACAGCCAGGAACTGGCCACGCCGGGCATGGACAGAGGGAATGTGATGGTGCGAAAGACGTTCCACCGGGATGCTCCTAAATCCAGAGCTCCTTCTTCCAGATCGGGGCTGATTCCCTGTAGAACACCATTCAAGGTCATGAATGCGATGGGGAACATGCCGATGGTCTGGACCAAGATCAAGCCGTTAAGACCATAGATGTTGAAGTTCGTCAAGCCCAAAGCTCGGGTCACTAACCCGTTGCGGCCGAGCAGTAGGATCACCGAAATGGTGAACATGAAGGGCGGTGACACCAGCGGCAGGGTAGCCATTTGGCGGAAAAAACCTCGCAGAGGCATATTGGTTCGATTCAGTGCATAGGCAAAGATAAAACCCACGATGGTCGATACAGAGGCTGTGAGGGCACCCAAGAGCATCGTGTTGGAGATCGTCTCCCGCAGCCACCACTGCCCGAAGACATACTGATATGTTTCCAGAGAAAAGCTGCCGCGAGGAAAAAAGCTCAGGTAAAAGACCCGGGCTAGAGGATAAACAATGAACAGCAGCAGTGAGATCGAAACCAGCAGCAGTGCAACTAAGAGTGCAGGGTCCTGGCGAAACACAGTGAAGGTATGCTTATTGCGCTTAATGGCCGGTGTGGTATTGGCATCCATGGAAAATGTCCACCTCCTATTGCGGTATTCCAAAATCAGACCCAAGTCCAGCCTTTGAACTCAGTCCGTTTTTCTGATACACTTTTACTTGGGAAGGCATTGCTTCTTCTGCGGGCTTCTACGGAAGTTAACGCTTTGATCGGAGAACAATGCCTTCCTTGCGCGCAGGGATTGCTCGCTGGTGATCAACGTTGCTCATGAGGCGGGCTGGGCTGGTCCCTCCTCGCCGCTTGCACACGGCAAGACAACGTTTCCTGAAGACCGCCGCCAACCTTATGTCGCAAGTCGCGGCGAAATCGCCGATAAAGGGATTTCGAGTCCCGCGCTTGGTGCTCGTCAGGGAACTTCGCCACCATATTCCGAGCTCCATGGACAACAAGAAGCGTAGGAAAGCCGCTCGCGAGAATCGGTGTTGATGGCTGTAAGAGACGGGGATCGTGTACGATCCCCGTCATCGCTTTCACATGCACTTTGCAGTCATCGCACCGCCGTTCTAACGGGCGCGATAGGTTTCGTTAGACCAGCGGTCCACGAGGCGTTCTTTTTCGCTGGCTGCCCAGACATCGTCTTGATCGATGACGTTCACATCCGACAGACGAATGGCGCCTTCCTGCAAAGGCACATCGATCAACGGAACCACATTAACCTCCGCGTACAGCATGGCTGCCCGCTCGGTCAGGGCCCAGTCATACAGCTGCTTGGCAGCTTCCATCTGCCGTCCGCCCTTGACCAGGGAGATGGAGGCGATCTCGTAACCAGTACCGTCCAGCGGTGATGTGATGACGACGGGATAGCCTTCTTTTACCAGAGCCACTTGGTCATGGGCATAACCGATGCCAACGGCCACTTCGCCAATTCCGGCTGCCGTGTTAGGGGCACTTCCGGAACGGGTATACTGTTGAATCTGCGGGTTCAGGCGTGCCAGATATTCGAAAGCTTCGTCTTCGCCCCACATCTGAACCAACGTGGCGATGACATTGTAGGCTGTACCGGAGGTCGCTGGGTTCGCCACTTGGATCTCGCCGCGGAATTCCGGTTTGAGCAGATCCTCCCAGGAGGTAGGCGCTTCAACACCCAATTCTGCCAAACGATTGACGTTGGAGAGAAAGGACAGCGGGCCCACGTAGATACCTGTCCAGTAGTTTTCTTCATCGCGGAACTGGGCAGGGATGTTCACGTGATTTGGTGACTCGTAAGGTTCGGTCAAGCCCATAAGCTTGGCTTCGATGTGATTCAGGCCTACGCCGCCAAACCAGATGCTGGCCTGAGGATTGTTACGCTCCGCGTCCAGACGAGCCACAGCTTCGCCGCCGGACAAGCGCACCCACTCCACACGAATGCCAGTGTCCTTTTCGAACTCTTCAAAGACAACGCGGGCCAAAGGCTCCGCCAAGGTGGTATACGCCGTTACCCGATCTTGGGCCAAGGCCATGGAACTGACGAGTGCGAACGACATGAGAGCAACAAGCAGCAGTGAAACAACAGCTTTTTTCAAGATAAACTCCTCCTGCTAACGTATTTGCACTGGATGTGCAAGAAGATATTCTGCATGATCCCGCAAACTCCTGCCAGTAATGTGGAGTATTATGGAGAATATCGGCGTAAGGAGAAGCTAGGCGAACGAAGTCTTGTTTGTCGACTCTGTGAAGCGTTTAATCAGCTGGAATTGCCGCTGAAGACCATCGCGAATGTTCGTATTAAGGAAAATCGTGGAATTTGGAGATATGAGACGGTGCAGGGCATCACCGCAGAATTTGGGGAAGGCGTAAGCCTGACATGGCCCTTGGCCGCATGGGAGGAGCCCGCGCAAAAACTCCACGACAGGCATCGTGGAGTGAGGGAGCCATTGTGGCCAGTTATCGCTGCTTGCGAAGCAGACCGTCGCGGAATCGGATTTCTTCCCCGCGTCGATATCGTTGGAGATTCGGCCAATGACGATAAATGCACAAGGCCGAGGCTGCTGCGGACCAGAGCACCGCAGGCCAAGGGGCAGAACTTAGGAAAACAACCACGGGAATGAGAAGAAACCCTAACATGGAACTGATGGCCAACGTATTCACGATAAAGCCAATGACACCATACACGGCCAGTACGCCTAGGCCCAACAGGAAGTGAATTCCCAAAGCAACGCCAGCAATGGTAGCAGCACCTTTACCGCCCCGAAATCCAGCGAATATGGGGAATACGTGGCCGAAAACCGCCATGGTTCCCGCCGCATATGGTACCCAAGCTACATCCGGTACCAACCAGCGTCCAATGAGCACAGCTATCAATCCTTTGGCCGTATCAATGACCATAACAGCCGCTCCATAAACGATGCCAAAGACGAGATGGACATTGCTAGCCCCCATGTTCTTAGTACCGTGATCGCGGATATCGATTCCAGAGCGAACCTTTCCCACAATGTATGCAGTGGGAAAACTGCCCGCGAGGTATCCCAGGAGTAACGCTGTGATCAGAAGCAAGAGGTTGTCCATGCAAGTCACCGCCTCAACCATTTTTCGTTCTCAGCTTCGTCTTAGGGTTTTTGGGTTTTTCGTTCACGGATCCAGTCCATGAGGGCAGTGCGGTCTGGAATTTCCTCGCCACGGAGGATGCGCTCAATGTTAATCCAGTGCCGATAGGTACACAGCACGGCGGCGATAAAGGCCAAAACTACGGCGGCCGTGGGTTCTCCGCGCACGAAAGTCATAATCCCGAAAAAAAAGAACATGGCAATGGAGCCTAAGGCAACGTAATTGGTAATAAAGCCGATAACGAGCACAGCGGCAATCATGGCCAAACCCAAAGGCACAGAAATAGCAAGACCAAAGCCAACGATGGTTGCCGAGCCTTTGCCGCCCCGAAAACCAGCATAAACCGGGTAGCAGTGCCCGATGACAGCCGTTGTTCCGGCCAAGTACGCTAGAGTGGTTAGATCCGGGAACAGCCACTGAACTACGAGAACAGACAATAGTCCCTTGAATGCATCGACGGTTGCTACCACAAGGCCGTAGGGAACACCAAACACGATGCTGGTATTGGCAGCGCCCATGTTGCCGCTGCCATGCTCGCGGATATCAATTCCCTGCAGGCGGCGTCCCAGCAGATAGGCTGTGGGAAAACTTCCCAATGCATACCCGATGGCAGCAACAAGGATCACGTTGAATACAGACATTAGTCCATCACATCTCCCTCAAAGAATCAAACTAGCTAGCTGCCGGGCGTCAAGCAGCTCTACTGCATAGACGTGTTTCAACGCCCAAAGGTAGTGGCCCAAGGGGACAAACCCCCTGTCAAACAGCGTTTTGCACTTCTCCGTTAACAATTAGCCCCGCGGCAAGCAGCCGCCAGGCACGTTCGGAAAGCAGCGCCCGTACGCTGCCGCGGTTGAAGCTAGCGGCGCTTACGAGACGATGGCAGATATTTCGATATTTCGCCCACCATATCCTGGACAGGCATAGTCTGGATCCAAACTTTTCCCGGACCGGTCAGCGTTGTTAAGAACAGGCCTTCACCGCCGAGGAACATGTTGCGAAAGCCCTTCACTGTTTCAATACTCATGTCCACACTGTCCTCAAAGGCTCCTACGGAACCGGTGGCGACCTTGATGCGCTCCCCGGGGGCCAATTGCTTCTCCACACATTCACCGTCCATCTCAATGAAGACCTGGCCGCGACCGGTAAACTTCTGCATTATAAACCCTTCACCGCCAAAAAACCCGGTGCTGAAACGTTTTTGAATGTGGATATCGTAGTTCACGGAAGGGGTGGCACAGAGGAATGCACGCTGCTGACAGATCAAGGATGTTTCGGCGATATCGAAGATGAGGATTTCTCCTGGATAGGTGTGGCCGAACGCGACTTTGACTCCGCCGGTTCTCGCCTTGAAGTCGACGGTGAACATATCGCCGCCAGAGATGGAACGTTTGAGGGCACCCATGACACCGCCCTTCATCTGGGTCTGCATGTCCATGTCGTAACTCATCCACTGCATGGCGCCGGTCTGGGCATAGACCGACTCGTCCTGGGCTAGTGTCAACTCCACCATGGGCATGACCGAGCCGTGAATTACATGTTCCACAATTGCCCCTCCCCTTCACGAAGTTATAATGACCTTTTTCCATGGGCGATCAGGAATTCCCTTTGTTTTGTGATTATTTTTCGCAAGTAATCGGGCCCCTAGTCAGAGGGGGCCTCGGTACCTGACACAACGAACCCACACACCCCGCTCTCAGGGGTTGTGTGGGTTCGCAAAGGCTCTGCAGCTGAACTGGAAGGAGTCGGAGTGCGCTGCAGACCATGGAGGCAGGCCACGCGGTTTAGTGGTCTGCTGCCATGAGGTCATCGGAACGGTCAGCGGGAACCCGGTAGGTGTTAAGAATCCGCTGGTGTGCTTCCGCCACTCCGGCTCGATCCAAAACAACCTGCTGGCCCGTGGCATTTTCGAAGATCATGAACTCCTGATCAGAGTCGGAGCTTTCAATACTGCGGACGAATTCCGCCATGTTGGAGATGGGTTCACCGTTGACACTAGATACGACCCAGAGATTCATACCCTCGTAGCCGGTGTTGACTGCATCGGCCAGTACCCGCAGGAGGATCACCACTTGATCTCCGGGATTCTCGGGCACGTTATTGCGGTACATGCTCACCAGTTCAGGTGGTGCAATGTTCGGCCAACTATCGCCCCAAATCCGCAGCAGATCTTTACTGAGCGGGCTAAATACCAAGCCACCGTAGATGTAGTAGGTTGGCAGTGTTTCATACTGCTCCTGCGGAACCAACCAGTTCTCTTCGGCCGGACGGTGCAGTTGGATGGGTATTGTTTGCTCGACACCGTCACGGAGAAGGGTGACTTCCATCGTTTCACCCACCTGGTACTTTTGGACAACGTAGGCCAGATTCGTGCGTTCCCTTGACCGGAACTCTACCGTACCGTCATTGGCGATGATGTAGTCATCAAAGGCCAGCACCACATCGCCGGGCTGCAGGGGCCCGTCCGCCGGTGAACCGGGAAATATGCGGGTGACGCGCACCCCTGTCTGGCCGGGTTCCATCTGATGGGCGGCCCGCAGGGCTGGATTCTCCATGCGCTGCCAGATAATGCCAATGCTGGGGAATCCTCGGTATTCGCCGGCCTCGACGCCATCCAAAAAATGGCGGATGATAGGTGTGGGGACCATGTACCCGAGGTTTTGGGCCGCCGGAATTCCCTGCATAATAACGCCCACCAGCTCGCCATCGACGATTACCGGACCGCCGCTGTTCCCGGGGTTGATGGCCGCATCAATCTGGCCCGCCAATAGACCCAATGAACTGTGAACGTAGGGTTGATGCTCAATGCGAGATACAATACCTTTGGTGAGACTCAAGGTATCGCCGCCCATGGGAAAACCATAAACGGTGACCTCCTTGTGGGTTTCCGGCAGATCCCCGATCCGCAGGGGTTCGATTCCTGCAAAAAAGCTGGGATCGTCCACTTCAATGATGGCTAAGTCCGATTGATGGGATATGGCCGTTACCGAAGCCATGTAACGTTCCGTATCACCGTATTTCCTGACCTGCAGGAACGTCAGATCGCTGACCACATGGGCGTTGGTGATGATACGATTACCTTCGATCACCGCTCCCGAGCCTGTGGAACCCCGGGGTCCCTGCATATTCCAGGGGTTGAAGTAATCCGGTGTGTTGTAGACAGAGTAGATCTTGACAATGGCTTCTCGGATCGATTCAGCAGCCCCTGCCGAACCAACACCCAAGGCCAAATGGACAAGGAGCATGATGAGCAGCATAACTTTTGTTGAACGTCTCAGCATAGCAGTATCCTCCATTCAAAGAGTAAAATGCGTGGTGCTGTGCGGATGTCTTGCGGCTGCCGTGGCAGCCATCCCTAGTTTACTTAGGCTTGGGGGAGTCCAACTCCTCCTTGGCATTGGGAGTTTTTGGAAACTCCGGCCACGATGCACGGTGGTGCCATCCAGGACAATTCTGACCTGACGGGACAGCGCTTCCAGACCTGGAACTGCGCCGAACCGGGAAAATGGTGCGGGTAACAAGGAATCTCCAACAACACTAGCGAACCCTATGAGCAAGGGCGCCGGCGGTCTTTGCCACCGCATAGAAGCCAAGCCTTTCTGCGTAGTTCCGCCGCCTGAATCTTTGGAAAATTGTAATGGTTACGCAAAAATGCGGTCACGGGGCGGCTCGGCCAGAGGAGAGGGTGCTCCCCAGCGCAGGGAATGCCGTACAGCATCATTCTAAATAATTCGCAGGCAGTTGACCAGAGGTGACGCTGCAGGGGCAAGTTGCGGAGTCTTTGCAGCGGAGAGAGGTTTTTCTAAAGGCGAACCTGGCGCTGGACGGGTGGGCCGGCTGCTCTAGGTGGAAGATTCGCTTATGGGGATCCAATCATGAACGGGGGTGAGGGCGTTGCTGCGTTGGAATACATGGATGTATAGTTTCAGTTTGCTGTTCTTGTTGATGTTTGTACCGGTGACCCAGACGATGGCCGCCAATCAACTGCATTACACGCCCTCCCATTTGATCGTGGCCGAAGGTCCAGGACTGCAGCTCTTTGCATCTTACGACGGCGGAGGGCAGTGGCAGCAGGTGGAACCGCTGCCCGAAGGTATCCGCTACGGTGTGTTCACCGGACCGCCAACGGGCGTTTGGTTAGCTACGCACAACGGGCTTTTTTGGTCTCCAGAGCACCTATGGAGTTGGCAGCGGGTATGGGCTGACCCGGTGGCTTGGATCACTTGGAGTCCCAATGGCGAACATTGCCTGTTCAAGGTTTGGGGGGGCGGTGTGCTGCGGGCTGGTCCGGGAGGCCTGCTTCCCGGGGCCGACCGCGATCTTCATCGGCGCCTGACTCTGCCTCTGGCACGGCCCGTGCAGACGGCCACCATTACAGATGATGGAACGATCTACATCGGTCTGTTTGATGTCGGGCTCTTTATGTCTGACGACGGTGGTGACACGTGGAGCTCCGCCGATACAGGTCTGCCAACCCGGCAGGTTCTAGAACTGCGCCAGTCTCCGCAGGGACAGCTGTACGCAGGTACGTTCGGCGCGGGACTCTGGCGCTGGGAGCCGACGGATTTGGCATGGCAGTTGGTGGACGAGACGCTGGCAGGTACCATTATTACCGCCATGGCCTTTGACGGTCAGGGTGCCATGATGGTCGGCACGCAGGAGCAGGGCTTGTATGTTTCCCAACCTTCTGGCCGGGACTGGCGCCGTGATGAATCTGTTTCTGCAGCTGCCGTCCTGGGGATCACAGCCGTTCCCGATGGCTCATGGTGGCTTTACCAACCGGAGGTGGGACTCTTTGTCCACGATCCGAACCAACTCAGCTGGAATCCGCGCCCATTCCGCTTCACCAACCGCGTGCAGCAGGTGGCGGTGGCCCCTGATGATCGCTGGTACATCAACATTGCCGGGGCGGGGTTGGCCGTTAGCTTCAACGAAGGCCAGTCATGGCGTTTGTTAAATGTGCCTGTTCCATGGCAGGAAGATAGCAAGTTCGCCGTCGCACAGGACGGAATACTTTTCTTTGCTTCCGGCTCCGAGCTGTGGCGTTCCGTTGATGGCGGTGACTCATGGCACAGAGAAGAAGGCCCTTGGGGCGACGTCCCGGTGGCATTTCTCCAGCAAGGTCCACAGGGGGATGTATACTTGGCGATGAACGAACGGGGTGGGCTCTACTATCTTGATGAACAGGCGCATTGGCAGCTGGTTGCTGCGAAGGGATCGGTTCCTCATTCCTATTGGGTGCATCATGTGCATTTCTTCCCTGAGCGCACCGTGGCATATGGCGCTTATGATATCTTAGTGGAAGGTCCAGAAGGTTGGACCCATACGCATTTTGGTCAGAGTGGAAGGCGGGTGTTCCAAACCACCGCCGGTGAGTTAGCCACCGAACGCATGCTTTCCTCGTTTGTGTATAATCCTGCGGACGAGCGCTGGCTGCCTGTGGATCCCATCGCAGCATCCCGGCGATTCACCACTGTCCATAGTTTTGACGATGGTGAGCACGTGGGTGTAGGTGGGCCAGCCGGGTTTGCTTGGTGGTGGGATACCGATGAGCTTCATTGGTCAAAGGTCTTTGAAGCCATGGTGGTCTTGGATCTCTTCGTCATGGATGAACAGCGCCTCTTGGCCGGAACGACGCAGGGACTTTGGTATTCACTGGATAGGGGACGCAGTTGGTCGCAGATACCCTTGTTGTTTCAGTGAAATTATGTGGATCCAGGATGTGCAGGTGCTCCGTTCGGCGCAGCCGTTAGCTTGTTGGAGATGTTGGGCCTGTGAATCCCTCATGTGGAGGTGAGCCGATGAACTTTCTGTATCGCTGGTTCGGGGTGGGAATGGTAATCTGCTTGGGAGTACTGTTTTGGTGGTATCCTGCCCCAGCCGTGTTTCAGTTGGAGACTCCGGACTGGGCCACTGCATATGAGACGGAGTACAGTCCAGCCAGTTCCATGCTGCCCTCCCAGGCACTGCTCCAGGAAACGTTGCGACGCTCCCGTACTTTTGTGCCCTTGCATGACTACATTCTGGATCAACTTTCCCAGCAGCCGGTGAAGTATCTTGAGCCGGAACAGTGGAACCGACTAACCAACAGTGAGTACGTGGAGCCCCGTCGTCACTTGGGTATGGGTGGTTATGCAGCGGTGGATATGCCTGCATTGTCCGACTTGGAGGACGGACGGGGTTTTTTGGTTCTTCGTGACCACACTGGCATTCACAGTGTTCGCTATCTGCTCGTCCCAGCCATCGACTATGGCCGTCATGACGTACCGGTTTCCCTGCAGTTCCCCAATCGTGTCCAGGCCCCATTGGCAGCCGGCGCCATGGTTGTTGGTGCCGCTATCTGCTTCGTTTTGCCCGTGGATCACCGGTTTTCCCGGACATCATTGGCAGTTCCCAGTGCTGTTTTCGCATTATTGCTGGCCCTCTCCCTGTTGATGCTCAGTTGGCCATGGGTCTATGGAGTGGTGGGCCATGATGCCGGTTTTGCTTCCATGTTGATCGGTTTTTTACTCTTGCTTACGTCCTTGGTTGGCTTGGCCGTTTTTGGCCGTCAGTACGCCATGCTGCGGCGTCTTTTCGCAGGTCAGAATGTCCTGGCAAACTGGGGTTTCTCACCGGCACAGTGGCTGGAATACAGCCAGCAGCGGCAGCGGGATGCCCGGGCGGCCCAGACACTGTTGTGGGCTGTGGTCACAGGTATCGGCCTCATGATTATCGCCATCTTCGCCTATGAAGACGGTTTGGAACGGCTGTTGGTACCGCTGCTGATATTGGCTTTGGCAGCGGTCATCTGGCGTCTGCTGTTGCAGTGGATTTGGACCCGCCGGGCCCAGGTGGACCGGGACCGACCGGGCGAGATCATTCTCGGTTATGACGGCCTCTATGCCGCGGGCGACGTCCATCGCTGGCGAGGTGTGGGAACAAGACTGCTATCAGCCGAGGTGGTTGTTCGCCCCGAGGACACAGGAGGACAGGCCTCGGGCCCCGGGGATGTCCCAACGGGCGCAGAAAGCTCTCCAGCGACGGCCCAGGCGGTTGACGCTAAACAGAGCACAGACGCGTCGGCGGTTGCAGCAACCGCCGGCTGGGACAAGCCGGCGGCCGCAGATCTGGTCTTGGCCTACTCGGTCCTTTCTGCGTACTCCATGGGGGGGCGGGGAGTTCCGTGGTTTTTCTGGCATGATGTGGTTCTGCAAATCCCCATTCCACAAGGGAAAACTGGGGAAGCCCGTTATGCCGCAGCCCTGCTGCGCGATCATTATCGTCTCTAATCCCAGTAGGCTATGCGCTGCCGGGTGTTAGATCTGCGTCAACATCAATTATGCTGGACAGGCTCTGCCTGTCTGCTGGACAATGCTTTCCGCGCAGAGGTCGAGCACCAACAATAAGAAGGAGGTAGTTGCAATGAGAGGTTTCCCACAAGATCAAGGACGGCACGGGCTGCTGAAAGGCATGTTGTGGACGCTGCTCGCGTTGGTGCTGATGCTGGGCATCACTCTGGGGTGGGGCAGCGGCTTGACAAGGGCACAATCCAGTGAGCCGGATGCTGCTGTCATCCGCAGCCTGCTGCAGGATTTCCAGGAACTGATCCTCGATGACGAACAGATCCTCGCAGAGGGATATTCCTTTTTTGCCAGTGACGTCGAGTTGCTCCACACGGAGGCGGACATGTTAGACCTGCGGCGTCTCTACTCGGCACGGGTCTTGGCGGATCGTCGATTCCTGGAGGCGGCATTTCTAGAAATTCTTAAGGGTTATCGCAGCGCCTATGCTCCAGGGCTGGACCCGGTGGCTTTCGTGCTGGATTACGAGTTCAGCCTGTATGATGAAGACGCGGCTGCTGAGAGCGAAGATTGGGATGCACTCTGGGAAACCGAATGGCAGCGCCTTTACGAGGAAGAGAGCTGGGCATGGGACGCCGCGTGGTTCGATCAATGGAACACGGCCGCCGCTGATGTCATGCCCGCCGACAAAGAACCGGACCCGGATATGGTCCAATATTTTGCCCCTGGTGAGTGGGATGTCTTGGTCCAAACCGCCCGCAGCCTCGAGGACTATCGCTTGCGGGATGCCGACGCGGAGTTTCAGGCGCAGGTAACAGACCTCTACATAGCTGTTCTGCTTTCCGATGAAGGCTGGGATGAGGAGCTTTATTGGGTGTTCAGTGATACCTTCTGGCAGTGGCCGGGTTACTACCGGCTCAGCTCTGCGGGCAACTTCACCATACCTGGGGACCTGGCAGCGGCTTTCTTTGGTTTCGATTCCGTTATGTTTCACGTTGATGAGGCCGCTAATCGGTTTGGGCGTCATTCGTCGATCCACTACACTGTCTTGGATACGGGTCAACAAGGTTTCATGGATTTGATCTGGGCAGAGGATGCCTTTGGTTGGTATATCGCCGGTATGTCTGTGGAATGGTCCCTGGAGTGGGAGTTGGCTTTGGAGGATGCTTCTTATTGGGTGGGTTATTACTAGTGCCTTAGGGCCGCGCCGAGCATCGGACCCCCTTAAGAACGGAAAACCTCAGCGATTCCTATGGTGATTGTGTCCGAGCCTCGCCCCGGTGGGGCGCTGCTTGGGTGTGTTTGGGACACGGAAGTCGCCAAGGTGTTGCAGAGAGCAGCCGTGGAGGCGGCGTCTGCTTTGGCGAGGGCAGTGCAGTCTAGAGGCCATTGGAGGAGATAGATATGACCATACCCAAGTTCATCCGAGTTCGGCAGCAGCAGTCCGCTCATGCCCAGGCAGTGGGGGCAGGTTTGCCAGCAGTCACGTTAGGCATGCACCGGCAGGGCGGCATGTTTGAGGATGGCGGTGGCTTTGGCGTGCATCAAACTAGCAGCAGCAAAGCTCGGCGCGCCCGGGCGTTATTTGCAGTGCCCTTGGTACTGTGCATCATTTGGCTTGCGGTTAGTGGGTTCTGGCAGACCTCGGTGACAGCGTCATCCCGCTATCCCCTGCTGCAGTTGGGCACTACTGTGTCGGGACAGTTATCGGGCGATGTGGCCGAAGAGTGGTTCCGAGTGCAGCTGCCCAGCCCAGGTCGCCTTGATCTGCGGGCCGAATCGGCAGGGGATCTTACTATCAGTCTGCGCTTGTACTTTGAGCAGACGGTATTGGATGCCGACACCGGCGGCAGTAGTCAGCTGCGCCAAGTGGGCCGCGGTGACCTGTATACTGGAACATATCTGGTCAGGGTTACGCGTACCTCCGGCTCCGGAAGTTACTCGTTGCGGGCTTCGCACCGGCCGTCGCCCTACGGTGCCGATGAAGTCCGCAATGATTCGCTGGCAGAGGCTGTTTTGAGCGTCGTTAATGAAGAAACCCAAGGTCTATTGGGTTTTTTGGTGCAGGGTCAGGCCGACACCGAAGCCTGGTACAAGGTGACTATGCCGGGTCCGGGATTGTTGGCCGTAGAAATTGCCGCCGAGCCGACGCTGACATTCAGTGCTCGGCTGTATGCCGCCGATGGCGCAACGGTATTAGATGCCGACACCAGCGGCAGCAGTTCCGAGCGTCTGCTGGAACGGCCGGATCTGCAGGCCGGGACGTATTATGTCAGATTGAACCGTACGTCGGGCCACGGTGGATATACACTGCTGCCGCGCTTCGAGGCCCAAACGGTTCCGGCGGACGGGCCTGCTGCCAACACCAGAGAGTTGGCTCGGCCCATAGCGTTGGATCAAGTAACCCGGGGTATTCTGGGATATTTCGATGGCAGCGAGACGGACACGGAAGATTGGTTCTTGCTTGAGCTCCCAGCCGCCGGTTCTTTGGCCCTGCAGGTACTGGCCCAGGACACGTTGAGTTTTGTAGCCCGCCTGTATGGGCCCTTTGGTTCTGTGGTCTTGGATGCAGACACGGGCGGGGCGCAATCCCGGCGTTTGGTGCAGCGAGGAGATTTGGCAGCGGGCACCTATTATCTACGCATCACCCGCAGTTCCGGATTTGGCAGATATACTGTACATCCAGACTATCGGCGGCAGGCAGTGGCCAAGGACTCTGAACCCAATGATACCGCAGCCCAAGCCGGGGAGCTGGTACTCAATGCCATAGGCACAGGGCATCTGGGATACTTTGATGGCCAGCAGACCGATACAGAAGATTGGTATTTCTTGGATATCACCGAGAACGGTGAGCTGACAATCCATGTGGAAGCCCAAGAGGCACTGGCCATTCATCTGCGTCTCTATGATGGAGAGGCAGCATCAGTGCTGCAGGCTGAGACAGCGGGAACTGCCTCGGCGAGGACTGTGACGCGAGCCGATCTAGGTCCGGGACGATACTATCTGCGTATCAGCCGCAGTGCTGGCCATGGAGGCTATACCGTATATCCAGTATTTATTGCGGCAGCTCCCGTCAGTCTCCAGCGTGTGGCTGGGCAGATGGCCGACGGGCCGTTGTTGAGCTTCGATGAACCCCAGTCGGCACTGATGGGCTACGATCGTTCGGGTCGGACAGAATCGGATTCCTGGCACCGGCTCGTGCAGCCCGTTACTGGTCCGCTGCAGGTGTCTGTGGTGACCCAGGAACCCTTGACGGCAACATTACGACTGTATAACGAATGGGGAAACGTTGTGATCCGCTCCGATACTACGGGCGTGGGTTCAGCCCGTTTGGCCAATGTCAATTCACAGGCTGGCGGCCGCTACAACGTGCGGATCACGCGGTCCGGTGGTCAGGGTCCGTATTCCGTTTTGGCTTCCATGGCTGCGCGCGGTGTTTGGAGCAATCCCAAGGCCCACACCTATCCGGCCGCACAGGTGAACACTGCAGGAGCCACCATGTCCATTGCTGTGGTGAATGCGGGCCAAGAGGCTGTAGCCATTCAAGACGTTCAGCTGACGGGTCCAGACAGCGAAGAGTTCCGCCTGCTGGCTGCAGGAACCGGGGCCATACCCGCCCGGGAACAGAGGGTGTTTGCCGTGGCCTTTCGCCCCACCAGTCCCGGCCCCAAAGAAGCGGCCCTCCAGGTGACCACGGCTGTGGGTTCGTTGGTGATACCTTTGGTCGGAACAGCCTACGGGCAGTTTCCGACGGAGTTGGGCCTGGCCGAGCCTCCCAGGGCCGAGCCGCTGCCCGCTCCAGGACAGACTCAAGTCGGGCCGCGTGGTCCTGAGGATATTCCGGATAGTGGCGCCGCAGCGTGGACGGATTGGCAGATATACGGGCCGCGGGATCGAGTGGTGGTTCATTGGGCCGATCTGCCCGGTAACGACTACGATTGGATCGCCTTAGCGCCCAAAGATGCGGCGGACGATGAGTACCGTGCTTGGATGTATACGGGAGGCAGTGTGCAGGGCACCATGGAATTTGGCACCTTGCAGCCTGGAGAATACGAAGTCAGAGTCTATTTTTCCTGGCCTGCTGGTGGATACGAGGTACAGAGCCGTTACCCGTTCACGATCACGGATCCTATGGCGGGTGCTCGGAGAGCGACAGCGGTGGAACTGCCGACAGCTACCGACCCCATGGCTGGCGAGCGCAGAGTTCATGAATTTGCCAGCGCTCCCTTTGCTATGCGATTTGTGCCACCGGGCATTTTTCCCACCTCCAATGACGACCGCGGCATCGCAGCGGTGGAGCGCGGCTACTGGCTGGCTGAAACCCCCGTGACGTATGAACTGTGGTACACTGTTCGTCAGTGGGCCGAGGGGCAGGGGTATACCTTCGCCAACCCGGGCCAGGAGGGCAGCCGGGGTGCCGCAGGCCAGCCACCAACTGATGCCGGCAGCGAACCGGTGGTGCAGATCGCGTGGTATGACGCTGTGGTCTGGAGTAATGCTCTTTCCGAATGGGCTGGTTTGGAGCCCGTGTACATCTTCGAGGGAACGGTACTGCGGGATGCTGCAGATCGCTGGACCCTGCAGCGGTTGACAGCGGCGGATACGGACGGATTCCGGCTGCCAACCAGTGCCGAATGGGAGCTGGCTGCCCGCTACCTGGGCCCGCGCCGTCCCACCACAGGGGCTTTGGCTGTGGAGGCGGTGTATCTGGAAGGCAGCTATTGGACTCCCGGAAATTACGCCAGCGGTGCAGCCGCTTATTTTCGGGACGAGGCAGCCACCACGGAGGCAGCATGGAGCTACGAAAACAGTGATATTACCGGCACCCACGGTACCCAACCAGTGGGGCAGAAGCCACCGGGCGGGAACGGCCTGGGATTATTCGACATGTCAGGCAATGTGTGGGAATGGTGTTTCGACGAGCGCCTTGATCAACGGGTGCTCCGGGGCGGCAGTTGGTTTGAGTTGGCGGTCACCCAGCAGCTGGGCTTGCTACGCAGCGAAGAGCCGGACAAGATCCGGGACACCCGCGGGTTGCGCGTCGCCCAGTCTCAGAATCATGGGAACTGAGGCATTGCTCAATACGTTTGGAGGGATCCACCATGCAGTGGCGGACACGGAAACTCCAATCAGACGATGAATACTGGCTGGTGCGGGGTTTTCTCCGCACCATGTTTTGGAACCATGAGCGCTTGGAACTGGGTTGGCAGGTATCCAGGTTGGATTACTGGCGCTGGCATTTAGCGGCTAACTGTGCAACATCTGAGCCGCTAGAAGAGTGTCTGTACCTTTGGTTCGATGCCGAAGATAAGTTAACTGCGATTATGCATCCCGAAAGCCGGGGCGAAGTTCATGTGTCCGTAGATCCGTGGGGCGACTCCACGGCTCTTTTGGAGGATGTCTTGGATGCTGCGGAAAGCTTGTATCCCACGGCCCACGGGGAGCAGCAGCAGCTCACCATTTGGAGTCATGAGTTGGACGCCACTCGCCAGGAATACCTGGAGCAACGGGGGTATGGATTGGCCATGACGGGCCATGAATCCCAATGGCGGCAGGATCTGACAAAGATGACACCCGGCTACCTGCCGGCCGCCGGTTACCGCATCCGCGCCTTGGGTTTGGAGGACGAACTGCCTGCCCGCGCATGGGCTGCTTGGCGGTCGTTCCATCCGGATGAACCAGACGCTGCCTATGGAGGTTGGGAATGGTACCGCAGTATCCAGCGGATGCCGCTGTATCGGCGAGATTTGGACCTGGTGGCGGAAGCGCCGGATGGCAGTCTAGCAGGTTTTTGCACCATTTGGTTTGACGATGCAACGCGCACGGGGCGCTTCCAACCGGTGGGCATTGTTCCCGAGCATCAGCGGCGAGGCGTGGGTACGGCCCTGATCAGCGAGGGGCAGCGCCGGCTGCGGGAGCTGGGGGCTACCTTGGCCACCGTGAGCGGTTTTGACCATGCAGCCAATGATCTCTTCCGCAAGCTGTTCCGTGATGATGCTCTGCTGTATCGTCGTTGGCAGCGGATATGGTCATAGCAGCACAGGTGTCCATCCAGACATGGCCAGAACACGGGAAGTCTGCTTGGTACAAGGGAATGCCGCAGACGGGAGCGAAAGCAATAGAAGACATGAGCGATTGACGGCTGCGTCTTTGGTCTCCATGCAGCCGTTCCTTCTGCCTTGATAAAATCATTGAAGGTGATGCAATGAGTACAACAGTGATTATCGGTGCTGGCATGATGGGCTCTGCCATGTGCATGCCCCTTGTGGATAATGGGCATGAAGTGCGGTTAGTGGGTACCCCTTTGGACCGTCATCTCATAGCCTCGGTGCAGGAGTCGGGATACCACCCGACTCTAAAGCGGCAGCTTCCCGCTGCGATCCAGGCATACCAAGTAGACGAGTTAGAAAACGCCCTTGCTGGTGCTCAGGTAGTATTGGGCGGCGTCAGCAGTTTTGGTGTAGAGTGGTTTCGCACCCAAGTTCTGCCGCTCTTGGCTGACAAAGAGCTGCCCGTTCTTTTGGTGACCAAGGGCCTGGAAGAGAATGGTGAGGGCCAGTTAGCGCCCATACCCACAACTCTGCAGGCAGCTCTGCCTGTGGAATCCCAGACAACAATCAGCGCCATTGGCGGGCCCTGTATTGCCTTTGAGCTGGCAGACCGCCGTCAAACTACGGTGGCTTTTTGTGGGCATAATCTGGCAGTCCTGCACCATTTGCGACGTCTTTTGGCGACCTCGTATTACAAGATCAGTCTCGCAACGGATGTGGCTGGGGTCGAAACGGCGGTGGCCATGAAGAACGCCTATGCCATGGGCGTCGCTTTGGCCATCGGGTTGATCAAAAAAGCAGACGGTTCCGCAAGCCCCGAGGCCTATAATCCCCAGGCAGCGCTGTTCGGACAGAGTACGCGCGAGATCCAACGCTTAGTCCAACTCATGGGCGGACGTCCCGAAAGCGCAGTTTTTGGTGTTGCTTATCTGTATGTGACGGTGTTTGGCGGCAGGACGCGGCGGTTGGGTATCTTGCTGGGCAGTGGTCTAAGCTTTCAAGAGGCCAGCCAAGAGCTGGCCGGTGTAACTTTGGAATCAGTGGCCATTATCAGCAGAATGGCCGCAGCTATCCGGCGGTGGGATGCTGAGGGGATTACAACAATGAGGCAGTTCCCGCTGCTTATGCACATGGATGATGTGATCAATGCGGGCGCCATGGTGGATGTGCCTTGGGACTCCTTTGTGGAGGATATGGCCTGACGGGCGCCGGCGGATTGGTGTGGCATAAAGGGTGAAAAGCCAAAAAGAGCAAATCTGCCAAATCTGCCAAAGCAGTTCCAATGGAGCGAGACGGCCAAGGGGTCCAAAACGGACGCAGGTGTCAAAACGAGCACAGGCGCCAAAACGAGCACAGGCGATAAAACGAGCACAGGCGCCAAAACGGACGCAGGCGTCAAAACGAACAGAAGAGCCAAGTAAGCAGAATCTGCAGTTCGCTGCCGGCGATGGGCCTGACAGGCCCCGTTTGGTGATGCTGACATCCAAGGATCTGCAGGAGGACGGGATAACAATTATGGATATGGATACGATGGAGGAGCAGGAGCATTTGGGGAACGGGAAGTCGTTCAAGTTGGCGTTGGACGTGGAAGCGGCCCATGAGATTCTCGCAGGCGAGGTGGGCCTGGATCTCCAGGGATTCGAACAGCTGGCTGAAGGAGAGTTGAGCCGGGTCTATGCCGTGCAGATTGATGGGCGAGAGTGTGTGGCCCAGTTTCGCACGGAGGGTGACGCCTTCGCCAAAGCACAGCGATTGGCTGCTCGCTGGGGCAGCGCCTTACCCATGATGCGGATATTGGCACGCGGTTCGGTGTGTCACCGCTCGACGCAGATTCATTACATGGTGACCGAACGGCTGCCGGGCGTGGCGGCGAACCAGCTCTCCGCCGAAGCGCAGACGTTGTTGGTGCAACCCATGGCAGAAGTATTGTACCAGATGGCTCGCTGCCCGCTGGGAGATAAGGAAGGTTGGGGCAGTTTGGATCGCCATGGCAACGCGCCCCAAACGAGCTGGCCGGAGGCATTGGAAGCGTATTTCACGACGGACAGTCCATTCTACGGTAACTGGAAAAAATTGTATGATACCAGGTACCTGGAAAAAAATGTATTTGAGCCAGGATATGAACAGATGCTGGCTCTGGCAGCCCTAGCACCGACCGAGCCGCGATTGGTGCATGGTGATTTTCACCTGGGCAACATACTGGTGATGCTAGGGCATGATCACGGTGGGACAGCGGAGGGGGAGACAGCACGCATCACGGGAGTCATTGACTGGGAGCAGGCCATGGCCGGGGACTTCGTGTTCGATGTGGCCACCGTGGATTTGTGGCATCCTCAGTTGCGGTTTTCCCAAGCAGTACATGCATATTGGGAGGTGCAGCAGGAAGAACTGCCGCATTTTGCTGAGCGCCTGCGCTGTTATCGGTTGTTCAAAGCTTTGGACGGCATGCGCTTTTTTGCCAAGCAGGGTTCCCCCGAGGGCTACGCATATGTCCGCCAGCAGGTGTTAGAACTTACCGCAGACGCGCATCGGTCATGATGGACCGGCGCGGTGGTGGCAGGCCGCCAAGCGCCAAGCAGGGCAGCCCAAGAAGGCCGTTACGACGAGGTACAAACACACGCCACTCAGTGATCGTTCGTGTCGCTGGGTGGTCGGCGCGTATATAAGCGGACGTATCTTCCAGGCTCTGTTCCCGCAAGTTCGGGCAGCCCGTCTGTTCCATCCAGCTGCGGCGGGGTCTGCAGCTGGCCGAGCATTCATGTTTCGCAGTTGTGTCTGGAAAGTGTATAGGAAATAGTCCGTTTCGGAGAGAATGAGCACTATAGTTTCGTACCTATGGTGGGAAAGTGGTGCTGGGTCCACAAGAAGTCTGGTGCCATAGTGACTCTGGCGTCGTCGCGTGCCGGGGTTTCCCAGGGAAAGGATGAGAACCATGGAAAAGAGCTGGCAGGCTAGCTGGTTGACGGACTCGGAGTTCCTTGATTTGGAGCCTCGCAACGTGTTCCATCGTGAACACGCCAGTTCTGCGGCTCCCGAGGAAGCCTTGGGCCCGCGCAATATTCATATGTTAGCCCGACGAGTTTTTACGGTCCCGGCGAGCAGCGGCCGGGCCCATCTGGATATAACGGCCGACGATTATTACAAGCTGTATGTCAACGGGGTGTTCGTGGGTCAAGGTCCGGCTCCGGCGTATCCGGAACATTACTACTATAACCGCTGGGATATAACCGGGTTTTTGCAGCCAGGAGTCAACTGCATCGCTGTCCATGTGTATTACCAAGGTTTGGTGAATCGGGTTTGGAATAGTGGCGATCATCGTCAGGGGTTCATAGCCGAACTGTTCGTCGATGATCACTTGCTGCTGGCAAGTGATGCCTCGTGGCGGGTTCAGCGCGACCAGCGGTTTCAGGCCGCGGAGCCCTTTGGTTATGAGACCCAGTTCCCGGAACATATGGACGAGCGGCGCTTGGCGAAAGGCTGGCGGGAGGTAACCTTTGATGACAGCCTTTGGGCAGCGGCTGCGGAACGTCCCGGGTATGATCATCAGCTGTATTTACAGCCAACGCCACCGCTGGAAGTTTCGCTTCGCCGGCCAGTCCTTGTGGAGCTGGTGGACGAAGGGCGTTTTTTCATTGATGTGGGCGAGGAAGTCACTGGATCGCTGACGATGGACGCAGCAGGTTTGGCAGGCCAGGTTGTGGAGCTGCGCTGTGGTGAAGAGTGCCTGCCCGGTTCGGCGAAGCGAGTCCGCTGGGATCTGCGCTGCGGCTGCCAATACCGTGAGTTCTGGACTTTATCGGGTTTGGGTGATACATTGGAGCACTTTGATTACAAAGCTTTTCGCTATGCCGAGATTCTTGATCCCCACGGGGCCGTGGATCCTGCCACGATCCGGGTGGTGGTGCGTCATTATCCCATGAGTCCCGAGGCATCTCAGTGCCGCAGTTCCCAGCCCCTGCTGGACGATATTTGGCAGATGTGCCAGCGAGGTGTGCAGTATGGTTCCCAGGAAGGGTTTTTGGACTGCCCGACGCGCGAGAAGGGGCAGTATCTGGGAGATCTGACCGTGACGGCCCACTCCCACATTTATCTCAGCGGTGACCTGCGGTTATTCCGCAAGGCGTTAACCGAGTTTGCCATGACTCAACGGATCGCACCAGGTCTTTTGGCTGTGGCCCCGGGGAGTTTTATGCAGGAAATCGCGGATTTTTCGCTGCAGTGGCCGGAACAGCTGCTGCGCTACTACCAGCACAGCGGCGATAGGGATTTTCTGCAGGCCATGTACCCAACAGTGGAAGGCATTCTCCAGTATTTTCGACGCTTCCAGCGCCGCGATGGTCTGCTGGACCATGTCCATGAGTCATGGAATTTGTTGGATTGGCCGGAGAATCTGCGAGATGGGTACGACTTTCCCTTGACGAAGCCGGTGGGTCCCGGCGTCCACAATGTGATTAATGCTTTCTTTTCGGGCATGCTGGCTGCCGTTAACGATATTCGCCGAGCACTGGGCTTGGATGTTTCGACGGAGGCCGCCCAAGCGCGGCAGGCGTTTCAACGGGCTTTTTTCAACGAAGAGACAGGGTTGTTCGTAGATGCTGAAGGTTCTCATCATTCCGCCCTGCACAGCAATGCCCTGCCCCTGTATTTTGGCTTGGTGCCAGCGGGCCGGGAAAGGTCGGTGGCTGCCTTTGTGCGCCGTCGCCGCCTATCCTGTGGGGTGTATATGGCTTATTTTGTCCTGAAGGGGCTGGCTCGAGTTGGGCAGCCTGATGCTGTCTATCAGCTGCTCATGGATACGTCTGAACATTCATGGGCCAATATGCTTCGGGAGGGCGCCACCACGTGTTTCGAGGCCTGGGGCAAGGACCAGAAGTGGAATACCAGTCTGTGTCATCCTTGGGCCAGCGCACCGATCTCGGTTCTTATCGAGGACTTGGCCGGTGTGAAGCCGGGCGGACCAGGCTGGTCACAGGTACAGTTTTGTCCGCGACTGCCAGATGAGCTGACGAGCCTTCATTTGGCCTTTCTCGTACCGGATGGTACCCTGCAGGTAGAGGCGGATGAAAGGCGGGTTCGACTGTCTGGCATGATTCGCGAGGCTGTGGTCGATATAACGCGGAAGCGGGGTGGCGGCTGTGAGTGATTTTTGGGTG
>PWMW01000163.1 GCA_003559095.1 Clostridiales bacterium | reverse complement strand
GGCAGCAGTTAGGCGAAGGTTGGTTCCCGACTTTGGAGGATGTGCCTACCCATGCTCTGACCTTGACCGTGCCGGCGATTATGGCGTGCCGGACGATCATATCGGTAATTCCCGATGCCAGGAAGGCGGCCGCGGTGAAGCGGGCTCTGCAGGGTCCAATCACGGAGGAATGTCCGGCGTCCATCCTCCGCGAGCACCCCAGTGCCGAATGGTTTTTGGATGCGGACTCGGCTGGGCAGTTGGAGGTTTAGCGTGCCGATGGCAGTGGCCACTCATTCTGTCATGGTCATCGAGGCATCTTACAATACAAGAAGGGCACGAAACGCTTGGGTTGTCTTCCGGCTATCGAGTGGCCAAATCGCTACGACAAAACCATTTCACTGAGTGTTGCTTAATGGATTGTCCGGAAAACTGTTGACTTCCCCTGGCACCGTTGGCGGGAACTGCTGGGCGTTCTTACTGGAAGCAATGGAGAAAGCAGGTGTGGTTCATGAAGTCTACCACAGAGCGGCCGAACATTCTTTTGATCGTAGCCGATGACATGGGATTCTCAGACATTGGCTGTTTTGGCTCGGAGATCGCAACTCCGAACTTGGATGAACTTGGCTATGGCGGTATGCGCTTGACGCAGATGTACACGGCGGCGCGCTGCTGCCCTTCCCGGGCGTCGCTGCTCACGGGGCTGTATCCCCACCAAGCGGGTTTGGGGCACATGGTCAATGATGCCCATGTGGGACCAGCGTATCAGGGCTATCTGCGCAATGACTGCGTCACCGTGGCGGAGGTGCTCAAGACCGCTGGTTACACAACACTCTTGTCGGGGAAGTGGCACGTTGGCGGCAACTATATCCCCAATCGACCGGACACGTGGAGTCCGGGGGACGCCACCCATCCGCTGCCGGTTCAGCGCGGTTTTGACCGCCACTACGGCATGCTGGGCGGTGCCGGCAGTTACTTCGATCCGCCGTATATGATTCGCGATGAAGCACTGATTGCTGAAGGCGGCAGTGATTTCTATTTGACAGATCAGATCTCAGACGAGGCCGTTGCGATGCTGCGGGCCAGCGATGCGGCCCAACCATTTTTCCTCTATGTGGCGTACACGGCGCCCCATTGGCCGCTGCAGGCTCTGCCGGAGGACATTGCCAAGTACGTGGGACGGTATCGTGATGGGGGTTGGGATGCGCTGCGCCAGCGTCGCTTTCAGAGGCTGAAGGACCTTGGTCTCATTGCTGAGCACTGGGAGCTGTCCGGTCGGGATGAAGCAGCTCCGCCGTGGGCCGAAGTGGAACACAAGGATTGGGAAGACCTGCGGATGGCTGTCTATGCAGCACAGATCGATCGCATGGATCAGGGAATTGGCCGGATGGTGCAGGAGTTAAAGGACAGCGGCCGTTTCGACAATACCCTGATTTTGTTCATTTCGGACAATGGCGGCTGTGCCGAGTTCTTGGCGGAGGATTCCCAATCTCCAGAGCCGTTCCGCTATGACATTCCAACGGCCGATGGGCGGCCCCTGCGTATTGGGAACTCCCCAAGCATTGATCCTGGACCCGCGGATACGTTCATGAGTTATGACCTACCCTGGGCCAATGCGTCCAATACGCCATTTCGCCTCTTCAAGCATTGGGTGCACGAAGGCGGTATTGCCACTCCGTGCATTGTGCATTGGCCTGCGGTGATCCAAAAGGGCGCCATTCGGCACGAACCGCTGCATGTAATGGATCTGATGGCGACCTTTGCTGAGCTGGGGGACGCGCAGTATCCGGCGGTCTTTCGGGGGAACGCCATCACGCCGTTGGCGGGTGAAAGTTTCGCGACGCTGCTGGACGACCATACGGGGGAGAGCTGGCAGCGCCAGGCGCCCATTTTCTGGGAACATGAAGGCAACAAGGCCGTGCGTGACGGCCGTTGGAAGTTGGTGCGCAGGTACCCCGGGGACTGGGAACTGTATGACATGGATGCTGACCGGACCGAAGTTCATGATCTGGCTGCTGCCTATCCGCAGGTTGTCCAGAGTTTGGCGCAGCAGTATGATGCGTGGGCCCGGCGGTGCGGCGTTCGTCAGTGGCCGTTGTAGGTGTGGGGGGTGCGACCCTGGTCGCACCTTACGCGCAACATCGTTTGTGGAGAGCGGTAAATATTCTTTTCTTTGCAGGAAGGAGTTTGCTGATTTCCGTCCAATACTGATGTTAAATGGATGTGATATCAATGAAAGTTAGGAACGCCTATGGTCACCATTAGGGATGTAGCAAGGGAAGTGGGAGTGAGCATAACCACTGTTTCTCACGCCCTCAACGGCAAGGGATCCGTGTCGCCGGATACCAGGCGGCGCATACTCGAAGCAGCCGCACGCCTGGAGTATGCACCCAATACCACAGCCCGCAGTCTTGTCAAGCGGCAGACCAATGCGGTGGGGATTGCCTATCCGGTACCGGATTTGGTGGCGTCGAGCAGCACCACCTTGGGTGTTTTCGTCAGTGCCTTGGCGGATCGTTTGAACCATTGGGGCTACAATACGCTCCTAGCCACCCGTTCCTATGACGACCGGGACAAGTTCCTGCAGCTGGTGGCTTCCCAAACGGTGGATGGCATGGTGGTATTAGACGTGCGGAACCATGATTACCGGGTGCCGCTGCTGCGGAAGTTCAAAATGCCCTTCGTACTCATGGGCCGCTGTTTGGACAATGAAGGTCTCGACTATGTGGATATTGATGCCGAGCAAGGCGCCTATGAGGCGACGAAAGCCTTGATTGCAGTGGGTCATCGCCGCATTGTGTACCACGGGGCAGCAGACTTGGATATGGGGTATACCCATCGTGGTTTGATCGGGTATCAGAGGGCCTTAGCGGAGGCAGCGCTGCCGTTTCAAAACGCCTTGGTCAGGATTCAGGCACCTGTTCCCAGAGCGCTGGCACTATTGGCCCAAGGGCTGGCCGCCGATGGCACTGCATACACGGCTGTTGTCACGGGCAGCCTCAGCTTAGAACGGAATCTCGGGGCGGCCGAGGACGGTTTTGGACCGGGTAGTTCTGACATCCAGATTGCTGCTTACGGTACGGACAGAATTTTCGACATGGCTGGCTTAGCTGTGGATCGTTTGGTCGCCGTGATGAAGTCTCAGTCCCAGGACATGATGCAGCGGCTGTTTCCCACAAAAGTGAAGGTGTACTAAGGGATTGCTCTTTTTTTGCCGGTGATGTAAAACGTTTTGGGCCTAACCTGGGAAACAGTCGGAGGAAGCTTTCGACTTCCTGAAGGCAGAGCTATGAGGAAGATGGGTTGTTTGTTTATTTGGCTCGAAAACCAAAACGTTTTAGTTAGTTGTGGAAGTTGATATTACAAATGCAAAACGAAGACAAAACAAGATTACCAGAAAATGCAGATTCTAGCTGCTATTCGGCGTGAAGACGCTGGATTTTCTGAGTTTCAAAACCAAAACGTTTTGGGTTAGATTTCCAGATGGACACTCTAGGAAGTTGGAGGTGGAGCTGGTCGCTGCCGGAGACAATGCTGGGTGGAATGGCTGGAACGGAGGGGATGGATCGGAATAAAGACTGTTTGGGCACTGCCGGTTTGGACGAAACAGAAAGGGGTTTACAGATGAACGCTAAATTGACAAAGAGGATTGTTACGCTGCTCGTTTTTGCCCTACTGCTTGGCACCGTGATCACCGCATCTGCTGCGGCGTCCGTGAAGTTGACCATTTGGGATTGGCACAATCCGCGTGTGAACATGCTGCGGGATGCCATCGAGAAGTACCAGGAAATCCGTCCTGATGTGGAGTTCGAGTTCTTGGTCACTCCTTGGGGTGAGTATTGGAATCGTCTGCTGGCCGGGGCCGCTGCGGGCCGCGTTCCGGACATTGCCTATTTTCACAATGAGCATCATGGACGTTTCCAGCCCGTTCTGGAGCCATTTCCCCACGATTTGTTCCCCTTGGATGAACTGCGGGAACAGTTTTTCGGCTTCGATGCTGGCTTTGTCCATGACGGCAACATCTATTACAATCCCACAGGGATCATGACATCTTTGATCTTCTACAACAAAGATATCTTTGCCGAGGCGGGTGTGGATCCGGCGGATATTCCTGACAACTGGGCAGATTTTCGCGAGTTTGCCAAAGACATGACAGTCTACAATGACCGCGGCGACATTGAAGTGGCAGGATTTGCCATCAATGGCTATGCCAACCTGCTCTTTGTGGACATGAATTACCAGTTGGGCAACAAACTGTTCCTGCCGGACGGCACCGGTGTGGATTGGGATAACGATGCAGGCCTGCAAGTGGTTCAGACCATCGCCGATATGTACTTCGTGGACCAGAGTAATGCGCCGGGATTCTTGGATTGGACCGAAGCCTTCGGAACCGGCCGGGCTGCCATGACTTATGGCTGGACTTGGTTCCGGGGCATGATGGATAATAGTTTCCCCGAGATCAACTACGGTGTAGTGCCGCTGCCGTCGTGGACGGGCGATCGGGAACCTGCCATTTCGCGCAACAACATTGAGTCTGGCTTTGCGGTGATGAAGGGTGCACCGGAAGACCGTAAACGGGAAGCATTCGAGTTCATTAAGTGGTATATGAGCGAAGAAAACGACGATCTGCATGTGCGCATGAACACGGTCATGTCCACGCTACCTGCGGATATGAGTCTGTGGGATCATCCGGAGATTCTGGCCGATCCTGTGATCAGTGTACTCAGTACACAGGCCCCGTACACCATCTTCCCGGGTGAGTTCCCTGAGCGCGTTGTCAATGCGCTGGTGCGTCTAGAAGAAATGATCCGCAACGGTATGGATCCGGCGCAGTCCCTGACCACAGCGCAGAACGATGCCAACCGCGCCCTGCGGGAACAGCCCATCGATTGGGTTGTGGAAGATTACTGGGACTTCTAGGAGTTCGCTGTAAAAGCAGCATGGGAGCGTTAACCAGGAACCGCGAAGTCCTGCTGGCTGGGATGTCTACGACCATGTCATCCCACAAGCCACTCTGCCAGTAGGCGCTGGGAATGGACACCCAGACGGGTGCTGGGAGTATCTGATGACCAACCGCCGGACGATGAACGGTTTGGCCACCGATGGTCCGCCACCACCATTGTCTCGGGACGCGATCGGTTCTGGGCGCTAGCGCAAAACGGTACGCGGGCGGTGGGTTCAAAGCCCACCGCCCCCTACCATCGCCGAATACTGCCCACGTTTGCATGTTTGTCAGGAGGGATCTTGAATGGCCTTGGCTGGAGGGAAGTCGACCACAAGGAATCGCAGGGGCAGGTCCGAAGAAACGCTGGTTATTCTCATGGCCATGATACCCTGTATCGGGTTTTACGTTCTGTTCATGGGATTTCCCATCGTCTACGCCCTGTATCTTAGTTTTCACCGCTGGTCTGTCATCGACGAGCCCGTCTTTGTGGGCATCAACAACTACCAGCGCATTCTTACCGACGATCCGGTGTTTTTCCAAAGTCTGCAGAATACCGTCATTTATGCTTTGGCAGCGGTCCTGATTGGAATTATTCTGGCGCTGTCCACCGCACTGCTGATCAACTCACTTAAGCGTTTCGTCGGGCTGTTTCGCACGGTATACTTTCTGCCTGTGGTGACGTCCATGGTGGCCGCCGCCGTAGTCTGGCGCTGGCTGTATCAAAGCCAGTTCGGGTTTTTCAACCAAGTTCTCAGCGCCCTGGGACTGAGCCGCATTCCTTGGTTGGATTCGCCCCGCTATGCATTGATGAGTGTGATCATCATGATGCTCTGGAAGGGCCTTGGTTTCAATACAGTTCTGTTCATGGCCGGTCTGCATGGCATTCCATCTACGTACAAAGAGGCTGCCGTTATTGATGGAGCTAACTCGCTGCAGATCCTGATCCATTTGACCTTACCGCTGTTGAAACCAACGCTGGTCTTCGTCTTGATTACAGGCTTCATCCATACCTTTCAGGCCTTTACCGAGATGTACATTCTGACCCAGGGAGGGCCGCTGCGGTCTACCACCACCATCGTGATGTACCTTTACGAACGGGCCTTTGACTGGTTCCAGATGGGTTATGCATCGGCGGTGGCCTTCATCTTGTTCATTGTCATCATCGCTCTGACCCTGTTTCAACTGCGCTTCAGCAAGACCGGCTGGGAGTACTAAGGGTCCGCACCACCGCCGGACCACGCTGCGGATGCGCGATCGTATGCGCTTTTCATCACGGAAACCGCAGCTAAAAGGATTGCGGGGCGTATGATCTGCTCTCCAATGCCGCTTGAAGTGCGGACGCTCCCCCGTGCCATCCATGGGTACGTGCGGGTTTTCCGGCGGCAAGTGCCGGGGGAATTTCTGGAAAGGATGTTGACAGCCAATGTCACAAAGCAGTCTGGTAGTCACAGAAAAACGGCATCAAGGGGCCAGCCTCAGTACATATCGCCGGCGGGCCATGGCCTTCGGGGTTGTGCGCAGTCTACTGTTGTGTGTGGGGGCCATCGCCATGTTCGTTCCCTTTTTCTGGATGGTGACCACAGCCTTCAAGTATTCCCAAGATATTATCGCGTATCCGCCCATTTGGTTCCCCACCCGGGTAACCTTGCAGCATTTTCGCACTATCTTCACGGAAATGAATTTCGGCCGTTACTTTTTCAACAGTTTTTATCTGTCCACCAGCATTACCATGGTTTCGGTCATGACCAGTGCTTTTGTGGGCTATGTGTTTGCCAAGTTTGATTTTCGCTTCAAAAATGTGATCTTTTTCGGGATTCTGGCTACGATGATGGTGCCCTTCCCCGTGACCATGATCCCGCTGTATCTGTTCATGAGCTGGACAGGGCTGATTGGTACCCATGCAGCCATCTTTCTGCCCGGTATATTCAACACCTTTGGCATCTTTTTGATGCGCCAGTTCATGCATACGGTCCCCAATGAACTGCGGGAGGCGGCCAAGATCGATGGCTGTCACGAACTGGCCATCTTTTGGACCATCATTCTACCGCTGACGAGGCCGGCCTTGGGAGCCCTGACCATTTTCATCTTTATGTGGAACTGGGATAACTTCATCTGGCCCCTGATTATGTTAATGGAAGACCGGCTGTACACCCTGCCCGTGGGTTTGGCCATGTTCGCTAACCAGTACTGGACCGACTATGGCCTGGTGCTGGCGGGGTCCACTGCTACGGTGATGCCGGTGCTGATTGTCTTTTTCCTAATGCAAAAAAGTTTCGTGGAAGGCATTACCCTGACGGGCTTGAAGGGTTAACTGCCGACCGCAGCCACCGGGCCAGAAGAGGAGGAACACGATGAGAGATATTGCTGTGGATGTACTCAACCACCGTCCGCGGGTAGAAGACGACTTCAAATGTTTGGAGAATGTCTATTTCAACGCCTATGATCTGCCGACCTTCGATGCCGACACAGGGGAGGGCACGCTGCGCTGGAAACGCTATGGGCGCAAACCACGTATGTCCTTCAATGGCGTGGTGGCCCCCTTTGAAGAGACCATTCCCTGGGAGTTCCCGCCGGCCTACGGCAGTGACCAGCAGACGGCGTTGGCAGTATCCTTTGTAAATGCCAGCACCCTGCGCATCCGCATTGGCACCAAGGCGGTGCTGCGGCAGCAGAACCCTTCGCCGATGTTAGCCGGTCCCGTGCCCGATGGCCAGGCCGACTGGGACGTTGTGGAAACAGAAGCGGGGATTACCTACAGTAGTGCCCGGGCCTCTGTGGTTCTCCGGCGGGAACCTTGGCGCATGGAGATCTATGATGGGCAGGGGCGGCTGTTGACACAGTCGCTGAATATGGCGGATACTCTGTGTCTGCTGAACTCAGACCCGACGCCTTTTTCTTTTGTGCGGCGGCAGAGTGATCAGCGCTGCCGCATGGCTTCCACATTTTCCCTGGCCCATGACGAAAAACTCTTTGGCGGCGGTGAATCCTTTACCCGCTTGGATAAGCGGGGCCAGCGCCTGCATTTGTGGTCCGTGGACGCCCACGGCGCCCAGACACAGGAGATGTATAAGCCGATACCCTTCTTGCTGAGCAGTCGTGGCTATGGTCTGTTCGTGCATACATCAGCACCGTTGACTATGGATGTGGGCCACGATTATGATCAAGCTAATACCTTGTTCTTAGGCGATGATGAACTGGACCTCTTTGTCTTTGTGGGCAAACCCAAGGACATTCTGGGCCAGTACACAGATTTGACCGGCCGCAGTCCGCTGCCGCCGTTGTGGTCCTTCGGGCTCTGGATGGGGCGGATTACGTACACTTCCGAAGCGGAAGTGCGGGATGTTGCGGAGAAGCTGCGGCAGTACCAGATTCCCTGCGATGTGATTCACATCGATACCGGCTGGTTCGAAACGGATTGGCAGTGTGACTATGCGTTTGCGCCGTCGCGGTTTGCTGATGCCCGCACGATGATTGCCGATCTGCGGCAGCAGGGTCTGCGGGTTTCCCTGTGGCAGCTGCCGTATTTCACTCCTAACAATCGGCTGTACCAGGAGGCCATTGAGCGGGGGTATGTGGTCTTGGATGCCGATGGCCATCTGCCCACCGGTGATGCGATCATTGACTTTACCAATCCCGAGGCGGTGCGGTGGTATCAGTCGCTGCTGCGGGGCTTGTTGGAGATGGGTGTGGCGGCTATCAAGGTGGACTTTGGCGAGGCGGCGCCCATGCACGGCTGTTACGCTTCGGGCCGATCCGGTTGGCACGAACACAACTTGTATCCTCTGCACTATAACCGGGCAGCGGCCCAAGTTACTAAGGATGTATCCGGGGAAGACATTATCTGGGCCCGCAGTGCTTGGGCGGGCAGCCAACGTTATCCCCTGCATTGGGGTGGGGATGCGGAGAATACAGATTCCGCCATGGCGGCATCGCTGCGGGCTGGCATGTCCTTGGGTCTGTGCGGCTTTTCCTTCTGGAGTCACGATTTGGGCGGATTTGTCAAGTCCAGTGAGCCCGAGCTGTATCTGCGCTGGGCGGCCTGGGGAGCTCTGACATCCCACAGCCGCTGTCATGGAGCACCGCCCACGGAGCCCTGGCACTACGGCGAGGACTTCACGGCGCAATTTCGGAACATCATCGCATGGAAGTACCGACTGCTGCCCTACATCTACGCCCAGGCCAAGTTGGCCTCAGAGCAGGGGCTGCCCATGATGCGGCCACTGTTCATGGATTTTCCCGAGGACCGCACTGCTTGGACCGTGGATGACCAGTATCTGTTCGGTGAGCAGATGTTGGTGGCACCACTATTCAGCAGCGAGCGGCGGCGTTCAGTGTATGTGCCTGCCGGAACGTGGTATGATCTGTTCAGTGGGCAAGCTGTATCTGGCGGCTGCTGGCATCAGTTGGAGGCTGGGGAGATACCCATCATTGCGCTGATGGCTGAGGGCAGTGCCCTGCCAACGGCGGCTGTGGCTCAGAACACGGGGAACTTGGATTGGAATGGGCTGAAATGGCGGGTGTTCGGAGTGACGGGTAGCGGGAAGGGTGCCCTGTACCGGCCTGGCGATGCAGCGGTGGCGCGGGTTACCGTGGACCGGCAGGACGGCAAGGCATTGTGGAGCGGTGTCGAACCTGCGCTGACAACCCGGTGGACTGTGGAATGAAGAATGGCGGAGCTCGCAGGCCGCAGGGTCGGGAGGCCGTAGGGTCGGAAGGCCGCAGGGTCGGAAGGCGGCATGGTCGGAAGACCGCAGCCTAGTCCGGAGCGTGCGCCATCAAGAATTTAAGCATTGGAAACCAGCGGCTGGGTCTAGGCTTGGTTGGACTGAACTTGAATGTTGCGAATCTGAGGGGTGCTTCGTCGGGCCCTTATGTTGCGAACCCAGAGAGGGGGCGGCCGCCGTTGGCCGCCCCTTTGCCGCGGCCAGATAGCCAAAGACGGAACAGCGGCCGGTGGCGCGGCGAGGGTCAGCGTGCGGACGGGATCTCCACGGATAAAGAAGGATTGCGGCCACAGCTCACCGAACTGAAACACAGTGCCTGTCTGCGGGAAACTCTGCGGATGGCCAGTCCAAAATGAGGTGATTCCCGTGGCTAAACTACCCTTTGACGGTCGGGTGGACAGTGTCCAACCCCGCATTCGGCTGCTGCGCTCCTTCGATGAAGTGACCCATAACTATTTGGGCTATGCCTTGACTGTGACCGGCACCGTGGCGGGAGTGGAGCGCCAGTTCTCGGTGGGCCTTGGGCGCAGTGCGCAGGCAAAGCACCAGTTCCGGGTGGGAGACTACGTCTGCGGAGAATGTCTGCCCGTGGAACGGCCGGAGTTGGAGGCTGTGGAGTTTTACAAAGCGTCCAAACTTTGGAACACGGAGGGCGATTGGCAGCAGGAGCAGGGACCGCCGCCGTGGTGTGAAGTGCCACCTCCTTTGGAGACCTACCGGGAGCGGGGACACCGTCGGCTGACAGCGGTGACGTACAAGAAGCGCTGCGTGGCTTGTATGTGGGGCTGTCGGATGGCAGTGGAAATCACTGTGGATCATTGGAATCCCGGGCGCAAGGAGTATCGCTACGAGACCTTCTGCTATGGGCCTTTGAGCTGCCCCTGGTATGCAGCGGGGCCGAATCGCAAAGTGCCGGGATGCCAGGGGATGGTGTACACGGAGGACGATTGGGTGGATGAACAGAACACGGAGGGCCGCGACGAAGACGAATGATGGAGCTGGCGTTGTCCCAGCTTTCTTGAAGTTTCCATTTGGACTGTGTTGGGTTGGATGCCGGGAATGGGATGTATGAAAGGAGAGTTCCAATGAAAGCCTACGATATCAAGATTGAGCTGTTGGGGTCGGAACCGTTGATCTGGCGGCGGATCCGGATGCCGGCCGGTGCTACATTTAACCGTCTGCATACGATCATCCAAAGATCGTTGAACTTCCAGAGTCGCTGGGCGGATCAGGCGTATCACTTGTACATGTTTGATCTGTCGGATGAGAACCTCTTGGTGACCAATGATGAAGAAGCATACATTGATCATAAGAACTACAAGAAGAACCGGAAGCGCGTCGAGAAGCGACTGGCAGCGGCGAATCCGGAGTGGGCGGGGCGGGAGCGGCAGCGGCTGCAGAAAGTGGTCCGCAAACCCGAGAGGTTGAAGGTCGACAAGTACCTGGAAGAGTACAAGACGTTGGAGTACGTTTATGATTTTGGCGATAATTGGGAAATCTTGGTGACGCTGGAAAATACCGTGGAGGACTACCATTTTGGCTATCCTACGTTGTTGGATGGTGCCAATGATGCGCCACCGGAGGATGTGGGGGGAATTCCTGGTTTTGCCTATTTCTTGGAGGTGTACAATGACCCCAAGGACCCAGAACACGACGATATTGTGGAATGGGCCCACGGTCAAGGATTTCGCCATTATGATCCGGAGACAATCAATGAAGACTTGAAATCCGTCCACTATCAGAAGACCGAGTGGGACAAGCTGGACCACGACAACTATGAACTGCGCTGATGATGGTGGCGGCCATGGCTAGGGGCCTGGCCAGTTCTGCGAGTGGAGAGGGGTGAAGGGGTCGTGTCAATGAGCTATCGAGAGTTTATGGATCAAGTCCAGGCCAAGCTGGAGTCTTTGGAGGAAAAGGACTTGCGGGCGATGATCATGGATTGGGCTGCCCAGACGCGGGCGGCGGAACGGCCGTTGTTCTTAGCCAAGCTGGTGGTGCCGAAAAGCCAGGTTCCTGCCGAGGTGGATACTGCCGACCTCTTGGCCGAGATCCAGGCCTTTGGCCAGCGAGTGCAGGATGGTGATTACTCCGCAGGCTGGGGCTGGGATGACGACCTCCAGGAAGAGCGGGAGCTGGGTGATGAAAGCTGGAGCGATGAGGTGGACGACTTTTTCGACGAGCTGCAACAGCTGGCTGCAGACGGTCATTTTGCCGAGGCTGCAGACGGTCATTTTGCCGAGGCTGCCGAGGGCTATAGGGAGCTTTTCGCAGCGCTGGAGGCAGGGGAAGACAGTGGACTGCCGCGCTGGGGGTCCATTGATGGTGCACTGAGTACGGATCTGGACGAAGCGGCTAGTCTTTATCTGCGCTGCGTTTACGAGGCTGCGCCTTTGGCTGAGCGGGCGGAGGCGGTGTATGCGGCTGTGGATGAGAGTCGGCTGTTCACCGGACAAATTAATCTGCAGCAGATACAGGATTGTATGGCGGTGCCTCTGCCGCAGCTGCAGGAGTTTTTGCCCGGCTGGGTTGAGCTGGTGCGCCGGGGCTCGTCCCCAGCGGATGCAGGACATCTGCGGGAAGCTATCCAGTTGTGGCGGGGTAATGAAGGGTTGCGGGAGTTAGCCCGATCCAATCCTGCCCAGTATCCCGAGGCGTATTTGGAGTGGGTTGATGCCCTGAGCAAAGGGCAGGATATTGAAGCTTTGGTGGCAGGTGTGCGGGAGGCGCTGGCGGCCATCCCGGAAGACTACGTTATCCGAGCCAAGGTGGCCGAGTATCTGGGCGCGGTGGCTCGTGTGACCCGTCGGCCGGAGCTGGGTTTGGAGGCGAGACAGGCAGCCTTTTTCTCAGACCCCAGTGCGTCGCGGATTGTGGCGCTGCTGGCTGCGGCTTGGGACGTGGGTTCGTTTCAGAAGACGCGCTCCTGGGCGGAACAGCGGCTGTTGAAGTTGGTGGCTGCTGGCGGTGCTGAGGGCTCACTGCGCTTGGGTTGGCACGAGCGGGCCAAGGCAGATCTGCCTTTGTTGTTCCACCTGCATCTCTTGGCTGGAGATCATGCGAAGGCCTTCGCAGTGTGCCAGGAGGAGGACGAGCGGCCATCCTATTACGCCGTGACGCCGGGCTTGTTGATGCAGCATTTTTTGATGCTGTGGTTATCGGGGCGGGGTGAGCAGCGCCAGCTGGTGGAGAAACTGTGGCGCCAGCGTTTGGAGCAGACCGAACGGGGCTTGACGGATGCCTATAACCAGCAGCTGCACCGGGTGCGCCATGGTTTGCAGTTTGGTCCGGAACAAACGAAACATTACTTGAAGTGGTGCCGCCAGCAGGTGGAGGCCTATGTGGAGCAGGTGGTGAGCGGCCAGCTGCGGAGCAGTTATGGTGAGGCTGCGCAACGGTTGGTAGCTATGGCGGAGTTGTACTTGAATCGGGAGGAACCGCGGCGGGCGGCGGAGTGGGTTGCGCTTTATCGGAATCGGTTCCCGCGGCATCGGTCGTTCCAGTTGGAACTGGCGGAGGCTTTGAAGACGGCGGGTCTCAAGGATCGGCTGTGAGCTTGCGATGAGAGCCTGGACGACGGTCTGCGGCCGCATGATCTGCCATTTGGCCGAGAGGAGATCTTCTGGTGGCGACGAATCTATAAAGCTGGAGACACAGCAGGTCTATCCATTTGGCAGGATGTGTCTTTGTGATCTTGGGCATGGTGTTGTTGGAATGCAATTGTGCCCGGTGCGATTCTATGATGAGCTTGAGCGTTGTGCGGCGGGATGAGCGGAGCATAGCGGAAGCGGTTGGGGAGGAAGTAGCAATGGAACGAGTTGTGGGAACGACGGCCCGGGGTCTGCGCACTCCGATTATCAGCCAGGGAGATGATCTGGCAGGGATTGTGGTGGATACGGTACTGCAGGCCGCCGAGGTGGAAGGTTATGCTATCGAGGATCGGGATATTGTGGCAGTGACGGAATCGGTGGTGGGCCGAGCTGAGGGCAACTATGCTTCGGTGGCGGCTATTGCCGCGGATGTGCGGCGGAAATATGGTGAGGCAGAAGTGGGCGTGATTTTTCCCATTCTGAGCCGCAATCGCTTCGGGATTTGTCTGCGGGGGATTGCCCAAGGCGCTAAGAAGATTGTTGTGATGCTCAGCTATCCGGCGGATGAGGTGGGCAATGAGTTGGCGGATTTGGATGTCTTGGACGCTCACGGAGTGAACCCGCGGGTGGATGTGCTGACTGAGGAGCGGTACCGGGAGATGTTCCGGGAGCGCAAGCATGTGTTCACGGGCGTGGATTATGTGGACTATTACAAGTCTATTGCGGCGGAGTGCGGTGCGGAGTGTACGGTGGTCTTTGCTAACAATCCGGAGACCATTCTGGAGTACACGGATCATGTGTTGGCCTGCGATATTCATACTCGGGAGCGGACGAAGCGGATTCTGCGGGAGAAGGGCGCGGCAGTGGTGTACGGGCTCGATGATCTGCTGCAGGAGTCTGTGGACGGCAGTGGTTTTAATGAGGAGTATGGGCTGCTGGGGTCCAATAAGGCCACGGAGGATCGGGTGAAGTTGTTTCCCCGCAGTGGACAGAGGTTAGTGGAGACGGTGCAGCAGCGGATTTTGGAGCGCACGGGTAAGTGTGTGGAAGTGATGGTGTACGGGGATGGTGCGTTCAAGGATCCCGTAGGTAAGGTATGGGAACTGGCGGATCCTGTGGTTTCGCCGGCGTTTACGCCTGGGTTGGATGGGACGCCTAATGAAGTGAAGTTGAAGTATTTGGCGGATAATCAGTTTGCGCAGCTGCGGGGTGCCGAGCTGAAGGAGGCCATTGAACGGCATATTAAGGGTAAGGGCGGCGATTTGACGGGGTCTATGGAGTCGCAGGGGACGACGCCGCGGCGGTTGACGGACTTGATCGGGTCGCTGTGTGATTTGGTGTCGGGCAGCGGGGACAAAGGAACGCCGGTGGTGTACATTAAGGGATATTTTGACAATTATGCTGACCGGGGTTGAGTGCGGTGAGCGCGATGAGCACGGTGAGCGGTTGGACTGACAGGCGGCGCAGGGGCGCCGCCTTTGGCGCGCTTAAGGGGCTGGATGGGGTTGTGGCGGTTAGCTGGGCGGTGGGCTGGGCGGTGGGCTGGATGAGGTTGGGCGGTGGGTTGAGATGTTGGGTGGGTTGAGGTGTGGGGTGGGGCAGACGGCTTGTCTGGAGGGGTAGTGGGTGTAGGGCAGATGGTGGTTCTGGAGCGGGTGCTGGGGTGGGAGAATTTGGAATGCACCTGGTAAGTGGAAGGAACTCCCAGATACCTGGTGCATGGAAAAATATGGTATTCATGCGTATGACGCTCGGGCGGCGATGACGCAGGCTCACTGGAGAAGAGGGCGCTTGGAGGCGTGGATTGGAAGAGGACAACACACACCTGGTGTATGGGAAGGAGTGCCATACACCAGGTATATGGAAAGAAATGGAACCTACCAGGTACATGGAAAGAAATGGAACCTACCAGGTACATGGAAAGAAATGGGATCTACCAGGTACATGGAAAACTTTAGAACTTCCAGGGAAAGTCGAGCATGGAGTCGTCCGGCATAGGTTTGCGGGCCATGCGGCGTTCGCGGCGCGAGAGGCCTTCGTTAAACTCCACCAAGGCTGCATCGATGTCTTCTTTGATGGCTTTGTAGAGAGTTGGGTATTTTTTGCGCACTTTGTTGGCGCTGACCACCAAGGCAAACTTGATATCCTCTTCAGTTTCGAAGCCGTAGTGCTCCATCTGGTTTTCCCAGCGCATGCGTTCGTGTACTTCTTCGGGCAACGGCACATGCGGTGCGAAGCGTGTGCCAAACCATATTTCGACCATCAGTTGAAAGCCCGGAAAGATCTCCTGGTCGCGTCGTTCTTTCTGAAGTTCCTTAAAGGCAGACATGACTTGTTTGAGTTCGCGCTGCCATTGACGGTGTTGGGGGTTTTTTCGGTCGAGCTCCAACAGTAAGTCCAGACACACCTGGGCTTCGCGAAAGGCTCCCCCATCCCAAAGTTCTTGGTAGCGGTCGGCAAAGAAGTCGACAGCGTCCTCGACATCGTCGGGATTCTTCAGGGCTTTGGCGTAGGCGCGGCAGAGTTTCATGACTTCGGATTTACGATCCCAGCGTTCCAGCTCGCTCATCAGCACAATGATGCCGTCGATGATCGTGATGTCAGAAGTGCTATTGGCGCCAGGCGTTGGGAGCAACGCGAGATAGAGTTCCCAGGCTTGGTTCTCTTGTTGCGAGTTGCCTAGCATCCGAGCTGTCTCGAAGGTGGGTGCTTCTAGGCGTTTTCTGGCTGACGCATCGTTGGAGCACAGGCGTCGGAGCTCCGCTGTTGCTTGCTCCCAGTTCTCGGCGGCGAACCGCTGCAGGATCTGTAAATCCCCAATGAGCTCTGCTTCATGGGTTGTTAGGTCTAGGTGCTGCGCCACGTCTAACTGGCGCTGCATTTCTTCGGCGTTCCGCTCACGGTACGCGATAGTGAGGAGGGCGATCCTGGCCATTGGCGATTCGCCAAGAGTAAGAACCTTCTCGGCAGCAGCACGGGCTTCTTCAAAATTCGCGTTGTCGAGGTGCAGTAGGACTTGGTCTAGGAGTTCCTCCGGGCTGTGTTTCATGTTTCGTTGCGCATCGTATTGCCGACGTTTTTCTGGGTCACGGAGCGTTTCATAGGCTTCCCGGATTTGGCGGAATTCTTCTGGATGTGTTTCCGGGGGATGCTGCCGAAGTTGTTCGACGTATTTTTCGCGGATGCGTTTTTGCGATATGTTGGAGCGGGTGCCAAGGATCTTGTAGAGATTGGCCGGCTTCTTTGCTTTTTTGGTTGACCGCTGCCACTGTTGGGTGCTCATTGGTCATCCTCCTCTTCATGATCCAGGGTCTCATCAAGCATAATGTCCAGGCTGTGCCAGACGAAAATGTTGGCTGCGATTATCTCGTGGTCTTCGCTGCGGATCGCTTTCCTTAGTTCGCGGCGGATCGCTTTCAGTGTTTGGCGAAACTCCGGCTCGGTGTCGGCCGGCATTGCGAGTAGTTCCGTTTCAATTTCGTCCAGGGTTTCTTTGCCCATTCGGAGGATCGCTTTATTGGGGACGTCCTTCAGTTGGTTCAAAAGGTCTTTCATGTCGTCGATGGCGTCTCCGCGCACGTCAGCCATATCGAAAAGTTCGCCGAGATCTTCGAGAAGTTGCGCTTCCATGTCTTCGGGAAGTTGAGCTTCGTTGTCTTCGGGAAGGTCTTGTTCGAGATCGGGTGAGAGATCGAAGTCCATAGGGAGGGCTTCCTGCTGGTATTGGGCTTGACGTTCTTTCTGCAGGGCGTCCAATCGTTTGATGCTTTCGTTGAACGACGTCTTGGAGTCACGGTCGATTTGATCATGGATTTCTACAGACATGGTGGCACCATTGGCCACGGACTGTGCTTCGACTTCAAGGATTCCGTTGAGGTTGTAGCCGAAGGTGACGGTAATGGCTTCCTGAGCGTTGGGATTGAAGGGAACACCATCGAAGATGAACTCGCCTAAGGGATGGTTCTCGGCGACCAATGGGGACTCGCCTTGATAGACTTCAATGGCTATGGAAGTCTGTCCGTGTTCGACGGTCAGGTAGCGTTCGCTGCGTTTGGCGGGGATGGTGGTATTGCGCGGGATGATGACACTGAAGTGTCCCGGTGTATAGCCATCCTCGTGTTGTTCGGCCACGGCGATGCCCATGGAAAAGGGGGCTACGTCAGTGGCGATTAGGGTTTCGGGCGAGATTTCGCCGCTCTTGATCCCAGCTTGCACGGCCGCGCCCAGAGCCACGGCTTCATCGGGGTTAACGTCCTGCAGTGGTTGGCGGCCGAAGAAATGGCGGAGTGAGTCCTGCACCAAGGGTATACGGGTGGACCCCCCCACGAGAAGGACATCGTCCACTTGATCGGCGGTGAGATTGCTGTCGGCGAGGACGTGGCGCACGCAGGCCATGGTTTCTTCAACATGGTCGGCGATCATGTTGTTGAGTGCGCTGCGTTCTAAGGTGCAGGCCAGACTGATGGGGCTGCCGTCATAGAACATGAGCAGGGGGATGTTGATCTCTACGGATTCCTGGAAGGACAGCTGTTTCTTGGCCGCTTCCGCCTGCTGTTTTAGCTGGGCCTTGGCCCGCAAATCGGAGTTGGGATCGGCTCCGGTTTCGTTTTTGACCAGGTCGGAGAGGTGCTGGACGATGAGCCAGTCGAAGTCTTCGCCGCCTAAGTGGCTGTTGCCTTTGGAGGCTTGCACTTCAATAATGCCTTCAAACATCTGAACTACGGAGACATCGAAGGTGCCGCCGCCTAGGTCGTAGACGAGTATGGTCCGCTCTTCATCGCTGCGGCCCAAGCCAAAAGCCAGGGCGGCCGCGGTGGGCTCATTGATGATGCGCTCTACCGTGAAGCCTGCCAGTTCGCCGGCGCGTTTGGTGGCGCGGCGCTGTTCATCGGTGAAGTAGGCGGGAACGGTGATGACGGCTTCGATCGGTGCTTCGTCATCCAGGTCTAGGTGTTGATGAACGCGGACTTTCAGTTCCTTTAGGATGAAGGACGAAACTTCTTCCGCCCGCAGGGGATTGTCTCCGAGGCGCAGCAGTGATTCGGAACCCATGTGGCGTTTGGCGGCGGCAATGGTGCGGTTGGGCATGGCAATGCGCGCTGCTTCGGCGTCGGCCCCGACAATGATTTGGCTGGCCGGCGTCAGGTGAACGACGCTGGGCAGCAGGGTGCTGCCATCGGGGCCCGGGATGAGCACGGGTTGGCGCGCTTCGAGGATGGCCACGGCGGAGTTGGTGGTACCTAAGTCGATGCCGACAATGGCAGCTATTTCGCGCCGTTTCGCTGGTTTCTTTTTGCTCTTAGTCGTTTTGGGCATCGGGTGATTCCTCCTCATTGACAGTTACAACCAGGGCTTTGCGAAGAATGCGCCCGTTCCAGCGGTAGCCTAGGCGCAGGGTTTCCACGATGGTGTAGGGAGCCGGCGCTGATTGCGCATGATGGGCAAAGTATTCGGCGGCTTCACTGGGGGAGACGGTGCCCCCGGCTTCGGCCAGCTTGGCGTCGAAAATTTGGCCTACTGGGTCCAGTGGTTCCACGTTGAGCTGTTCCAGGGTGCTGTGCAGGCGCTGCTGCCACTGCCGCAGCACTCCTGTCCAGGCTTGGTTGGCGTTGGTCTGGTCCGTCCCGCTGCCGCTTTGTGCCTGCAGGTGGCGCATGGCGGTGGAGATGTCGTCGAGCAGTTGGACGTGGGCGGCGATGGACTGGCCCAGGAGCTCGCCGTGGGTGTCCGCTTCTTCCTGTTGTTCCAAGATGGCCTCCAACAGGTTGTTCTGCTGCTGGGTCCAGCGATACTGCAGTTGGGCGCTCTTGGCGGTTTGAGCTTGGAGCTCTTGCTGGTGCTGAAGCTGCTTTGCCTGGGCTTGGATGACGTCTGCGAGAGTTTGGTTTTGCTGGTCCAAGGCCTGTTTGAGATTGCGGACCTGGTCTGTCAGTTGATCCATTTGCTGGCGCAGCTGTTCGGCGGATTGCTCTGCCCGGCGGCTGCGGCCAAATAACCAGTTCAATGCTAACACCTCTTGCGGCTTGACGTGGAAGCGCAATCCCGTTGTTCCGCGAGCCAAGGCTGCGTGCCTCTGCGGCGATGATTCGGTGCAGGTTGGCTGGGATCGAGCGTTCTCATGTATATTCGGAAAAAGCCGACGAAGTCCTGTCAGGTTCGGTGGATCGACATAGCCTTTTTTGGAGGGCGCCCCGGTTGCAGAAGCGCCAGCTGGGTCGTATGTGCGGGCGGGGAGTTGACCCCATGTTCGCAGGGATTTGGCCTTGATGGTGGAAATAAATGGAATCTACCAGGTATATGGAAGAAGTTGGAACTATGGAAGAAAATGGGATCTACTAGGTATCTGGAAGAAGATGGGAGCTACCAGGTATCTGGAAGAAGATGGGAGCTACCAGGTATCTGGAAGAAGATGGGATCTACCAGGTATCTGGAAGAAATTGAAGCTTTCAGGAGAAGGTTCGCATGGATGTGTCGAGCAGGGGTTTGGTCTGCGCTATGGAAGAAAATGGAATCTACCAGGTATCTGGAAGAAATTGGTGCTCGCAATCGTTTGTGCGTGGCGAAGAGTTAACCCCGTGTTCGCAGGGATTTGGTCTTGGTAGTGGAAGTATCAAGGGATGGAATCTAGGGATGGAATTTAGGGATGGAATTTGGCTGCAGTGAACCCGAGGAGAGGTCTGCAGTGCGTGGAAGGAAGGGTATGGCATGTCACTGGATCGAGCCATTGTGGAAACAGCTTATTTGACGGCGCCCAATGTGGGTCGTTATCGGAGGATTCTGCGGTTTTTCTACCAGCAGCACCAGCGGTTGACGTACTGGCTGACGGCGGAGGATGTGGTGGAGCAGCTGCGTTCCGAGCCGCAGTATGCAGGGTATTCCTTGGATGTGTGCCAGCAGGATTTGACTGCGTTGGTGGAGTGGAAGAATCTGTTCGCTGTTCAGGATGCGGGACGGGTGCAGACCATTGAGGAGTTTAAGAACCGACGGTTCCGTTACCAGTTGACGCCGTACACTATTGAGATTGAGCGTCTGACGGTGCGGTTGGAGTCCATTGCTGGGGTAGGCGGTTCGCTGGAGGCCAATTTGTTCGAGCGGATTGCCCAGCGGTTAGAGCAGCTGCCTGACCAGGCCCAGCGATCTGCCAGTGCTGTGCACAGCTGGTGGCAGGATGTGAGTGGTGACTTTCAGCGGTTGAATGATAATGCCACGGATTATATCGGCAGTCTCCAGGGCAGTCAGCTGGATCAGATGGCCAATACGGCGGCATTTTTGCTTTATAAGGAGACCATTGTGGAGTATCTGCGCAGTTTTATTCGGGAGCTGCAGCGCTGTGGCCCGTGGATTGCCAGTTTGCTGCACGGTGTGTCGGCAGCGGATGCGGAGGCTATGGTGGCCAGGGTGGCGCAGCATGAAGCGCAGATTCCCCGGATGGGCGAGCCTTTGGATGTGCAGGAGCTGCGCCGGGAGCTGGGCGGCCAATGGGAAAGTCTGCGGGCATGGTTTTTGGGCAGTGCCACGAAGGAGAGTGAGGCGGAGCGGCTATTGGGGATTACCAATACCATTATCCGCCGGATTACGCGCTACGCCAATCGTTTGGCGGAGTCACAGAACCGGGCGGTGAGTCGTCATCGTGAGTATATTCATCTGGCTCAGTTGTTCAGCAGCTGTGATTCTTTGGCGGAAGCTCATACTTTGGGGGCGGCGGTCTTCGGTGTTGTGCAGGTGAAGCATTTGCAGGGTGAGTGGGTGCGCAGTACGGACAGCATTCATTCTGGGGTGTTCGAGGAGCCGGCCTTTGAGCAGGAGATTCGGCCGAAGGTGCGGACGTTCAGTGAGCGGGCCGTGGTGGAAGGGATTACGGATAAACGGCGGCAGAAGGAAGCAGCGGTGGCGGAGTATTTGCAGTTGAAGGAAGAGGAACGTTTGGTGATGCAGCGCTACATTGATGGCGAGACTATAGATTTTGCGCAACTGCCCGTGGTGGAGCCGTTCGTGCGGATGACGCTGCTGCGTTGGCTGGGTAGGGCTACGGCGTCGCCCCAGCGGCAGGGGAAGACGGAGGACGGGCGGACGTTCGTGGTGGATGTGGGCGGAGGGCCCGACATTACTCTGCGCAGCACGGATGGGCATCTGCAGATGCCGCCGGTGGTGCTGACCTTTGTCCGTTAGGGGCTGCGCAGCTCAGTGATCTCAGGTCTGTTGGCTGATGTGTTCATGGGTTCGTTGGCCCATGGGTTCATGGGTTCATTGGCTCATTGGCTCGTAGGCTCCTGGGTTCGGTGGCTGGTTGGTTCGGTGTTCGTTGGGGTCAGGTTGGGTGCAGGTTCGGTGGGAGGTGTCATGTTGTGACGGAGGAGCTGCAGAAGTTGCTGGACTGCTTCTGGATTGTGCGTGAGGAGGATCCGGAATGGTATTATCGGGTGCGCGAGCAGGAGACGGCTCTGCGGGCATTTTTGCGGGATAAGCTGGGCTGCCAGTTGGTGTTAAACGCCCATGTGGCTAAGATCGAAAAGGTGCCGGGGGAGGCGCAGGCTTGGATGGGCCTGCAGGAGCTGCAGCAGCCGTTGGATTACTGTCTGCTCATGTTGAGCTTGGCCTATCTTGAGGATAAGGGTAGCCAAGAGCAGTTTGTGCTGTCGGATCTGACGGAGTACATTGTGAATATGGCGCCGGAGGAGACGGCTGTGGATTGGACGGTGTTTTCGCAGCGGCGTTGTCTGGTGCGGGTGCTGAAGTTGCTGCGGGAGTACCGCATGATCCGGATGACCGATGGTGATCATGAAGAGTTTGCCCAGTCGGAGGAGACGGAGGTTCTTTACGAAAGTACGGGACTCAGCCGTTACTTCATGCGTAACTTTGCCACGGATATAACAGATAGCGGCAGTGCGGCGGAGATTCTGGGCCGGGAGTGGTTGGACACGGCGGATGATCGGGGTATTGTGCGGCGGCACCGGGTGTACCGCAAGTTGGTCTTTGGACCGGTTATTTACAGCCAGGGTCCTGACGATGCGGATTTCTTGTATGTGCGGAACTACCGCAATATCTTGGGGAAGGATGGGGCCGACTATCTCAATGCCCAGCTGCATGTGCATCCCACTAGTGCTATGTTGGTGCAGGAAGGGTCTTGGGGCAGCGGTTTTCCTGAGGGCAACAATATGAGCGATATTGCGCTGCAGCTGTCCGCGATGATCCGCGAGCATGTGGCTGAGGGTCTGTGGGATGTGGGTGCCGATGATACGTTGGAGATGACCCGGGGGGCCTTCGAAGAGCTTGTGGACCGCTGCCGCCAGCGGAATGCCGAAGGGTGGTACAAGACCTATCGTGAGATGAAATTGGAAAAATTGGTGCAGGAGGTCTTGGCCTACTTGGAGAGCTGGAACATGGCGCTGTCCGATGAACGGCTGCGAACGGTGCGAATTCTGCCGTTGGCCGTGAAGCTTCAGGGTCAGTATCCGGAGAGTTTCACAGTGAAAGAGGGATTGCCGTATGAGTAGATGGCAGGCGGAGCGCGCCGGTCTGGTGAACTTTTGGTATTATGATGAAGAAATTTTCCATTTTGCCCAAGGGAAACTGCTGCTGCGGGGAGCCAATGGTTCGGGAAAATCGGTGACCATGCAGAGTTTGATACCGCTATTATTGGATGGCAATAAAAGTCCCGAGCGGTTGGATCCGTTCGGGTCACGGGCGCGCCGGATGGAGGATTATCTCTTGGGTGAAGGGGAGCGCAGCCATGATGAGCGCACTGGCTATCTTTGGCTGGAGTTTCGCAGCGGGGATCAGGTGCGCACTGTGGGCATGGGTCTAAAGGCCCGGCGCCACAAGCCCATGGATTTTTGGGGCTTTGTGCTCCACGACGGCCGCCGCATTGGTTATGATCTGCAGTTGTACAAGCAGGGTATCGATAGCCATGGTGATCGCAGCAAGATCCCGTTGACCAAGCGGGAATTGCGGGATCAGGTGGGGGCTGGCGGTGTGGTGGTGGAGAGCCAGCGGGATTACATGATGCTGGTCAACCAGTGGATTTTTGGTTTTTCGTCCTTGGAGGAATATGATGAGCTGATCAAGCTTTTGGTCCATCTGCGCAGTCCCAAGCTGTCGAAGGATTTCAAGCCGTCGGTGATTTACGAGATCATGGAAGCTTCGCTGCCGGCGCTGTCCGATGAGGAGCTGCGTCCGCTGACCGAGGCCATTGAGAATATGGATCAGATTCAGACGCATTTGGGAGCGCTGCAGAGGCATTTGCGGGCTGCGGAGATCATCGGCACGGAGTATGATCGCTACAATACGCTGCTGCTGCACCATAAGGCGGAGAGTTTTTTGACGGCCTGTGATGAGCGGCGGCGGTTGGAGAAGGCGCTGGCTGGCTGCAGCGACGAGTTGCAGGAGCATCGGGAGCGTTTGGTGGAGCTGCAGCGGCAGCGGGAGCATTTGGAGGCGGAGGAGGGAGCCCTGCGCAGTAAGGAGGCACAGCTGCGGGAGGGTGATGCCTTCAAGGTGGAGGAAGCATACCAGGAGCAGAGCCAACTGGCAGCGGATTTGGCACGGCGCTTGGAGGATAAGGAGAAGGCGGCAGCGGAGAAGCAGCGGCGGGAACGGGAAGCGGCTGCAGCTGTGCGCGCCTGCGAGGAGCGTTTGGCTGTGGCCTGTCGGCAGGTGGATGAGCTTCTGACGACGCTGGCAGCGCAGGCCGACGGGGTGCGTTTTCATGATCATGAGTACGAAAGTGCAGATTTTCGGCAGCACCGTGACTCCGCCTATGATTTTGCCAGTTGGCAGCGGGATTTGGCTCGCTATGCTCAGAAGATTAAGGACGGGTTGG
>PWMW01000123.1 GCA_003559095.1 Clostridiales bacterium | reverse complement strand
GGGAGACTTCAATGGCGATCAGCGGCCTCAGCTGATGGTCTGGGGTCACTGCAGCCGGTGAAATTGTGGCGTTAGAGCACTGGTGCCGGGCGCGGCAAGGACCTGCGGTGCGTGCTGCACGCACCGCAGGTCCTCACAGTCAGAAGAGAAGTCGGTTCAAGATTTGGCTATTGGTCCGGTTGGCCACCTGCCGCCGGGGACGTACGTGTTGCGCAGTGCCGCCAAGAACCACTGAAAGCAGAGACTCGCCGCGGTGACCCGAGGGCATTCTTGTTGAGGGTATCTTCGCGAAATACCTGGCTAAGCTGAAGTAGATGCCGGATCCTGCGGCTTAGCCTGGGGAAGTACACATGCTTCTGCATCAGCGGCCCCGCTTTGTTCGTCCTGATGGTTCAACCAAAGTACAGCACCGAGAAGGGCAAAGGCAAAGATGTATCCGATTAAGAGTGCATTACCGCCGAACCAGTCCACCAATGTCACCCCGCCGAAGTTCCAGGAGTCGATGAGGGTGGGACGCAGCGAATCATACACCAAGGCGTAAAAGAACGAACCCGTTAGGGCGCCAGCCACTAGATAGAGGATGTCTTTCTTGCCGGCACCCAAGGCGGCCAGAGCAGTACCGGGACAAAGACCCGTCATAGCAAAGCCAAGACCAAAAAGGGCTCCGCCCACAACAACCCCGCCCACATAAAGGGTACGAGCACCTAGGGCAACGGCTCCGGCTGCCTGCAGGGGATAGAGAATGAAGATCCCCACGGCAATAGCGGTCCCGATGACCTTGATGGCCTTGAGATTTTTAAGATTCAGAGCGTTGAAGAGACAGGCACACTGAGCTACGCCGATCCGCTGCAGAACATAACCGAATGCAATTCCTGTGATTAAGCCTAGAAGCAGGATATTCATGTTATTGATACCATCCTTTCCGAGCAAAATACCGAGCCGTCGGGATACCAGTAGCAAAGACCACTGCTCCGAAAAGCAGGCTGGACACGGACAACTGCGTAATACCTGTGATCACATGTCCGCTGGTACAACCGCCAGCCAAGCGGGCGCCAAAGAGAATCAGAAAGCCACCGGCGAACATCATGATGCGGCGGAAGCGGGTAGACTGTGGTTCGGAAGCAAAGGAAAGGCCCATAACCTTACCTGCAATAAACCCTCCCACAATGATCCCCAACACTAACATCAACTGCCAGTTCACGACAGGCGGTACTCTTTGGAAGTAAGCATTGTTGGCCACGAACTCTGGGAATATCGGATTTAGAATCAGCGCCACAGCTCTGGGATAGGATGTGCTGGTTCCCAATCCACTGGACGTCAAAAAGGCAAATACGCTAACCAAACCAATGGCAATACCACCCTGCCACCAAGTCCAATACGGCTTCTTCATAATGAGAATCCCTCCTTTTAGCAACAATATACCCTATAGGGGTATATTGTGTCAAGGGGGATCTGCGGTTTTTTAGGTGGCGGAGAAACGAGCAGTTCTGCGGGCGATTGGGATATTGTGGAATCTACCAGGTATGTGGGAAAATATGGAATCTACCAGGTATGTGGGAAAATTCGGCGGTTGCCGGGCGTGGGAAACATTGGGAGCCACCAGGTATGTGGAAAAATATGGAATCTACCAGGTAGGTGGAAATAAGTGGAATCTTGGCGGTTTCTATCTGTCGAGGCAGGACAAGGGCGCCGCATAGCGAAACAAAAGCAGTGGACTGTGGAGAGCATTGGAGATCATCGGACAGACCACAGTTTCGGGCTCGACGATTTCGACAAAGGTGGCAGTGATAATGGGGTTTCGAATTCCTGCAATATACAAGTTCAGTGCGCTGCAGTGGTTTTTTTGGAGTTCTTGGGCAACCTTTGGAGCATTCAATGTTTACCACTTGGGGGAGCGGGGGCTCAGCAACAGCCTGGTGGGACTGCTGCTCTCGGTTATGACGTTTTCAGGGATTTTAGGACAATATTTCTGGGGTTATCTTTGTGATCGGCTGCAGACGGTAAAAAAGGTCTTCATGTTCTGCATCGCATTTTTGGCGATCATTATTATATTCTTCCCTTTGTATCTCGCCCATCCGCTCCTCCTAGGTGCGGCTTTGGGGCTGATTGGCTTCTTTTGGTCGGCGCAGCCTACCATCATTGATTCTTGGACCGTGGAATCATCGCCCCATCTAGCCCGCAACTACGGTTTTACTCGTTCCTTCGGTTCGGTGGGCTTTGCTGTGGTGGCCAGCGTGTTCGGCCGTTTTATAAATCTGTATGGGTGGAATGTTATGTTCTTTAGTTTCGCTGCCCTGGCGGTGGTAACTCTGGTAGTGGCCAGCAGCATTGAGGACAGCAGTTTGCGCACAGCTGCATCGGAGGGAGTCAAGGTGGATCCCCGCCGGCTCCTGCGGATGCCCCACTATGTGCTGTTGATTGTGGCGGCTACCGTGATCTTTATCGGACATCAGAGTACGATGATCTTTTTGCCGGCTATTCTCCGCAATGTGGGTGGAGGTCCCGTGGATCAGGGAACGGCGATGTCTGTCAGTGCCGTCAGCGAGATGCCTCTGTTCTTGTTGTCCGTCTGGTATCTGAAGCGTTTTCAGCCGCGCGGGCTGCTTTTGTTCGCTGCGACATTCTATGTTCTCCGGATTTTTTTGCTTTTCCAGGCTGCATCACCCCAAATGGTCATTGCGGCCGGGGCTCTGCAATCCCTTTCCTTCGGAGTGTTCCTGCCGACCATGGTGTACTATGTGAAGCAGATCGCACCGGTGGGGTTGAAGACTACGGCCCAAACCATTGCGACTGGCAGCTACTTTGGCATCGGTGGGGTTCTCGGAAGTGTTCTTGGAGGTCGGACCATTGATGCTTTGGGTGTACAGGCTATGCTTCTAGGGGCGCTGGCCCTCAGCTTGACAGGGTTTTCTTTGTTCTTGGTCAATTATCTACGGACTCCGCCCGTTGCGGACGAATCTCTATCCAGTGGATAGGGATTTTTCCGTTGGCAGCGAATGCAGTCATTATGTAGATGATTAAGTGATGTGGCATTTTGTCGAAGGAGCACACGGCGCAGAGGCGGCGCAGGGACGCGCCTGCCGACGGGAGGCGACGTCTTGTGAGACGGTTCTTGCTGGTGGTGTTGGGAGGTTGCCTGATCACAGTTACGCTGATTATGCTGCTCGTTGTGGGTTTGCTGTTATACCCTGTGGTGCAGCCGTATTCGCCGGATCGTCCCATTCGTTATACGCGCACGCTTTCACCGGGTTTTGCCTACGAAGATACGGTGTATTTTCTCCTGGACTATCGCGTGTCTCGCTATCGGCGGCCAGTTTGGTTCATTATGCCCATTGAACGCTCGCCGACCGTGTACTTTCAGGCGATCTATCTCTACGCTTGGGAGCCTGCTGACCATGCATTGACTCAGCTGGATGTTTTGCGCAGTGACTTCCCCTTCCCACCGCGGGTGTCAGTGAACATGGCTCGCTTTTTGCCGGCGGAGGAAGGTATTGCCCTGGCGTATCAGGCGGGTACCACCGCTGAGTTTGACACCCAGTGGGACCTGCGCGTCTGGAACCCCGATACGGGAACCCTACGGCCCGCCGGTACGCAGCTGAATTTGGTAACGGAATCATCGTCGGCCTATCAGCAGTATTTTGCTGATTATCGCAGTCCGGCTGCGGACAATCCCGGCAGGATTGCCATTACGGATCTGCGAGAACTGCTGGAAGGTCTCACGGCCGAGGATTGGGACCTGCCCCGCCAATGGTGAGCACCGACTGCCTGTACTAGATACAGAGCCCCGATTGCGCGCAATGGAGAAACTCACGGCATTTCAGGAAAATCCTAGACATGGAAGCGAGGTTGGCTGTTATGCTGAAAGGAATCCCAGCAATTCTTTCGCCGGAACTATTGAAGACCCTCATGGAAATGGGTCACGGTGATGAGCTGGTCATTGCCGATGGTAATTTCCCCGCTGCTAGTATGGCGCAGCGCTTGGTGCGCTGTGATGGTCACGGTGTGCCCGAACTACTAGCTGCCGTGCTGCAGTTTTTTCCTTTGGACACCTTCGTACGCCAGCCGGTAGCCCTGATGCGGGTGGTTCCAGGGGATACGACCAAACCGCAGATTTGGGAAGAGTACCGGGCGATTGTCCGAACATACGATTCCCGCCCTGAGCCTCTGGAGCAGGTGGAGCGCTTTGCATTCTATGAACGAGCTCAGAAGGCCTATGCTGTGGTGGCCACGGGTGAACAGGCGTTGTACGCCAATATCATTTTGAAAAAGGGCGTTGTAACTGAATCCGTTTGACCATGAATACGAGACCTACCGACAAATGCCGCTTCATTGGAAGCGGCATTTGTTTTGGAATACGGCTGCCACACGGCTGGCCACAATGTTTTCTTCGCCGACTTCCAACATATGGGGGTTGATTTCGATGCCGTCGGGATGAACACCACTGACAGCAATCCCCGGTTCACCGACGAGCAGATCGTTGATGAGCTGATCCTTGGTGAGATCATAGGTGTCTTGATCCCATGTGACGTAACTTCGAGGGATGCAGGCCGGTTGGATGCCAGGCTCGATCCCACTGGCCGTGCGGGCCTGGACACCGTCCAACGCGTTGAGCGCGGCAGTGATAAACTCGGCCTGCTGCTGCCACTGCTCCATCTCGCCTGTGAAGTCCTGCTGCAGGTACAATTCCAGCGCTGTCACAAGCCCGACAATGGTCTCCTTGTCCGCTTTGAAAGGCCGTCCAATGGAGCTATTGGGATTGCTGTTGCAGCGGCAGGCCTCGATGAGATCAGCCCGACCAAGGACTATTCCGGAGGACTGTGGGCCGCGAATGTCTTTGCCACCGCTGAACTGCACAAGATCTGCGCCCATGTCCAAATACCATCGCAAGTTTTGCGGCGGCGGCAGTTCAGCGGCCGCGTCCACCAAGACAGGTATGGAATGTTCGTGCGCAACGGCGATGACATCCGCCAAGGGCAGGCTTCCTGGTTGGTGCTGGCTCTCAACAAAATAGAGGACAGCTGCCGTGGCTTCACCAATTCTTTCCGCCAAGTCTACGGGCCGCGTACCGTCCTGGCTGCCCACGGTGACCACGCGACCGCCCGCCTGACGCACCTGCTGCTCATAAGGGCACATCTGACTTTTCAGCATCAGTATTTCGTTACGCATTCCCGTAGAGTCCGGGAGCTGGCAAATCCACGAGGGGTTAGTGCCAGCGATGCATGCTGCCACTGAAAGAACGATTCCAGCTGCTGCACCAGTGGTGATGTACGCCGCTTCAGCTCCCACCAAGGTGGCTAAGTGTTTGCCGGCCTGCGTCTGCAGCTGATTCAGATCCACGTAGGAACGGGAAGCGGCTTGCATGGCCTCCATTACCTGTGGGAGCATAACCGAACCACCGTATTTGGTCACAGTACCATGAGCGTTAATCAATGTCCTCACACCCAAGCGAGCGTAGATATCGTTCATGACAAATTACCCTCCCCAAATGCATGTTGCTTTCATTGTACCACGGGCTGGCTATGCTTGCGGAGCGGCGACTGTAGTGCCGCAAACGTGCTTGGCCAGCGACGCCTAGTAACCAGAAGCCAAGGAAGGCGGCTTTGGCAGAGGAATCCCAAAATACGGTGCCGAAGTATCTTCGCGAACAACCCTGAGCGCAGCAAGCTCATAAATTGGTAGGGAGTGGTATGGCTGATGGCGCAGCCTAAGATGAAGATCCTAACGACAGTGGATGGCTATGGACAAAAAGCTACCAGCTTGGTTGTGTACGATCCGAAGAACTTGCCTTCAAACCTATCTGCGAAGAACTTCACCGTCGAAGCACAGCTCACGGATGTCAGGGGAGCGGTAACAACCGCTCAGCGCAGTATAGCCAATGTTTCGTGTCTTACAGACCAACTTATCATTGAGCTGGATCCCAGGGACGAACATGCACCTACGTTCTATTATGATGAAGAAGTCCGCCTCAATCGCCGCTTGCAAGTGGCGTACAAGGTAACTCTGCAGGCTCCTGACGGCGCAGCAACGTTCACCAGCACAGACCGGCTCAACCTGGTTGTGGATGACTTTCAGCCCCATACCTATCGGAGCAGCACAGGGGCGGTGGTGCCTTACCAGCTATTCGTACCGAAAGCTTACGATGCCACTGCCACCTATCCTGTGATCATGTTCCTCCATGGCGCCGGCGAACGCGGAACCGATGGCTTTTTGCCGTTGGAAGGAAGCGAAGGGGCCATCATCTGGGCTCGGGATGAAGAACAGCGCCAACGCCCGTGCTTTGTGATTGCTCCACAATGCCCGCCTGAGAGCAGTTGGACAGAGCGGTTGGACTCAGGAAAGTATCTGGGCCGCCCCAGCAGAGAACTGCAAGCAGCCTACGAAATTCTGCAGAACGTCATGGCGCAGTACAACATCGATACGCAGCGTGTCTATGTCACGGGCCTCTCCATGGGCGGCTTCGGTACATGGGCTTTAGGCATGGCCCATCCCGAAAGTATTGCAGCTCTGGTGCCCATCTGCGGCGGCGGCAATCCCAAACAAGCAGCAGCCCTGGCTTCCACACCCATCTGGGCATTCCACCACGCTGGCGATAGGGTTGTGCCTGTGGACGGAACCCGTCGTATTGTGGAAGAACTGGAACGGCCCAATGAGGATCTCTACTATCGACCAGTCCTGTATACTGAGTATCAACTGGGAGACGGACTTTCACCCAACGACCATTTTTCCTGGGTACCGGCATACCAAACCGAAGCCATGCGCCAGTGGTTGTTCGCGCAAAGGCTGGGCGCCGGTGTGCCCAAGGTACGAAACATTTCGCCGAAGCGGCCGCTGCCGGATCCACCCTTTGAAGATGGCAAAATCCCCTACGGGTTCGCCAAGACCGACCATATCCAAAGCAAATACTGCGGCATTCGCTACACCAATCAGCCGGATTCTCCCCAGCTGGATGTCTATCTGCCGGACCAAAGCCCGCAGCCGTACCCCGTGATCATGTATGTCCACGGCGGTGCCTTCTTCTTCGGTTCCAAGGAAATGGATGATCTGCAGCCCATTCTTTCTGGGTTGGAGCGAGGTTACGCTGTGGTATCCATCAACTACACGCTCATGGATTGCCCCATCGGTCTTGACGATGTGGAGCAATCGGTGTTTCCCAAGGCGCTCTATCAGGCCAAGGCGGCAGTTCGTTGGATCCGGGCTAATGCTGGGGTGTATGGTTTTGACCCCGAGCGCATCGCGGTCCTGGGAACATCGGCTGGGGGCCAGATCGCTGGCCTCTTGGGTACCACGGGCCACAAGCCGGAGACCGAGGTGCTTTCCCTGGGCAACAGCACGTACTCCAGTGCTGTGCAGGCGGCCATTATTGCGTGCGGGGCCAATGTGAAAGTGCCAGAGAACCTCTGCAGTGCATTTTCCACGGGAATTGCTGATCATGTGGTACCGGCAGGGCCACCGCTGCTGCTTCTGCACGGCAGGGAGGATGAGTCTCTGCCCTATGAAGGGTCCGTAGCGCTCACGGCGGCACTGCGGCAGGTACTGGGCAGGGAAAACGTCAAGTTGGTGATCCTGCCCGAGGCAGGCCATAATAATGACCCGGCCTTTTTTGACAATCCTCACGTGGACACAAAAAAGGAAATCTTCGATTTTACCGATCAGGTATTCAACATCGCCACCGGCGACGATCAGTACAGCGCCGAACAACTGGAGCCCGGACTTTGGCGCATCTTGGACTGCCACCGAGATTGCATGTATCTGGTGGAGGGGCAAGACAAGGCCCTGCTCATTAATACCGGTATGGGGAACGGTGATCTCAAAGGCTATCTGCAGCGCCTTACCAAGAAACCTCTGGAGGTGTTCTTAACCCACGGGCACCCAGATCACATTCTCCAGGCTGACCAGTTCGACCGGGTCTACCTATCCCAAGAGGATTGCCACCTGGCAGCGACGTTTGCCCCAGATTTGGCTGTTTCGTCGTTCAAGGACGTCAAAGAAGGCGATGTCTTTTCCCTAGGCGGCCGCAGCCTCGAAGTCATAGGGCTGCCGGGCCATACACCGGGGTCCTTGGCGCTTCTCGATCGAGGGAATGGGCTTCTCTTCAGCGGAGATGCCATCGGGTCCGAAATCGTGTGGATGCAGTTGCCCGGCTGCTCCACCCTGACAGCATATCTGCAGACGCTGAACAAGCTGCGGGCATTGGACGACCAATACGACACCATCTATGCCGGGCACGTTCCCGACCAGGGGCCGGCACTGCCTGCTCAGTATCTCCAGGACATGATCGCTCTGGTGAAACAGGTCGTATCCGGTTCTGTTACAGGCACACCGTATTCCGAAGCGAAGTTCGGCGGTCTGGAGGTGCGGCACGGTACCGCAGCTATGGCGTATGATCCTCAGAATATCGGAAAGGATGATTAAATGGATATCAACAGCAAGTTTCCCAGATACACAGACTTTGATCCCTTGGTTCCCGTGTACTGCTTGACACCCGACAGTGGCAGAAGCCTGCATCGCTTCTTTGACACTTCGCCCTTCAGCCCTTCGGGGAAGTATGCAGCCGTTTTCCGCCTGCCCTATGAGGACCGCCTCCCGGCCCCGGGAGACACTGGCGAAATCGTCCTCATCGATCTGGAGGCGGGCCGCGAAGAAATAGTTGCCCGCACCAGGGGTTGGGAGCCGCAGATGGGAGCCAACCTCCAGTGGGGTGCCTCAGATGAGGTTCTACTGTACAACGACGTGGATACGGCCACCTGGAAGCCCCACGGTGTTCGCTTGAATCCCTTGACTGGTCAAACGAAGATTCTGGAAGGGGGTATCTACAAGGCATCACCGGATGGGCGCCATGTGTTGGCAGCTAATATGCTGACGATGCAGCGTACGCAGTATGGGTATGGCGTCATTGTCCCGGAGGAGCAGGTGCCTCGCCACGAGGAGTTGGCTGCGAATGATGGCCTGTACGTCACAGATACGGAGACGGGAAAGACCCGGCTGTTGGTGTCATTGAAACATGTCCTTGAAACAGCTCGGCCGCAGCTGGACGTGGATCCTGATCAGTTCGAGTATTACGGCTTTCACAGTAAGTACAATCCGCAGGGAACCCGCCTGATCTTCACCATCCGCTGGTACCCCAAGGATATCCAGCCAAAAATTGACGTGATGAGCCAACGTGCCCTGCGCTTTGCCGTCTTCACCATGAAACCCGATGGTACGGATATTCGTACGGCAGTGGGCCCTGAACAGTGGGCCAAGGGCGGCCACCACATCAACTGGTTTCCCGATGGTGAGCATCTGTCCATGAACTTGAATATCGACGAAGACGGCATGCGCTTTGTCCGAGTGCGTTATGATGGTACCGGCCTGGGCAAGATCCTCCCCGACGTCTTAGGCTCGGGACATCCAACCATCCATCCCAACGGCCGCCAGCTCTTTACCGACGTCTATGCCCATGAATCCTTGGCCTATGGCGATGGCACAACGCCGCTGCGGCTGCTGGACTTAACCACCGGTGCAGAGACCATCGTAGCTCGCATTCCCACGGAAACGGAACATCAGCAAAAGCACAGTGTCCTGCGCGTGGATCCCCATCCCGCTTGGGATCACAAGCATGAGTTCGTAGCTTTTAATGCCTATGTGGGTGGTACACGCCGGGTCTATGCCGCGGATATGCGGCCACTGCTGTTTTGAGTCATCACCGGCGGTGGTGTCCAGCACCGGAGGGCGGGTTGTCGGGGACGAGGTACCCAATGAGAACGCCGCTGCTGTCGGATGCAGGTGTTGGTCCATCGGAGTGTTGAACGGTTCTGAGGGCGCGGCATTGTGGTGATACTTCAGACCTCAGTTCGCGGTTTCTTTGGCGAAGCTAAACGATAACAGACGGAGGCGTTAAGATGAAAGCAGTGATGTTTACGGCACCTGGTGTCATGGAAATGCAGGATGTTCCTGTACCCCTGCCCGCTGTTGATGAACTTTTGGTTCGCCTTGGCTCAGTGGGGATCTGCGGGTCCGATGTGGAAGGGTATCTGGGCAAGACAGGCCGGCGTCTGCCTCCGATGATCATGGGGCACGAACTAGCCGGTGAGGTGATGCAGACGCCATCCGGCAGCCAGTTCGCTGTCGGTCAACGTGTCACCATTCATCCGAAGTTTTTCTGCGGGCAATGCAGCCTCTGCCAAGGCGGACGTACCAATCTCTGCCCCCATGCCCGGTTTTTGGGCGTGATGAGCCATAATGGCGGTTTGGCCGAATACGCAGCTGTCCCAGAACGCTTCGCCCTGCCGGTCAGTCCGGAACTGCCTTGGGAACACGCCTGTATGGTGGAGCCCACCGCGGTGGCGTATCACGCAGTCCATTGCGTGCCGCTGGACCGGCTGCGCGGCGCAGCCAAGGTTTTGGTTGTGGGAGCCGGTCCCATCGGACTCTTAGTGCTCCAGATTCTGCGGCAGGTGGGTGTGGACAACATCATTGTAACGGATCTGCAGCCGCTCCGACGCCAGCTGGCGCTGCAGTTGGGCGCCGCTGCTGTTTTGGATCCAAGACAGGAGTCCCTGCCGCAGGATATCTCAGTGTGCTTTGAGGCGGTAGGTATGGCTGCGGCGGCAGCGCAGTCCCTGCAAGTCCTTGAAATCGGCGGCACGGCCGTCTGGATCGGCAACGCCGAAAAGATGATTCAAGTGAACATGCAGGACATCGTTACCCGGGAACTGCAGATTGCTGGTAGTTATCTGTTCACTGAAGCAGACTTTCGCCGATCCCTGCAGCTCATCGAGGAGCGGAAAATCCAACTAGATCCCATGATTACTGTGGTGACGGGGTTGGAGGCTGGACCGGAGGTCTTTCAGCGGCTGGGCTCAGGCCAAGATCCGGAGCGCATCAAGGTTGTGTTGAAGATTTAGGATTCCATTGCCAAGGTGTCAGGGAGCGCCAAAGGGAACCGCGAAATCCCGCACTTTGGGATTCGCATCGCATTTTCGTAACGCGCTGCGGCGCTCGCCTACTAGTAGGCGAGCGCCGCTTTCATGTGATACAGATACCATGGAGGGCCATGGAACAGCAGTTTCATTCGTCGGTGACCAGCAGCGGAAACTCGCTGATCCGCAGATTGGTGCATCCATAGGGGATCAAGGTCACTGTCTCTTCTGGCTCACGGGAACGTACAGGACTGGCGGGGATGTCCGCTGCCCAGTTGTCCTGCAGGCCCCACTGCGGAACCACACGTCCCTGGACCAACAGCTGCAGCGGAGCGCCCTGGGGCGAGAAGGGGCTGGGCCCCAGGGGATGTTCCACCAGCTGCACAGAGCTACTGGGATCAACGGGGTCAAGGTGCAGTCCGTAGTTCCAAGGCGAGCGGGGGAAAACTTCGAAGTCGCCGTAGGGCGGCTGACCATGAAGCAGCTGCCACTGCTCAGCGATTTTTAGCGAAAAGACCAACGGCCCGTAGAGCAGGGATGCCGACCCGTGATGCCGCCGCTGGCAGACGACTGTGCGCTGCAGCTCCAGTGTTATTTGGTCCCCGGGCTGCCACAGCTGGCTCAACTCATGGAACGTACCGGCCTGGGCTTCGACACTGCCATCCGGCGTTTGGATCACAGCACCCGTGGCCCAAGCGGGGATTCGCAGGTAAAGTGGGAACGGCGTCGGTTCGTCTAGATCCAGTGTTAAGCGGATGGCGTCCCGGAAAGGGTAATCCGTTTCCTCGAGAATGCCCACGCGCTGCCCATCAGCTAAGGTTGTGGCCACGGAACACGGTCCGTAGGCCACGGCAGCCAACCCGGTGCCCCGCCGCATCCACAAGCTGCTGGCATACTTCGGCCAGCCCTGATGCATGTTGGCTGTACAACAGCCAAAATTCGGTTCCAAACCGAAAATATTGGCATCTGGTTCATTGCTCCAGTGCTTCTCGCCCACAGAACAAAGAACCTGGTTGGCCTGCTGATCATATTGATGTGTCCACATATCTGGGCTAAAAGTGGCTGGCAGGGCATTGAAGGCGATCTTCTCCAGCCGATCCGCATGCTCAGGATCGCCCAAGCTTTCCAGCACACACTCCAAGGAATACATGTACTCCACCACGGCGCACAATTCCGTGCCCTGCGAAGGATGGCGGCCCGAGAGATGCTCATCACCGCTGAACACACCCGCTACTTGGCCGTGGAATGCATCCAGCTGACGCAGTCCCGTGTACAGAGCTTCCTTGTCCGCTTCGTCTCGGGAATGGCGGAACCACACCGCCGGCGTTTTGAGACCCATGGCGTTATTCACCACATGGGTCTCCATATGGACACCCTGCTTCTTTTTGTAGCGGAACCGTGCAAAGTGCTGCGGCCAATCGTAACCCTGCTGCTGCACTAGCTCCGCTAACTCCAGCAAAAAGGACTCCTGGGTTTGGTCGTAAAGCCACTGCAGGCAGATCAGCAAGTCCGCCCAGCGGAAGCGAGCCCAGGAGGTCAAGGGCCGTTCGGGAAGGGCTTTCAGCAGGTAGCGACCGAAGTTGAGCATGCAGGGTAGGATGCGCGGGTCTTCTGTGACCTCGAAGGCCTGCTGCAGAACTTTGAAGACAATGAAGATGGGCCAGGGATCGTATTCTGGATTGCGAGAATCAACGCCCTGGCGAGGTCCAATCCAGCCGCTGCTGTCCTGCCCGTCAATAAAGGCGTCCACCCATTTTTGCGCTTTCTTCTTAAGTTCAGCATCCTGCAAGAGATAGGCCAGCGGCAGTAGTCCATCGGCGTAGTACGGGCCCCGTTCCCACCCTTCTACATCACCGCCGAACCAGCGGCTATTGGGACCCACATCGTCCCAAATCTCGTCCAGATGCCCTGACAAGCCCGCGGCTTGGATCTGCAGTTGTTCTTTGAGCCAACCTGCGGGCATGACCTGGCCCAAGGGAAGGCGCCGCATGGCATTGGGCCGCAGTGGTTGTTGAGCTGTCAATGGTATCACTCCCATCGTTTCCATATTGCATGTTCGCTGGCTCAGCCCTTAAGTCCTGTCAGCGCAATTCCCTGGATGAAATACTTCTGGGCGATGAAGAAGACCACGATGACCGGCAGGAGTACCACCGTAGATGCGGCCATCAGCAAATGCCATTGGGCCGTATACATGCCTTGAAATTGAGCAAGGCCGAGGGCCACAGTGAACTTGTTCGGGTTGGAGAGGTAGATAACCGGTCCTAAGAGATCGTTCCAAACGTTCATAAAGGAAAAGATACCTACCACAATTAGGGCCGGTTTCGCCAGCGGCAGGATGATACGCCAATAGACAAAGAAGGGCGAGGCTCCGTCCACATAGGCTGCTTCGTCCAATTCATAGGGGATCCCCATAAAGAACTGCCGGCAGAGGAAGATGAAAAAGGGAACGCCAAACCAAGACGGAGCAATGAGGGGAGCATAGGTATTGACCAATCCCAACCGACTCCACAGGATGAACGTGGGGATGAGTGTTACTGCATAGGGAAGCATCATGGTTGTCAGCAGGATGGTAAAGACCAAATCACGGAACTTCCAACGCAATCGGGAAAAGCTGAATGCTGCTAAGGTAGATGTCAGCATTGTACCCACGGAGACGCCCAGGACGATCTGGAGGGTATTCAGAAAGTAGCGAGCGAAAGGCACGGTCGTCATAGCCATGGGATAGTTGTGCCAGGCCCAAGGATTAGGGATCCATTCTGGCGGCGTAATGAAGATCTGCCACATTTCCATGACCGAACTGCGTACTAACCAGACAAAGGGGAAGAACGATACCGCAGCGCCGACTATCAAGACAGCATAGGTCAGAATCCGCATGACCAAACGCTGCACAGAATAACTGTGGGAAGCAGTGTGAAACCAGGATGACTTGGATCTCGGTTCTGCCATGACGGCGGTTACCTCCTTTCGCTTTCGTAGTGGACCCAAGCGGGCGAGCTCTTGAAGACCAACAATGTAAAGGTCAGAATGATGAGGAACAGGACCCAGGCAATGGCGGCGGCATACCCCATGCGGCCATACTGGAAGGCATTTTGGAATAGGTAGTAAACCTGGAAAAGGCTGGCATTGTTGGGGCCGCCGTTGGTCATGATATATGCTTGGGCAAACACCTGGAAGGTGCCGATGATACCCATGATGAGATTGAAGAAAATGACAGCAGACACCATGGGCAGCGTAACGTAGCGCAGCTTTTGCAGGGAACTGGCGCCATCGATCTCAGCCGCTTCATAATAGTGCTGGGGCACACCCTGCAGGCCCGCCAAAAAGATGATCATGGTGTTCCCCATACCCCAAATACTCATCAAGACCAGCGAAGGGATAACCTGGGCCTCATCGTAAATATACAGGAAGCGCGGCAGATTCAGCGAGTCCATGACCGTGTTTAACAGCCCAAAATCTGGGTTGAACAGCCACAGCCACAGGACAGCATTGGCCACTGCGGGCACCACCGATGGCAGGTAAAAAATGGTGCGAAACAGGGGCAGGGCCTTCACCTTCTGATTGAGCAGCAGCGCGACAGCGAACGCGACGGCGATCACCAACGGAACACTGAGAAAGGTGTAGTAGGCGGTGGCATAGAGGGATTTCCAGTAGAGTGTATCCTGTGTAAACATGCGCTGGAAGTTAGCCGTTCCGATGTAAGTGGGTGCCGAGACCACCGACCAATTCATGAAACTAATAATGAAGCTGGCCAGCATAGGGCCGAAATTCCACAGCAGAAAGCCCAGCATGGCAGGGAGTGCCATCAGCACACCCCAGCGAGTTTCCATTTTGCGCATGCTGAACGACTGCTTCGTCCGTGCAGCCATTTGCGATCACCTCGGTTCAGAGAGTCGACGTTGGTTTTGCAGGGACTTGGTGCGAGATTGCTCTCGCACCAAGTCAAAGGAAACGCTTAGCGATCGTAACGTCCTTCCATCAGCGGAGCGATCTCCGCAGCAATGCGATCTGTGGCGGTCTGCGCATCTTCCCGTCCCAGCCAGAAGTTGGAAAGACCTTGACCAATGGCTTGGTCAATCTCCGGCCAGTTCCGCAAATAGTAGGTGGGGGAGCGCCGGCCGTAGTCCAAAGCGTAATCGATGACGGCTTCCTTGTATTCCGGTGGATGCACACCATCGGTGAGCCAGATGTCCATCTTTTCTGGGTCCGTATAATACTCTACCTGCAGCGGCATCCAAAGACCGTTTTGAATGAGGGGCATGACGGATTCTGCAGTGGTTGTCCACTTATAGAGCAGCCATGCTTCCTCCGGATGCTGCGTCTGCGAGAAGATCACATTCGGGGCACCGAGGATCAGAGCGTGTGGTTCCTTGTGAATGGGCAGCGGTGCTACGCCTAGGTTGAAGGGAGCCGGTGCCAGATCCAATAGGGCCCATTGTCCGTCCACAACCATGGCTACGCGGCGAGTCTGCAGTAGAATGTTGAAGGCAGGGAAGTTTTGGCTTTGGGTGGGGGTGGGTGCTACCCGCTCCACATGCATGAGATCAGCCAAGGCCTGCATGGCTTCCACGCTTTCGGGCGCATTGATCAACGTCTCTGTGCCGTCTTCATTGAACCAGTCGCCATTGTTGCTCCACACGAACGGCAGAACTGGACCCCACCAGGTTCCAAAGGCCACACCGAACGTCTGGATGGCGTTGCCATCAAAGCCTTCTTCTCCAGGATGACGACCGTTGCGGTCAACGGTCAACGCTCTGGCGGTCTCCACGAACTCGTCCCAGGTCCACTCACCCGGAGTGGACGGTGGGTAAGCAACACCAGCAGCGTCAAAGATGTCTTTGTTGTAGAACAGCTGCATGGTCTCCGCAGCCAAGTTTGTTCCCAACGTTTTTTCGCCGCCGCCGAACAAGTACCAGGTGGCTTCTAGGCGGCTTTCAAAGCTGACGTCGGGGTCCTTTTCCATGAAAGGCACCAAGTCCATTACGGCCCCTTCTTCAGCCCACTGCAGGGCCAAACCTTCGCCCAACTGACCCACGTCCGGTGCATCACCGGCAGCGACCATGGCGGTAATGCGCGTTACATAGTCGCTGGGGATATAGATGGGCTGAACATTGATGTGAGGGTAGGCTTCCATAAAACTCTCAAGCATCTCTTCTTGGGCCGTTTTCTCCAGGGGACTTCCCCAATAGGTGTACTTAAGGTTCACCTGCTGGGCCAAGATATTGGCAGCTCCGAGAGACAAGACAAAGGTCACAAGAATCGCCATCACCACTACACGTTTTGTCAAACGAGTCACGGTTCATTACCCCTTTTCATTAAATTTTTCCACTCCTCAACCCGGTACGGCTGCAAACCCAATGCGTGCGCTGAAGCATCACCTCCTTGCAGATTGCATGTGCTGCCAGAACGGCCAGCGGCGGGTTCATTCCCGCAGCCAAACCAGCATGTGCCCAGCTGCACGATTGTCCCATACGCTGTAAGGAACGGCCTTGATCTGGATGCGGTCTGTGTTCTGTGGGTTCACAGAATATAAGGCGCTCTCCCAACCATCCTCAGTGATGAGTTCGGCTTCGCCCGTGATCGTAGTGACACCACCCAGCAGATCCGGTTCATGGTTGGCTCGCAGTTCACTGCGGCGCGGCAGCCGGATTCTGCTCAGCGGCGTAACGGGGTTGTCCACTTCCTCCAAGCAGTAGACCAGCGGTCCCCGCTGCAGCGCCACCTTGCCGTTGGCCATGCGAATCTGGGGGTGGGCGCTGACCCGTTCCACGGGCATATCCAATGACAGCTCAATGAGATCGCCATGCTGCCATTGGCGCTCTAGTACTAGGTAGCCTTGGCTGACGGAGCCATCGTCGTTCAGAGGCAGGCCATTCACCGCGACGGTGTACTGACGGCACCAACTCGGAATGCGCAGGTGCACGGAGAAACGTTGGGATTTCTCCATTTCCAAGGTCAGTCGAATCGCACCATCCCAAGGGTAGTTAGTAACCTGCCGCAGCGTGGCGCCAAGGGTATCTTTGTCAAAGCGTGCCGAACCTTGTACGTAGAGATGAACCCAAATGTTCGACTCGGCAGAGGAATAGGCGTACTCACCGACGCTGGCGATCAATCGGGAAATGTTACCTGGGCAGCAGGCGCAGCCAAACCACGGCTGTCGGTGATGGTCACCCAGGCTGGCCAGGGGGTTGACGTAGAAGAAGCGGTCACCTGATAACGACACACCGCTGAGCGCACCATTGTAGAGCGCCCGCTCCATCACATCGGCGAAGCGCCTTTCGCCTGTGAGCTGCAGGAGGCGATGGTTCCAGAAAACCAAGCCAATGGCTGCACAAGTCTCACAGTAGGCGGTTTCCTCCGGCATATCGTAGTCAAAGGTAAAGCCCTCATTGCTGCGGGACGGCCCGATGCCCCCGGTGACGTACATCTGCTTTTGGCAGACGTTCTGCCACAGTGCTTCACAGGCTTGGATAAGCTCTGCATCACCCGTCTTTTTGGCAATATCCGCCATGCCGCAGTAAAGGTACATCGCCCGCACAGCATGGCCCACAACGCGGGTCTGCTGGCGCACGGGTACGTGGGATTGGTTGTAATCATGACCGCCAAAGGGAAATGCGGACGGGTCTTCACCGCGTTCGCGGGCTTCGAGGTCAAAATAGTGGGGCTGCTGCCCGCGTTCATCGATGAAGAACCTAGCCAGTTTGGCGTAACGCTCGTTGCCGGTACAGTCATAGAGCTTCACCAAGGCCAGTTCGATCTCTTCATGTCCAGGATAACCACGCCGTTTGCCTTCTTCAGGTCCAAACACTGTATCGATGTAGTCAGCGTAACGGCACATGATCTGCAGTAAGCTCTGCTTACCTGTGGCGTAGAAATGCGCCACCGCGGCTTCCATAAGGTGACCGGCACAATACAGTTCATGGCAGTCCCGCAGATTGGACCAGCGCTTCTCTGGTTCCACGTTGGTGTACCAGCTGTTCACATAACCATCGGGACGCTGAAGCTTGGCGAACTTGGCAATGACTTCGTCCAGCAGCGCTTCCAGCTGCGGATCAGGCTCCGTCTGGAGGCTGTACGATGCTGTCTCGATCCATTTGGCCACATCGGAATCCCAGAATATGTGGTGCGCCCCAGGGTCACCTGGCTTGTGATCGGGGTCGATGCCGTCAATGCGACCTGTGGTCTTGCAGTGCTCATACTGGATAGGAATGGTCACGGCACGGTTCACTGCCTGGCGAGGTTTCCAGAATGTGTCCTCAATGGTAACTTGGTGGAATTTCAGTGGGTCTAGAATCATGGTGGCTGCACTTCCTTTCATGGCCTTGCGTGGGGCCTAGTTGTTACTCTGCGCAGATGCCGGGGGCTGCTCCCGCAGTTGGGCGCCGCAGGATTGCCGCACCACCAGGGGACAGTGAATTTGAATGCGAGAAATTTGGTTGTTATGGTTAGGAGCTGTCCGTATGATCCGGATTAACTCCAGGGCCGCTCGCTCCCCGATGGTGTTTAGCGGCAGATTCATGGTGGTGAGCGGGGGATCCACATACTTGGCAAAGAGACGATTGTCAAAACCGATCACGGCCACATCACCAGGAACCGTAAGGCCCTTAGCTGTAATGGCTTGAATAACGCCAATGGCCAAGAGGTCGTTGGCGGCAAACACAGCAGTGAAGGCTTGTTTCTGGAGAATGGCGGCCATGCCTTCGTGTCCTGCTTCCACGGTCCAGTTGCCGTTGGCCACCAAGCCCGTGTCCAGCGGGATGTCAAAGGCTTTGAGCGCGGCAGTGTATCCCTGGTACCGCGCTTGGCAGGCAAACCAATCGGGTGGTCCGTTAAGAAAAGCGATGCGTCGGTGCCCGAGTTCGACCAGATGTTTGGTGGCGTCAAAACCGCCCCGGAAGTCATCGGGAACCACAGACAGTCGAACGTGGGATTGGGTTTCGCAGTAGGCCAACACGGTCGGCAATGGCAGCAGCGGGAAGTTGGAGAAGGACTCATACACGTTGTCCACTACCAGCGCTCCCGAGAAATCTGTCATATTGATCGAGCGGATACAGGCTTCCATCTCATCGTCACTGTGCGGCAGCATCCAGACGCCATAGCCGTTCATCTTCAAGGTTTTGAAAGCAGAGGCCATGATGGGATCAGCGAAATCTTCGGAGCCGTCTTCCAGTTCGGCCATATTGCCCCGGCCCACACGCTTGAACATAATAACCCGCCGGGTCATGGAACGACGGGGATTACGGAATGTCTTGGGAACGTACCCCAGCGTCTCAGCAGCCTGAAGGACCCGCAGACGCGTTTCCTCACTGATGGGTGCTGTTCCGTTAAAGACGTGAGAGACAGTGGAGCAGGCTACGTCAGCCTTTTTCGCAACATCACGAATGGTGACCATAGAATGTGCCTCCTAAAAAGGGAAAATCGCCAGTGTTCGGGAATTATAACCAAGGAGTAAAAATATGATGAATGTCATTACATTAAGACAATTTCACACTAAATTTCGGAATCCTGCTGACAGTTCAATGAAAATTCATGAAAATGAGATGAACAATGCACGATTAGGAAACTTGTGCCGAATATGGGTTCTTTTGGAAACTGGTGGCATAGAGGAGAAGCGAACAAGAAAGGATGACGGCGGATGGAAGATAGGTTTCGCAAGTTAGCGCACGAAATGATTTTGGCCGGTGTCACAGCTGCAGATCCCAGGGAATCGATCAAGAGCAACTTGATCGTCACCGATGGCATTCTGGAGGTCCAGGGAGCGGATCGCTTCCATTTGGACGAATATGACCGTGTACTCCTCTTTGGTGTGGGCAAGGCGGCATCGCCCATGTGCCAGGCTTTTGAAGGGATCATCAAGCCCGACGGAGGCCTAGCTATTACGAAGAAGGGTGAAGAGATCGGCCTCGCATCCGTGGAGTCCATCCCTGTCTACCAGGCGTACCATCCGGAGCCCCGGCAGGAAAACGTGGACTATACCAAGCAGATGCTGGATATGGTGGATGAGATTGGTGATGGTGAAAAGGTCTTGGTTGTGCTGATGATCTCGGGCGGAGGCTCGGCCTTGTTCTGCGCGCCACCGCCTGGGATCAGCATCGACGATATGTATAGGCTGAATGAGCTGTTGATGAAGTGCGGCGCCAATATCTATGACATTAATACCATCCGTAAGCATATCTCACAGGTGAAGGGCGGCCGCTTCGGACAGCGGGTGGCAGAAAAGGGCGCGTCCCTGATATCATTGATCTTGTCCGATGTGGTTGGTGACGATCTCAGCGTCATTGCATCGGGGCCGACCTACAAGGATGATAGTACCTTCCAAGATGCAATAGACTTGATGAAGCAGTACAACATCTGGGAGGACGCCCCGGAGGCCGTGCGCCAGCACATGGAGTACGGATTGGAACATCCCGAGGAAGAACCACCGCGCTTTGTACCGAAGCATGTTCATAACTATCTGATTGGCAACAATCTATCTGCCCTCTCTGCTGCTGAAAAACTGGCGCAAAAAGCGGGATTGCCAACCATGATCTTGACCAGCCAAAATACCGGTGAAGCCAAGGTGATAGCCAAATGCATTATGGGTATTGCCAAGGAGATCCAGGATTCGGGTAACCCCGTGGAGCCGCCAGTGGCTTTGATCATGGGCGGTGAGATGATCGTAACCTTTGACTGGGAAGACCGCGACGGCTTTGGGCCCAACCGCGAGTTTGTTCTCAGTTCGGCCCTGGAGATTAAGGGGCGGCGCAACATCGTCGTGGCCGGGGTTGACACCGATGGTGTGGATGGCGATGGCAAGGCCGGCGCCATTGCCGATGGCTTGACTATCCAGCGGAGCACGTTGGACGCCCGCTGGCACCTAGATCGCCACGAAGCTGAGGCATTCTTCGATGCGCTTGATGATTCCATCGCCTTTACCAGTATGACCAATGTCAATGATGTGGTGGTTGTCTTGGTGGGCCCGAAGGACGAGATATAATGGGAACAATTGCTCCCATGACCGCCTGCCATATCCCAGAGGCGGTGCTGCTGTGGAAGCACACCGAAGGCGTCGGTCTGCGCTCGCAGGATGATTCTCCGGAAGGCCTCGCCACCTTCCTTCGCCGCAATCCCACAACGAGCTTTGTAGCTGTGGTGGAGCATAAGGTGGTGGGAACGGTCCTCTGCGGCCATGATGGACGGCGCGGGCATCTGTACCATCTCTGTGTGGACCCTAATCACCGCAGGCTGGGCTTGGGGCGGCGGTTGGTCGAGGCTGCAGTGGCTGCCCTGCGGTCCGAGGGCATCTACAAAGCATCACTGGTTGTTTTTTCCAACAACCAGGAAGGAGCCAAATTCTGGAAGTCCCTCGGATGGCAGCAGCGCACGGATCTGACATACTGGGATTTTACCCTGCAGGCGCAGGACTGAGTGGGCCTCAGAGTGTTTTCAGTAATTTTTCGCAGCAAAGGAAGGTTGCCAGATGGTGAAACAGGAGACTATCTTGGTGGGCGAACAAAGAGTGGATCTGCGGCTGCCCGCCCACACACATTGCTTGACGATGCCGCAGACCACGCCACTGCAGGACCCGCAGCAAGCCATTGCAGCCAGTCTGCTTCACCCCATCAACGCGCCGCCCCTGGCAGAATTGGTGCGCCGCAGGACAGCCGCCAATCCGGAAGCTCGCGCTGTAATCGTGATCTCGGATAACACGCGCCCTGTTCCCTACAAAGGTGCTGCGGGCATTCTCTGGCCCATTGTGGAGCAGTTGTTGGCGTCTGGCGTCACAGCTGACCGGATCATTATTTTGGTAGCCACGGGTACACACCGCGGCCTAACCGATGGGGAACTGCGGGATATGCTGGATGAGCGGGTCTTTGAGCATGGAGTTGCGGTGATCAATCACGACTGTCGCGACCAGGAGGATTTGGTTCATCTGGGCCGAACCCAGAGGGGCAGTGAAATCTTCATCAACCGGCACTATGTGGAAGCCGATATCAAGATCCTGACCGGGTTGGTGGAAAGTCACTTTATGGCAGGCGTTTCGGGTGGGCGGAAGTCCGTCTGCCCTGGCCTTCTGGGTGAACAGGGAACCTATGTGTTCCATGGCGCCGCCATGCTGGCAGATGCCGCTGCCCGGGATCTTGTCCTGGAAGGGAATCCCTGCCATGACGAAGCTCTCGAAGTGGCCAAGCGGGCTGGCGTGGACTTCATCGTTAACGTAACGTTGGATGCTCAGTTCCGTACCGCCGGTGTTTTTGCGGGGGATCTTGAGCAGGCGCACGCAGCAGCGGCGCGCATGGTGCAGGAGCACACGGCTATACCGGTGGACGGAACCTATGACTTGGTGATCACCCACGGTGGATTCGTGGGTATCAACCACTACCAAACGGCAAAGGCAGCGGTGGTGGCGCTGCCCCTGCTTCACTCCCATTCGCGCTTAATTCTAGGTGCAAATACTACAGACCAGGATCCTGTGGGCAGCGCCCAGTACCGGACGGTACTGCATCTGTTGAAATTGTTCGGGGCGGAGGCTTTCACGGAGCTGATTCACGCTCCGCAGTGGTCGTTCGTGCCCGAGCAGTGGCAGGTACAGATGTGGGCGCGCCTGTTCGCCGTTCTGCCCATGGACCACTTCACCTACTATAGTCCGCAGACCGCTCCCGCAGATTATGCCATTCTGCCCGGCCGGAATGGGCGTCAGTCTGTGAACGAACGGATAATGACGGCACAGCCCCGTCTGCAGCAGGTCATGCAGGCCGCTGTGGATCATGAGCTAGCCCGGCTACCCAAACCGCTGGAGTCGGCAAGGATCGCTCTGCTGCGCGACGGCCCCTATGGCGTGCCGCAGAGGTGCTCTTGACGGCTGTGGAACATGGTCGCCCGTGACGATGCTCTTCGGAGCGTAGGGCGAACCTATGAACAGCGGCTTTTGCGAGGCATGCGCGGTTTCTGAGCTTGATACCGTGTCCTGTTCGGGGCTGAGCAAGCAACCCACGTCACCACGTTGTCGGCAAATTTTTTCTGAAAGAGAAGAGGACTTTTCCGTTGGGCGCCGAAATCTCAACAACAATCAGACAACAGCCAGGGCATGCATTGTGCCCTTTCTTTTAATCCATAGCTAACCGGTTCACTGGAAATTGGTGGAGGTCGAGACATTGACAATCAGGGAAGTTGCGAAACATGCCGGTGTATCTGTAGCAACGGTTTCGGCGGTGATCAATGACAATAAATACGTCAGTGATGAGTTGAAGCAGAAGGTACTAAAGGCCATCAAGGAGTTGAATTACCGGCCAAACCGATGGGCCAAGAGTCTGGCTACGGGCAAGGGCTACACCATAGCCTATATCGTACCGGATATCACGAATCCCATTTTTTCGCGTATCACCAAAGGCATTCAAGATGTTGCCAACAAAAAGAACTACAGTGTCATTCTTGCCAGTACCAACTTCGACAATCCGACGTTATGCCGGTATGTGGACTGGGTGCTGGAGATGCGAGTGGATGGCGTCGTATTCACGGGTCGCCACGGCAGCACTAGCATGAAAGAGATCCGAAGGCTGCGTTCAGCCCATATTCCGGTGGTTATAGCCTTAGCGCCTTCGGATATCACAAGTATTGACCGGGTTCTGCTGGACGACCGGGGAAGCAGTCGAACAGCGGTGGATTTTTTAAAGAAGGCCAAACGGGAGTCCATCGCATTCGTCGGCGTTCGTGGCAGCACCACCAGTCATCAACGATACCTGGGGTACAAAGATGAGATCGACGGTTGGTGTGAAGAACTGCTGAGTTTTGGTGAAGATTTCACTTGGGATGATGGATATGCGGCTGCGCGGGCATTGCTAGAGCAGGGCGGAAAGTTTGACGGACTCTTTGCCGCCAGCGACATCATGGCTCTGGGAGTGATGGCTTGTCTTAAAGAGCACGGATATCATGTTCCCACTGACATCCAGATCATGGGTTTCGACAATACCTATGCACAGTGGTCGGGGCAGGCGTTTGCATCCATGTCCATACCTGCCTTCGAAATGGGAATGAAAGCGGCGACGCAGCTTTTCGACAGGATGGACGAAACGGTCGGTGAGATCAAGAATTACCGGTTGGTGGCTGAACTGGCGGTTCCCAATAAAGGTCCATATGCGAAGGCGATTAAGTCCCTGGTGTAATAAGAGTGCTCAACAGGCTGGCTGGGTTCGGTGCAAACTACCGAGATCGGC
>PWMW01000091.1 GCA_003559095.1 Clostridiales bacterium | reverse complement strand
GCTTACACATGCTTGCAGTATATATCTGCCATAAAACGCCTGATAAGGTGTATGCCAAGTACCGGGCATGGTTTCGTCCGCGTGGGTGGGAGCAGGGTGGCCAGGTGTACAAACGCTGGTTTTTCATCCACCGCTGGAAGCACCTGCTTCCCGACGGTGGGCAGATCAACGATCGCGGTTTTGCCAAGGCGCGCCTGGAATCTTCGCAGACAGCCTATTTGGGAACCTTCGTCTTAGAGACCATGCGAGCGGAGGCTATTCACTGGTTGGGCTTGGGTTCGCTGGTGATTTATTGCCTACTGCATCCGTTCCCGTTCGGCCTGTTTTGGGCAGTGGGACTAACGATATTTGATATTCCATTCATTATGATCCAGCGGCATAATAGGCCGCGGTTGGAGAGGTTATTGGAAAAGCACAAAAGGCGGTGCCAAGCATGAAATGGGTAACGATCGACGAAGCCGTTGCGAACATGAGCTACAAGTTCTTTGGGCTCAGTGAACTGAAGCGCAGCGGTATCAAGATTCCGAAGACGTATGGCTTAGTGGCGGATCGCATTACTGTGGAAGCGGTGCGTGCCCAGAGGCCCATGATCGAGGACTTCCTGGCAGCGCAGTTGGATGCAGATATGAGATACTGCGTTCGCTCGGCCAAGGGTGAGGAGGATAGTCTCGATAGTTCCAAAGCCGGCCAGTTTGTCACGGTGTTGGACTTGGTCACTGTTCAAGAGGTGTACCACGGGATGGAGGAGGTGGCCGCCAGTTATGAGGCGGTCGCCGGCAGCGATTCTTCGAAGCAGGATGTGATCATGGTTCAAGAGATGATTAAACCCGTCTATTCCGGCGTTCTCTTCAGCAAAAATCCTGTGACCAGCGCCAATGAATTGCTCTTGGAGGCCGTTCAGGGTTTGGGAGATCAACTGGTTCAAGGGGGCACTGCACCCATCCGTTTGAAGTACAAGTGGAAGCAGCTGTTGTATGATTCTGACGAGCAACTGCCTATCCCCGCTGCAAAGGTTGTTTCGTTTTGCCGGGATGCGGCACGTGTGGAACGGCGTGTAGGTGTACCTATTGACGTAGAATGGGCCTACGATGGTTCTGTCTTCATCTGGCTGCAGGTGCGACCGATTACTACAGGCCAGACATATAATGTGTACAAGAACGATATTGCCAAGAACTACCTTCCAGGCCTGATTAAGCCGTTAGTCTGGGACATCAACATTCCTGTAGTGAATCAAGCATGGGTGGAGCTTCTGGAATCAATTATTGGTGATACCGGTCTCCGTCCCGAAGAGTTGGCCAAACCTTTCTATTATCAAGCCTATTTCAATATGGGGATTCTGGGCGGTGCTTTCAGAAAGATGGGCTTTCGCGAGGCGTTTCTGGAAGAGCTGCAGGGCATTCACGATGAGCGGGTGCAGGTTAAGTTCCGACCAACCTTGGGCATGCTGCGGATGCTGCCTCGCATGGCTTCAGTGTATCGCCGGTTCCAGAATACGTACCGCAACCTGGATAAGGAGCTGGAGGCCTATCATCAACGGTCGCTGCAGCTTGAAACGGCTATTGCAGAGGCGAGGTCTTACGAACAGCTGTTGGAGCTGTTCCCACAGTTGCAGGCCCACAACCAAAAGGGTGCCATGTACAACATCATCCTGCCGTTGATGATCTACTCCAAGCAAAGGCGCTACCTTAATGCAGTGAAGGACATGCAGATGCAATTGCCAGCTTCGGCTTATCTGCAGGAAAACGCGCTCTATGAACCTGATAGCTTTCTAAGCTGCGAAAGAACGCGGAGTCGTGAGGAGCAGAAGGCGTTGATGCTTGAGCGCTTCGGGCACTTTAGTGCCAACACCAATGACTTCTCCCAACCTACTTGGAGGGAAAAACAGGACATTCTCGATACACTGCTTGCGACAGCGGATGGATCCGAAGCCGATGCCTCAGAGGGACGGCCTCTGCTGAGCCGCAGGTTTCTGCGTCAGAAGGCGAAGGCTGACCTGGTAACGCACAAGAAGAACAAGTTGAGCTACTTTTACGCCTACAGCTATCACCTGTTCCGGAAGCTGTTTTTGCGCTTAGGTGCGGTGATGGTGGAACAGGATGCTCTGGCAGCCGTTGATGACATCTTCTACCTGAATCTAGACGATATTATTCAGTTCGCGGGTGACAGTTACCAGGCCAAGGCCGCAAGAGTGAAAGAAGATATGATGAAAGCCCAGGAGTACCGGCTGCCAGCGATTATCAAAGGCGATGAACCGCCTTTCATCCTAGCAGAGTCGGAGATTCAAGATAGATTCCAGGGTTACCCCGCTTCTGCAGGAAGGGTACAGGGGCTAGCCCGCGTTGTCCGGGGGCTAGAGGATTTTGGGAAAGTGGATGAAGGAGACATTATCGTGGTGCAAAACGCTGAGATGGGTTATCTGCCGCTGCTGCGAAAGGCCGGCGCCATCGTGGCGGAAACGGGGGCTATGCTGAGCCACATTGCGATTCTAGCCCGCGAACGGCGTATCCCCTGTGTGATCTCAGCTAAGAACATTATGGATGTGGCCGATGGCACGCCACTGGTGGTTGATGCCTACAACGGAGAAGTGCTTGTCGTTGAGGACAGTGCTCAGAGCGCTTGAAGATAAGGGTGTGTTAACCCGTAAGGGCTGTTCTTCCGTAAGGTTCGCGAAGGGCACCCGTCACCGGCAAGCAGCAGATATGCGAGAGGATGAAGATAATGCAGTACAATCTGAAGGACATCACCTACAGCGCTATGACTGCCGCTGCTATGAATGTGCTCAGCTACGTAACCGTTCCGCTGGTTGTGGCCGTACCCGTTCCAGGTCTGCGCAACTTAGTGGTGGCTCCCTTTTATGGACTGCTGATGGCTCTGGCTTTGATGCGAATCGACAAACATGGGCTGTTCACGTTGATCTCGTTTTTCACTGGCGTGGTACTGCTCTTCATATCACCGGTGATCCTGGGTTTTCTCTTGATCAGCGGTGTCGCTGCGGACCTTTTCTACTTTCTGACGCAGCGAGGCCTTCCCAAGCACAGTCGGATCATTGGAGCTTCGGGCCTGTACATGGCTGTGATGGCTGTGGTAGGTGCCTTGTTCGGGGCGCTGTTTCTGGGCGAAATGCCCTTGGGTGATCTCTTCCGCAGCACACCTGTACTGGCCGCTGTGGCAATATTGTGCGCAGTAACTGGCGGCATGGGGGCTGTGCTGGGAATCCGTATTGGAAGTGAGTTTCGGCGTACCACCATTATGCGTTAAGTGGGTGAAGTGATGCAAGGCAGCGCCTTTGCCGGGGTAGCTCCCTTTTTGAGAGAGCTGCACCCCATTGTCAAGTTGATCACAACGATTCTTATCTTTATCTACGCTCTTGCCACACCAAGTCCAACGGCACTGCTCTTGTACCTAGTCCTTCTCTGGGGATTTCTGTTGTTGGCTGGTCTCGGAGGCCAACTGCGGGGTCCCCTGCCGTATGTCAGCGCGGCCGCTGTTATTGTGTTCGTGGTGGGTTGGCTGTTTGGCGGCACATTCCCGATGGCACTGGCGGCCGCTGTGCGCTTCTTTTATCTCTTCTTTTCATTCACGCTGTTCGTTGGCTCGACGAGTCCCAACGAGTTCCTGCGGGCTCTCCACCAGGCGCGTTTGCCTTGGATGCTCCGGGTGGGTTTGCTGATAACCATGCGTTTTATTCCGGTTTTGAAGGAAGATATGACGAAGATTATCCAGTCCTTTTCCCTGCGAGTGGACAAAGGGCAGCGCAGTCTGGGGTTAATGTACCGGGGGATGCTGGTGCCGTTTTTGTTCCGGATGATGAGCTTATCCGACCAGATTGCCATGAACTTGCAGATGCGCGGTTTTGGAACGGAACGGCAGCAGACGAGGTATCGGGATGTATCCTTCGGAAGTTATGATCTTGTCTTTTTGCTTGCGAATTTGGTAATAATGGGGACGATTCGATGGCGATTCTAGACGTTTGCGAACTAACCTATACTCTGCCCGAGATAGAGGACGCACTGCTTAAGGACATCAGCTTTTCCCTGTCCCAAGGGGAGTTTGTACTCTTGAGCGGTGAAAGCGGTAGTGGCAAATCTACCTTGCTGAAATGCCTCAATGGAGTGATCCCCCACTTTTGGTTGGGGACCATCTCGGGCGAGGTGCGGTTGAATGGTCACTCTGTGCAGGCATTTAGTCCGGTGGAACTGATTGCGAGGATTGGAACCGTATGGCAGGACGTGGATGCCCAGGTGCTGCACTTAACGGTGGAGGACGAGTTGGTCTTTGGCATGGAGAATCTGGGCGTACCGTTGGCTGAGATGGAAGAACGTCTGCAGCGACTGCAGGAAATTGTCCAGGTGGATCTGGATGCTGTTGTGGAGCATCTCTCGGGCGGGCAGAAGCAGCGTCTGGCCATTGCGTCGGTTCTGGCTACGCTGCCTGACGTTATTTTGCTCGATGAGCCCCTGGCTAACCTAGATATTCAAAGTGCCGCAAGACTATTGCTGTTCCTCAAGCAGCTGACCAGGCAAGGCAAAACCGTGGTGATCGCTGAGCACCGACTAGACTTAGCCAGTTCCCATGCGGACCGCCTGCTTTACTTAAAGGATGGCACACTTCAACATGATTGGAGTGACACCGAGGACATTCTCGCCGAGGAACGTCGGAGGCGCCTGCCAACGCCCATGCCAAAGAAGCGCCAAGCGAAACCCGCACCTGCAGCCATTGAACTGGAGGAAGCCTCGTATAGGTTTGGCCGGGATCCCGTAGTGAGAGATCTCAGTCTTCACGTACCGCAGGGGCAGCGTGTGGTGATTCTCGGGGAGAACGGCAGCGGCAAATCAACGTTGATGAAAATCCTGGCGGGTCTCTGCCGAGGTAGGCGTCTCACTTATGGGGCATTTAGTCTGCTGGGGCAGTCGCATAACGCTCGGGATGCTTCCTTCAATCGCAGCCGCGTAGGGTTGGTGTTTCAAAACCCCAATCATCAGCTCTTTATGGAGAGTGTGCATCAGGAAGTGGCCTTGGGTGCGGGCAATCCCAATCGAGTGGATCATTTTCTCGAGTTGTTCGGATTGCTGGAACTGAGGGATCGACATCCGTTGGTGCTCAGTCAAGGGCAGAAGCGACTGTTGGCTACTGCCGCCGTGGCAGCTGCAGAGCGACCCATATTGCTTTTGGACGAGCCAACTATCGGTCAGGACTATGCGCATCTGCACAATCTGATCCACGTGGTGGACCGCCTCAACGAAGAGCACAACACAACAATCCTGACCGTGACCCATGACCAGCAAGCAGCCTACGCTTTAGCCGACCGCGTTCTAGTTATGGATCGCGGGCAGATTGTGGAGGAAGGCGAACGGGATCTAGCGAACGCGTATTTCCAGCGGCTTGCCAGGTGACGTAAGGATAAGACCAGGCGAGCCAAGTTTCTGGTACGCCTTTGGCCTTTCAGGGACGCCCGCCAAGCCCATGGCAAGCGGCTGCGTTGTTTCGGTTCTTTCCTCCGAAGGCGGACGGAGGAACGGAAACATGCTTGCCCGTTCAGTGGACTATCTCTCGGTTGGAGTCGTCTAGCGGGCCTGCCTCGAAAATGGGCGGTGAAAAAGGCAATAGGAAACTAGACGGTATGATTTGCTGGGCAAACCTACCGCTTCGAACAAAACGGCTCGATGGAACCACGTGACTATGCGGCTGGTTTGTTGGTCGGTACGGGTGGCTCCGTAAGTGTTACGGTGTAGCCCAAAGCCTGCAGACGTTTAACACTGCGATTGACGACTTGCGTGCGTTTGAGCTCATCGAAATAGTTCTCTCCGAGTTCTTGGTACGAGACGCCGTCTCGGATGATATGATAGGCAATGATGAGGATCGAATGTGCGACAGCAAGAATGGCTTTCTTGTGACCGCGACGAGCTTGAATGCGGCGAAACTGAGCGCCCAGATAGGTTTGGGTTCGGGACGCTGCGTGAGCCGCCTCCACCAAAGCGGAACGCAAGTGTGGATTACCTTTGCGAGTTCGGCTAGAACGCCGTTTCCCCGCACTTTCGTGGCAGCCGGGAACCACCCCCGCCCAAGACGCCAGTTACTTGTCGGTGGGAAACCGTAACACATCTTTGCCCACTTCGGCTAGAATCTTCTGGCTGACTATGCGCCCTACACCCGGAATACCATCGAGTTTATGGAGCTGTTCTGCCTCGGACTCGAGACGTTGGTCGATCTCTTGATCCAAGCTATCGATGTTGTTCGATATATAATCGATGTGTTCTAGTTGCTTCGAGATAAGAAAGCGTTGATGGTCTCCGAGGGTACCATAGAGTGCCTCTTCGAGTTCAGGGATTTTTCGGCGAGCCCCAGATACAGCCAGTTGTGCGAGGGCTTGCGGATCGGTGTTGTGGTCGACAAGGAGCGCACGAAGGATGTCGCGACCGGATCGACCTGTAATGTCGGTGAGCACAGAACTGATTTTAATGTTGCAGCCTTCCAGTGTCTTTTGCACGCGGTTGATCTCTCGGGTGCGATCTTGCGTTAAGCTTGTACGGTAGCGAACCAACTCGCGCAGTTCTCGCTGCTGGCGGTCGGGGATGAAACTGCCTTGGAGCAGTCCATGCCGTAAAAGATCGGCGAGCCATTCTGCGTCTTTAACATCCGTCTTTCGACCTGGAAGGTTTCGGCTGTGTTTGGCGTTGACCACAAGGAGTGTAAGGTCGTGTTCTTCGAGAATGTTGTAGATCGGGATCCAATATACGCCGGTACTTTCCATGGCTACGTGTGTACAGCCGCTGTCGAGAAGCCATTCCGCTAACTCAAAGATAGCCTTGCTCGTGGTGGAAAACGTCCGAATTTCCTTCTTGCGACCCATCAACAAGCACGCTGTGACTGATTTCTTGTGAACATCCAATCCGCAGCACTTCTTGTACAATACGTCCACACAAATACTCTCCTTCTGCGGTCGAGGAATGTGCGGCCGGTGCAGCAATCTCTTCTTAAATACACTGCCTCACGGGCTCCTCCCTTAAGAGAGGGCACCAATTTGCGCTGACCAGATTACTGGGGTCAGTCTGTT
>PWMW01000390.1 GCA_003559095.1 Clostridiales bacterium | reverse complement strand
TAATACCCGCTGTCGAGGATATTCTGCACAATCTGTAGGTACTGTTGGTCGGCAGCATTCATGGGCTGTTCCTCCTGGTATGGAAGGGCCAGTCCAGACCCCTCATAGAGTGTGTGTTACCAAAAAAACGGCGCAAAGCCCCTGCCTGTAGGTTGGGGATTCACGCCCACATACGTGGCCGAGTACAACTAGATCCACCTCTGGAGGTTTGACCCCGGTGGGCGGTTTGAGTTGCTCGAATTAATCAGAGCCAGCCACGCTGCGTATCCGCGTGTGGGCAAAGCGTTTCGTGGGCTGTACCTACGGCGCAATCACCTGCTGCACCATGAACCCCATACGAACATTCGCATCCGGGAGGCTCAGCGATGGCTCATTCCTCGGACTGCTCGCTATCGTTTTGCAGCACGGCTACAACATCCTGGATGACCCAATCTGGGGTTGATGCTCCAGCGGTTACGCCGATACGTTGAATCGATGCATCGGACCACAACCATGCAGGCAGTTCCTGGCTGTTCTCCACAAAGACCGTCTGCGGACAGTGAACGCTGGAGATTTCGTAAAGCTTCTTTGTGTTAGAACTGTTGCGCCCGCCAATTACTACCATGGCATCTACCTGCTGCGCCACATCAGCGGTACTTGACTGTCGGACCTTCGTGGCATTGCAGATGGTGTTAAAGGCAATCACTTCGCGCTGACTGTCGCTGACAGCTTTGACAATGCTATCAAATACTGCCTGGCGCTCCGTAGTCTGAGCAACGACACAAATCTTGTCAGGCAGGTTCCGTTCATGTAAATCTCTTGGATCCCTGGTGATGATGGCTGAATTGCCACACCAACCGTGGATACCCACCACTTCGGGGTGTTCGTGATCACCCACGATGACAATCTGGTACCCAAGACTGTGGTATTTCTTTACTTTGCTGTGAATCGTCTTGACGAAGGGGCAGGTGGCATCTAGTTTGATGCATCCCTGCTGGGCGATACGTTCCATAATATCTGGGGTCACTCCGTGGGAGCGAATAACCACAGCATCCTCCGCTGTCAGGGACGCCAGACCCTCCACTCCTATCTGGAAGACGTCGTTTTCTTCCAACCGCTGGATAGCATCATTATTGTGAATCAAGGGACCTAGGGTCCGGACACGGCCCTTGGTTCGGTACACTCTCGGAGGTTCCCCTTGGGAACTCTTCGGATGTCCTTCCTTTTCCCTACCTTCGTCCAAGTGGACGTTTAAAGCCATATCTACAGCCCGCTTGACACCAAAGCAAAAGCCAGCATTCTGAGCCACAATGATCTCTTTCATAGCTGCCACTCCCAAAACATCCAAATCATCCGTGTATGGCAAAAGCATACCATACGAGAAGATAGGAGGCAACATAACTCGGGTATCTGGGTGAGGATGCGGCGCCGACTCCAGAATGTCTAGTGGAGTAATGGGTTGTTCTGCTTTTGGTGTCCACTGCGGAGGGCGAGGGTTTTTCTTCCAAGCACCAGGTATGTGGAAACTTTTCCCATACACCTGGTGATTGGAACTTATTCCCACATACCAGGTACATGGAATTTTCTTCCATCCAACCTTAGTCAGTGACCACACCACACGCGCAAGCAGCAGAGACCTCCGCCCGCGGAGGTCTCTGCTGTACTCTACCGTCTGTTCGCCGTCTCTTTCCCTGCGTTCTAGGAATGTGTCTTAGACTTTGAACTGCCTGACAAGCTCATGGAGTTCATTGGCGGTGTTCGCCACTTCTTGAATGGCAGCACCAATCTGTTCGATGGAGGCTGATTGCTCTTCACTGCTGGCAGCAATCTCTTCGCCGCCTGAGGCCAACTCTTCGCTGGACGTCGCGATGCTTCGAATGCCTTCGGTAAGGCGCTCCACCGTCGCCCGAATGTCTGAGAACATCTGCCCGCTAACCTGCACAGCAGTAGCTCCTTCGGTAACTTTGTCCGCACTTTGCTGGGACTGCTGCACAGTTTCCTGTACCACATGACGCATTTCGCCGATCACCTGCGTAATCTCACCGGCCGCCTTTCCGCTTTGTTCTGCCAACTTGCGTACCTCTTCGGCCACTACCGCGAATCCGCGCCCATGTTCTCCGGCTCTAGCAGCTTCAATGGCGGCGTTTAAGGCCAGCAGATTGGTCTGGTCAGCAATCCCGGTGATAATGTCTACGATAGATCGAATGCGCTCAGATCGACTGTCCAAACCATGGATCTCCTGGCTCAACTGACTGACTGTGGCATTGATCTCCTGCATTGCAGCCACCGTGGCCTGAATCTGCTCTGCCCCTTGGTTTGTCTTGGTTAGGGTGTCATTGGCTAAGGATTCCATCTCTTGGCTGTTGCCACTAAGACCTTGAATCGTAGAGGCAAACTGGTTGGATGTGCTGGCTACTTCTTCGATAGACGCTGCCGTTTCTTGGACCGCAGCCGACACTTCATTGGAGTTGTTGGCCGTGCGGTCGGCGGACTTGGCCACGTCCTTCACCATAGTCTGGAGTCGTTCGATGAACTTGTTTAGGTTTTGCGCTAGGGTGTTGAGCTCATCCGTTCCCTTCACTGGCAAACGCTGGGTTAGGTCTCCTTCACCTTCGGCCATGTCAGCAACCATATCTACTGTCCGAGCCAAAGATCGACAAACACCCAAGACTGTGATGCCGCCAAAGAAAACTGCGATGAGAACTGCTGCGATAGCGGCCACCACCGTGCTGACTTGAGACAGCGCCACGGTATCTGCCATGTGTTCTTCCAGTTCCTGAACACGGTCGGCTAGCATCGTCTCGAGTCTGTCCAAGACACCTCTCGTTTCGGCTAAGTACTGCATTACGTCTTGTTGGAAGATCCGCTCCGCTTGGGTCCATGCCGCATCCGAATAGTTCCCCGCTGTCAAACGGTCGACGATCCGACCAGCAGCGTCATGCAGATTCTGATGTGGCTCGGCCAGATCGCGATACGCCGCGGCTAACTGGGGAGGTAGGTTGCGAAACTCGTCACTTTCGATGTACTCGAAGTACCAACGTCCCAGTCCACAGCGGGTGTGGTCTAGTTCGCCGGTGAAGGGGTCACGTGTACCCATGGATTGCGATAGGTCCAAGGCCCAATCCAGATGAGCAACTTCCAGTTCACTGAGCATGCGAGCCTGATCCATGGCCGCTGCTCTAAGCAATACGTAGGAATCGTGCGAACGCATGAGTCTCGAAAGGAATTTCTTCGTTAATAAGGGTCTGAAGGGAGGTTACCGCCACAAGCAAAATCAAGACCGTGTAGAGCTTTGTGGAAATACGAAGATTTTTCAACATAACGTCCCTCCATGTCCTTTGTTGTCTTCACTCTTTGTTGACATCCCTGTCTTCACTTTTTGATGCCCTTAATCGTCGTTGTGCTCGTTCTTTGGATCGCTGCCGTTAGTCGTTCTTGTTCTATGTTGTGGGTAGCCTTCTTGCCATGGACTACTTGTCTTTCGTCCTGATCCTTTGATTCCGTGTTCGAGCCGGTTATCTGTCATTCCTTATCTGGACGTACCATACATTGTAACGCAAGGAGGCTCCGTTCGCATCCAAGCGATAGCTAGCACAGCGAAGTTCCTATTCTTCAGCCGTCTCCGCAGTATCCAAGGAGGCAATGGCTTCGTCCAGTTCAGTCCGCTCGGAACCCTCAAGTAGGTGGTCCAGCTTCAGTAAGATGATCAGTTCATCGTCGATCTTGCCAATACCATCCACGTAATGACGCTGTGCACCACTTAATGACGCGGCCAAATGGTCAATGTTCTCTGCTGGGATTTCCAGTACCTCATCAACACTGTCCACTTCCAAACCGATAAATGCTCCAGAGAAATTGACGATCACAATTCGCCGGTCTTCGGGTTCCGTTTCATTCTGACCAAAGTGACTGCGCAGCGACATGATGGGTATCACTCGTTCCCGCAGTTGGATGATCCCCTTAATCGACGATGGCATTTGAGGTAAACGCGTAATGTCCACCGATTTGATAACTTCCTGCACCTGCTCGATGGGAATGCCGTATTTTTCTTCAGCAACCCGAAAGACTACGTACTGTCGTCGCACGTGCTGTTGTGCTTCCATATCCACACAATCGCTCCTCTCTTCCTTACCAGTGACCATCTCAGCCCCACAGGAGGATCACTCAAGGTCCCTTTTCTCTTTTCGGCAAGCAAGAATGTGTTCTTTAACACGTCATGGTGAACTTTCCCAGTGGCACCACCGCTGGCGTTCGCGCAGCAGCAAACCGCCGCCGCTTAACGTGTACAGCGATCACTCAACGAACGTTTGGCCTCTGGTCCGGGCAAAACTGGTAACTAAGTTGCCCGCGATCGAGTCGCAGCGAGCGTCGACCACAAGACAGCGAAAGCCCCAGTCCGTTTGTTATGGACTGGGGCGGCAATGGCCCGCAACAAAATGTCTACAGACCATATCTGACCATCGAGAAATCCCACTCGCATATGATGTTTGGCTTGGCCGTCAAAACACTGGCCCTGATAGCCACCAGAATTCGTGCCATGCGGCTTCGTTCGGCAGGCCATTCTACCCTCAACGCGCAGCCTGTTCCGCTTCCACGGCTACCACTGCGGTCCTTCGTTTCTGCAGGAGCCAAACACCGGCCAAAATGAAAAGACCGAGAAAGTCCCAGAGTAGAATGGGCGACACCAACAGCAGCGCTGAGCCGAGAAGCGCCAAGCGCTCATACCAACGGCAGTGAGTAACTAGCCAGTTCTGCAAAAAGCCAGCCATACTGATCAAACCGACACTGGTGGACAGCACAACCTTGACCACACCGAGGAACGTGGCATCAATTAACACCAGCGCTGGGGCCAGCACGAAGATGACAGGAATCAACATCCCCGAGATATCGAACTTAAAACCCATAAGCCCCGTTTTCCATGGGTCTGAGCGGGCGATGCCCGCTGCTGCATAGGCCGCCACACCCACCGGCGGCGTATCATCAGCCAGAATGGCGTAGTAAAGCACGAACAAGTGCGCAGCCAAAAGCGGCACGCCGAATCCGGAGACAAGAATGGGGGCCGTAACGGTAGAAACGATAATATACTTCGCTGTGGTCGGCATAGCCAAACCCATAAGAATCGAGGCCACAATGGTCAACCCCATGGCCAGATAGAGGTTGTTGCCAGCAATGCTGATCACAATGTCGGTCAAGCGCAGCCCAAGACCCGTAAGTGATACCACACCCACAATAATCCCCGCCACGGCACAGGCAGCGGCAACGCCCAGGGCATTCTTAGCACCCCGTTCCAGGGCAATCAGGACGTCCTGCAATGTGATGCGCGTGTGTGCCTGAATCCAGCTGGCCGCGTACACCAGAATGATCCCGATAAACGCAGCCCGCAGCGGCGTGAAACCGCTCACCAACATGGCCACAATGCCGAAGATGGGAATCAGCAGATGCCAGCCCATACGGAATGTCTGCTTGATGGGAGGCAATTCTTCCTTGGGCAGGCCTTCAATATCATTCTTGCAGGCCTCAAAGTGCACCATCATCATCATGGCCACATAGTCTAACAGGGCTGGCAGGGCTGCAGCCAGAGCAATGGTAATATAAGGAATTCCAGTGATCTCCGACATAACAAAAGCCGCCGCTCCCATGATGGGGGGCAGATACTGCCCAGTACTGGAGGCCGCCACTTCCACGGCACCAGCCACATGTGGTTTAAACCCGACCTTTTTCATCAAAGGAATGGTAAAGGACCCGGTAGTGACAACGTTGGCTACGGAACTACCATTGATGCTGCCCATAGTTCCACTGGCCAGAATGGCTGCTTTGGCCGGACCACCGCGAAAATGACCAAACATGCCGATGGCCAGTCGAATAAAGAATTGGCCCGCTCCCGTAATCTCCAAAAACGCTCCAAAAAGAATAAACAAGAACACAAACGTAGCCGAAACACCCAGGGGAATTCCGAAGATCCCCTCCGTGGTCAAATACAAATGCTCAGCTAAGGACTCTAGGTTGGCGCCGCGATGGGCAAATAACCCAGGGATGTGAGGCCCAAGATAGGCATAGGCAATGAACACCAGGCCCACCACCGACAAAGCAGCGCCCAACGCTCGACGCGTCGCCTCAAGAACCAAGACAATGGTCAAAACACCAAAAACAGTATCCCATGTGGTAGGCCAGCCAGCCCGAAAAGCAATGGCGTTATAATTCACAATAATGTACATGCCGGCGGCTACGCCCAAAAGGGACAATACCACATCATACCAAGGAAGCTTCTTCGGGTCGGATTTCTTCGTGGCGGGAAAAAGAAGAAATATCAAACATAGGGCAAACGCCAAGTGCAGAGCCCGATGCCTCAGTGCCTCAATCATACCAAAACCAGCAGTGTACAAATGATACAGGGACATAACAATGGCAATGATCGTGATCAGCTTGCCAATCCACCCGGACAACTCCCGCTTGACCCCTTCGACCTCCTCCACTTTACGTTCCAGCTCGTGAATGGCCTTCTTATCCATGGAAACATCCATCTGAAAAAAACCTCCTTCAACGACCTGCAGCGCTATCGTCAGCAGGTACAGGACCGTTCAGCGCTGCGACTACCACTGTATCTGAGTCGATTTACGAAAACTGCTTCATCCAAACCACCGCATCAGAACCGCTGCCGTCGAACCAGGCAGTGGGTGGTCAATCATGAATGACGGAAAACCGAAACACCGTTCCCAACGGCCAGTCCGACAACAACAGAACTCCATCGGGGAACTCCACAGTGTACTGGTTCTCGGGGCTGCTCATCACCTCGAACTCACCAAGTGGCAGGTTGATGTCACTCCAGACATAGCCATCCTCCACTTTGGAGAAAACACCACCCTCCGGTGCAAAGGGCAATCCCGCACCGAACGATTCAAAACGCATGGCCGTGAGTACGAGACCTTCCTTAGCATCCAATCGAAATGTTTCGCGAACCCATGTCTGTTCCACCGAGTGACGGTATACCAAGGAAAACTCCTGATCCGCTTCCAAACCAAACTGCAGGATTACCACGCCATGCTCGTGCTGCTCCCCAGCCTCACCAGGGATGGCCTCAGACTCGGCAACGTGTGCGTTTATTACCACCACATTGTATACATCTTCCGAAGACCCGTC
>PWMW01000028.1 GCA_003559095.1 Clostridiales bacterium | reverse complement strand
GTGTAGGTTCATACATGTCCTATTCGACAGATATTTTTCGTCGCCTGCTTGATTTCGAAAAAAAGTTGAAGATGTTTCGGTACCGCTATCCTTCATGAAGCGGGTTCACTGAACATCTACGCGTTGTGTGGGCTGGTGTATGTGGAGGGGTGATCCGAGTGACAGGAAAGCTTGTCAGCGGTCTGTTGGCCGTCGTTCTACTGCTTGGGCTCCTTAGTTCCGTGGGCCAGGCGGCAGCATTTGTTGTCTTGGATTTCAACGTTTCCGGTACAGACCAAGCCTTGGATAGCATGGGGCGAGCTCTTCGCGTTATGTTGGTGACCCGCCTGCATGGGCAAGTTCGAGGCGACGAGAGGTACAACGTTATTGAACAGACGAAAGTGGACCAAGTTCTGCAACAGATGGGTCTACCAGAGAACTGCCTGATCCAGGGGACTCAAGCCGTGGAGATAGGACAACGTCTAGGTGCCGATTTGGTGTTCGTGCCGACTTTGACGGTGATGTACGATTTCGTGTCCCTAGATCTCATGGTGTTCGAGACCGACACCGGCCAGATCGTCGATACCGCTTCCATAGCAGGGCCCCGAGACGACCTTGCGGTGTTAGTGACTGAACTGGTCAGTGGTCTTGCTTGGCCATCCGGCGCGCGGGACGACTATGCTGTCTCGGGTCGGGTTTTCGGTTCTTCAGGTACAGGCATTGCGGACGTGTTGATCTCCTTTTCCTGCGGAGCGGACTCTGTGTTCACGCAAGCCGACGGCACTTGGATGCAGACGGGCCTTCGCGGCGAAACCGAAATCCACGCCGCAAAGGACGGATATCAGTTTTTCCCTGCTCTGCAAACTGTGGAGGCAACTGCCAGTGATTTGGAGTTTTTGGGCGATCCTCTGCCTCCAGTGCCCGAAGAAACCCGTCCGATGGCGGCTGCACCCATGATAGACATTTCCTCGAGACCCGCGGTCAGCGGATCTCCAGAACTGCAGGTTGTCTATCCGTTGGAAGCTCTACACCCTGTGGAACCGATACGAAAGGCCGAGATTCTGGAAAACGTCATGCCCACGGTGGGAAGCCAAGAAACGCACCAGGTGGGTAACGTGACATTTCGCATGCGTTTGGCTCCGGCTGCTATCTTTCCCCCGGGCATGGACGATCGAGGCACTGCCCGAGTTGCCACGAATTTCTGGATCGCCGAAACCGAGGTGACCTATGAACTTTGGTACATAGTTCGCCAATGGGCGGTTAACCACGGGTACCGCTTTACCACAGGCGGGTATGAAGGTAGTACCAGGCCCGGGGGTCAGCCTAGCTCTGTAGTGGTAGTCCCGACCGCAGCCCGCTGGGAGCCCGTTACTATGCTCAGAGCTTACGACTGCATCGTTTGGTGCAATGCTCTCTCGGAAATGCTGGGATTGACGCCGTTTTACCGGGAGAGCGGTGGGTCACAGGCGGTACTTCGAGACGGGTGGGCGCGGTCGGGCATGGCAACCCAAAAAGGAGCTGACGGGTTTCGTCTGCCGACGAAAGACGAGTGGGAGCTGGCCGCCCGCTACACCGGGACCGAGAGACGCCCCGGCACCATTTTCATGGACGGTTTGTTCTGGACTCCGGGTAGTTGGGCCAGTGGAGCTTCGGCGGTTAGTTCCCAGAAGGCCGCAACCGTGGAAGTGGCTTGGTACCAGGCGAACAGCGAAAAAACCCAAGCCGTCGGTCTTAAGCGCGCCAATAGCTTGGGGTGCTTTGACATGAGTGGCAATGTGTCGGAGTTATGCATTGACTGGTCTCCTGAGCCCCGTTGGGTGATGCGTGGCGGCAGTTGGAATACCGCCGCCGAATCCCTTGGGATCGGAGAATACTTTCAGGTGGATGTTGCCACCGGCTCCAATAACTGGGGTTTTCGGATCGCTAGAAACGGGTTTTGATGCTCAAAGGCCAAGATATTTGCAGGAGTTTCCGGCGAAACCGCCATCAAGCTTTGAGTCCGTGTTTCCGACAGCTATAGACTACCCATCATCTCAGCAAGGAAGGGCTGCCTAATGATCAGTATCGAAAAGGGCAAGTGCACAGGTTGTCGGCGCTGCGAGATCATCTGCTCCATGGCTCACCATCAGCGAGTGGATCCCTATCGACGGAGAATAAGAATCTCTAGTGAATGGCCGTGGAAAGATGAAGTGATCGTCTGTCGGATGTGTCAGAAACCAAAATGCGTGGAAAGCTGTGCGGCTGGGGCGTTGACGAAAAGTGAGGAAGGTCACATTATCCTCGACGCTGATGCCTGCACGGGTTGTTTTGCCTGTGTGGAAGCGTGTCCCTTTGATGCGGTTTGGGCGGATGAACAGAACGGTTTACCCATTCTGTGTGACACATGCGGTGGGGCGTACGCTTGTGTGAAGTGGTGCCCCGAAAACGTGCTGGGGGTGAAGTGAGTGGCGATACCTGGTTATGCCGGGAAGATCCTTACGGTGGATTTGAGCACCCGGTCTTTCTTCGACGACGAGTTGCGTCAGGAACTGGCGGCAGACTACATCGGGGGCAAAGGTTTTGGCGCAAGGATCTTGTATGATCAGCTTCAACCGGGGGTGGATCCCCTTTCCGCAGACAATATATTGGTAGTGGCCTGCGGGCCTTTGACAGGAACCTTAGCCCCTACAGCTGGAAGATCAGTTTTGTGCACAAAGAGCCCGCTGACGGGCCTCTGGCTGGATAGCAACTGTGGGGGTTCTTTTGGTCCTGGGCTCAAGGCAGCGGGGTTTGGCGTTCTTATCATTAAGGGCAAAGCCGAGCGACCGTTAGTGCTCATCGTCGATGAAAACAATATCCATATGGAAGAGGCAGGGGAGCTCTGGGGACTCGATACATTTGGAACGCATGAAAAGCTCAAGGCGCGGTGGGGAAGAGAGGCGAAGGTGGCCACTATAGGGGTTGCCGGCGAAAACCTCGTGCCGATAGCCGCCGTGATATCAGAAGGGCGTGCCTTCGGTCGGGGTGGCCCGGGTGCTGTCATGGGTTCGAAGAACTTGAAGGCAATCGTCGTGCGGGGAGAGCGGTCACTGGAGATCGATGATTTCAGGCGGTTCATGGATGTCAATCTAGAAGCCATGAACGAAATCAGCATTCATTCTGATACAGGCGGTTCGCGACCCAAATACGGCACCAATGCCATTTTGTCGTTTTTGGCGGAAGCTGGCGTCTATCCTGTTAGGAACTTTCAACAGGGAAGTTGGCCTGGAATCCAGAGTCTGAACGAGAGCATATTAGCGGCGGACTACTACAAGAAGCAAAAGGCATGCTTTGGTTGTCCGATTCGCTGCAGCAAGGTATCTCGGGTAGATGAAGGCAAGTACAAAGGTTCATTCACAGAGGGGCCGGATTACGAGAACACTTGGAGTTTTGGCGCTCAATGTGGTATTGCGGACCCGGGAGCGATAATCCAGGCAGAGTATTTGTGTGATGTCTACGGGCTTGATGCCATCTCGGCGGGGAACATCGTAGGGTTTGCCATGGAATGCTTTGAGAAGGGCTTGATATCTACAGAAGAGGCCGGTTGGCAGTTGACGTTTGGCAATGATGATGCCCTTTTAGGGTTGATTGGTCAAATGGCTCGGCAAGAGGGGTTGGGCGATCTCTTGGGACGTGGTGTGAAGCACGCTGCAGGTGTGATCGGAGGCGGTTCAGCGGATTTTGCCATCCATGTCAAGGGGCTGGAGCTGCCAGCGTATGACCCACGGGGGACAGCAGGAATGGGCCTTGCCTACGCCACCAGTGACCGGGGCGGCTGCCACTTGCGTTCCTGGCCAGTGGGCCGGGAAATCCTGGATCCCAGTGGCAGGCTGGATCCTCTGGCGACCGAGTTCAAAGCCGAGTTTGTCAAGAATGAGCAGGATTACTTCACGGTGATAGATTCGTTGGGCATCTGTCTATTTGCCAGTTTCGCTCTAAGCGCTCGACAGATTGTGAACCTCGTCCATTCTTTGACCGGAATCGAGGCGTTTGACACAACGGAAAAGCTGATGAAGGCTGGCGAGCGGATTTATAACCTAACCCGTCTTTTTAACATTAGGGAAAACCGAGAGGAGGCGCTTAAGGACACCCTGCCCAAGCGGCTACTGGAAACACCGATGCCGGATGGTCCAGCCGCGGGTCACGTCGTACCCTTGGCAGAGATGCTCAAAGAATACTATGAAGCCAGACATTGGCAGAACGGGGTGCCTTGTCAGGCAAAACTGGTCGAGTTAGGCCTGGCCCAACCGCACAGCGTACATGCTGATGGGGAGATGCGGTTGTAGACGGCGAGTTTTTTGACTTGCAGATGTCACAATGTTCTGCGGCCAGCGGCATCTGGATGACGGTCCCAGAGTGGTGTGCCTGTCTGAACAGATGCCAAATGGTATCTCTGCGCATGCAGCTGGCCCGCTGTACATAAACGGGAGGTCTTTATTGCTGCGTGCGGGAACAGTATTACGGCACGACAGTTAGCGCAGGGCAGAGGGAGCGGAACGGACTAGCGCTTGCTCTTGCAGCCGGTGACCTCTGTAGTCGCTGCCCACAATAACGGTCATTGCTGAGTTCGCGGAGGGAAGGGGTACGGGGATGTTAAAATTAGAAGGCGTCTATGTAGCCATGGTTACGCCGGTGAATGAACAAAAAAGCCCTGATGAAGCGGGATTGCGCAAGTATACAGAGTTCTGCATCGCAAGAGGAGTCGATGGCCTCTTTCCCGTGAGCAGTGTTGGCGAGTTCATTCACTTTGGTCTGGAAGACAAAAAGCGGATTATGGATATCGTTCATGATCAAGCCAAGGGACGAGTGCCGGTACTGCCAGGCATCAGCGAGACCCACCCAGAGTCCTGTATCGAGCTGGGTGAGCACGCCAAACAACTGGGATGCCAGGGAGCTGTGGTCTGCCCACCGTACTTTTTCACGCTTACGCAGGAAGTTCTGGAACGTCACTTTGAGGTGGTTGCCGATGCCCTTAGCGGCCTACCAATCGTCCTCTATAACATTCCGCTCTTTACGGAGCGCATCGACTATGACGTGGTAAAACGTTTGAGCCGGCGGCCGAATGTCGTGGGACTTAAGGATAGCAGTGGCAGTATGGTGGACCTCATGCATTATATAGATAAGGTGCGCATCATTGGTTCTGACTTCAATGTGCTGACTGGGAGGGAAGAAACATTCTTGGCGGCCCTAGCAGCCGGTGCAAAGGGGTGTATGACTGCCATGTCGGGAATTGTACCCGAGGTGATGGTTGCCATCAACCGTGCGTTCAAAGAAGGTCATTTTGACCAAGCCCAACACCTACAGTATTCATTCCTGGCTATGCTGCGTGCAATGATGTCGCTGCCTTTTCCGGTGGGATTCAAACTGGGATTGGAACTGCGGGGTATACCAACAGGGCCCCATATTCAGCCGCTGTCGCAGGCAGAGCAATACCGCTATCTGGGCGTCAAAGCTCGGATCGAGAACTTGATGAATGGCCTGCTCGATGAGTTGGCCAAACAACAGCCTATCGAAAGAAGCGCGTAATAGATGCAGGCAGAGTAACCAGCGGGCACGTGCCAGATAACCCCGTTGCCCCTTCCGCTATATCTGATAACACGGGTGATGTCCCCGAGATGCAGGGGTGAGCCCCAACGGGGATCTACATACGCGGTCTTCCTGCCTGTTAAGGGCCAGTGTTGGGTGATTGAGCAGGTTTCGACCGAACGAAATCAGCGGCAGTGTGGACACGAGGTTCGGCGGCTGAGATCGCCGCATTTCGTCAACGCTCAATGTCCCAGGAGTCTGCAGCAGATCGGAGCGGCGACTGGCGCGACGTTCATCGGTGTGACGGTACTGTCGCCGTGGTCGGAATGGAGGCTGCTTCTTCCCGTTCGTGGGCGTATTCGTCGATGTTCTCCGAGCTCGCCTCGGCGAAAAGCATCCACCATCGTAAGTTAGCCAAGGGCCTGCGAGAAGTCGCAGAGCCTCCTGTGGTGGGAAAGGACATAGCGTTAGCGGACGTCCATCGAATCGCGCAGATCGACGGTTTTTTTGTGTTCTTGAAACGTGTTGATAACGTACCCTGGCGAATTCTTAATAAGAGATGCGGCATCGCTTTAGCTGCGACTTCGACGATGTGTTCGGCCCGTCGTTGCACGGATTTCCGGGAAAATCAACGCGTTGTTAGCAGACCTGTTCCATCGCGACCAACGCGTGGCATACAACCCAGTTCGCAACGCCTTGAACTGGCGTTTCTCCGAGCAGAACCGTTGGCTGGGCGCGTTGGATCCTGCCTGTGCAACCATTATGCTAGACGGCCAATGCTTGAATCATGCATCTGGCCTTTGTTGTTTGGGGTGGTGACGATCATGGCGCCGTCTTTCTACTTCTGGCTGTCAGCAGAACAATGTCCATAGTCGTTTGTGTTTTGGAGAGTGCTAATGTTCTTATCATTCAGGTATAATGGAAGCAGGGGACGAACGCAGCGGAAGACGCGGTGTCGCTGCACTGCGCCGCACGCAGAAACAGCAATGTCGCTGCAACCACAGGAGAGAGGGCGATGGCTATGAAACACCGGATGCTTGTGCGTTCTGGACTAGTACTGTCTCTGTTTGGCTGCTTCCTGTTGTTAGGTGTAAGCTTCGGGACGACTCTGGGGACGACCGCGGTAGCAGAGGAAACGTATCAATCGTACCCGTTGCACACAGCGGGGAGCATTCTGCGGGTCCCGGAGGACTTTCGGCACATCCAGTTGGCCATCGAATCCGCTGTGGACGGCGATGCTGTTCTCGTCGGTCCGGGTACATACCGGGAGAACGTCGATTTTCTCGGCAGGAACATCATCGTCACCAGCGCCGCAGGACCAGCGCTAACCATCATTGATGGTGGTTTTTCCAGCCATGTTGTGGTGTTTCGTAACGGTGAGACCCAAGCGGCCACTCTGGACGGATTCACGTTGACCAACGGACTGGCCATGGACCCGTATCCTTACGGCGGTGGCGTTCTGATCGAAAACAGCAGCCCAAGCCTGCGGCGTTTGCAGATCAGCAACAATGGAGCCTTCATCACTGGGGGCGGTGTGTACATTACCGGCGAGCGCTCCCAACCGATCCTAGAAGATTGCACCATAGCCCACAACATGGCCATGTACAACGGTGGCGGACTGGCTGCAGCCCGCCAAG
>PWMW01000239.1 GCA_003559095.1 Clostridiales bacterium | reverse complement strand
TCCACGAAACTGGTCGCGAACTCTTCGTCATAGTAGACACTGGTGAAGAACGCTGTGTACTGGATAGGACGGGCTCGACCGAAGTAGATCACATCGTTGATCTCGTCGCGATCGATCCCCAAGGACAGGGCCTGCCGGAAGCGGGCGTCCTGGAAGATCTCCCGCAGGACAGGATCGGCCACGGTCTGGTTCACCATATACACGGTGTCACTGGCCATTCCGGTCTCCCAAAGGATGGTCCGGTAATTCCCAGCCTCTTCAAACTCCCGGTACAGCGGATAGTTGCGGATATCGTTGGCAAAGCCGGCAAAATCCAACTGCCCGCTCATGACCATCCCGGCCACCATTTCCCGATCAGCCACGATGCTGTTCTCGATGCCATCGATATACGGGAGCTGGTTGCCTGCTGTATCCACTTTCCAATAATACGGGTTGCGTTCATAGATGCGTCGATCCGACGTAAAACCGGTCATTTTGTAGGCAGCCAATGTGGGCAAGCCTACCCGCAGCGGAACGCCGGCCCAGTTGGCCATGCGATGCTGGAAGAGCTGGTACCAGTTGTCGTAGCCAGCTTCATCCACCAAGGCGGCCAGTTCATCGGCGTCGGCATAGGCTTCGTGAAACTGCATTAAGTAATGTTTGGGCATCAGCACAGATGAATGGACCAATTGGTTGAGGAAGAAGGGCTTAGGCCCAGCGAACTGAAACTCCACTGTGTAGTCATCCAAGGCCCGCACTTGGACCACTTCTCCTTGGGCCCGCCAGATGACGCCCACTACCGGTGTCAGGGATTCATTCAAAAGCACATCTTCGTACCAGAACAGAACGTCCGCTGCGGTAAAAGGTTCGCCATCGGACCAGCGAGTCCCTGCGCGCAGATGGAAGGTAAATGTGGTTGCATCATCAGAGACGGTAAAACGGTCTGCCAAATGGGGAATGACGCCGTTAATGTCACGATTGGGCCGTACCAAGCCCGTGACGAACAAGGACATCAGCATCATGTCATCGCCCAAATGTTCCGGGGCCGTATTGGCTGTGCGGGCAATGCCCCCGTAGCGCCCCACCGATGCATAGGGTTCCACGACGAAGGGCTGCTCCGGGAGGCGTTCCGCCACGGGGGGCAGTTCACCCTGCTCCACCAGGGCGTCCAGCATCGGAGACTGCTGGTAGGCGCCAGCACCCATCGCAAAACTGAGCAATACCGACAAAACAAGGGCAAGCATAAAGTAGCGTTTCATTGGTTGTTGAAATCCTCCTTCTGTTTTTCCATGAGTTTTGATCACAATCCTCCAGCAATCCATCCTTAAACCCTAGGCGTCTAGGCATCCCTCCTGTTTAGGTCGACATGGGAAAAATTGCAGGTTTTGAACCTGAGGCCGTTCTTGCCCGAACCGACGGTAGGTGTTGGAACCGTGATGGTTCTTAACCAGCTCAGCCCAGAATTTCCAGGCATTACCGTAAAAATACCGGTACTTTTACGATATGGATATACCGCAATATTCTGCGGGCATTGTTGAATTCCTGCAAAAAAGTTAAAGGTTTCTAAACTTCTTAACGTTAATATACCAAACGTGCAGGTGAAAACAGAAAAACACCGCAGGTCCCAAGGATCTGCGGTGCCGCAACATGGTATGCAAATGGTCGCTGCATCTGTAAGATGCGTCAGTGGTACGACGCCAGCCCTACCAAGCAGCCAAATTATTCAGGGCGTGGATCAAGATCCAGGGCCAGAGCATCCCGGAACGGTGCACCCCGTAACCCAAAAAGGCTCCGAAGAGCATGGTGCCGGCTGCTTCCGCAAAGGCCAGCGGTACGGCCAGCTGGGAGCGGAAGAGGAAGTGCGGTAGGTACGCCAAGCCGTAAAGGATGGCCGCCATGGCAATGCCCCAAGCAGCACTTTGGCTGATCCGTACCCAGAGGGGCTGCAGCACCCCCCGATAGAACACGCCTTCCTGGAAGCCGGTGGCCAAGAATGTCAACAGCAGCAGGCCCAGGCGGGGCAGGGAAACACCGGCCAAGACAAAGGCTGCTCCAAAGATGCCCAAGAAGGGCAGGGCCGGCTTTATATCGCCGCCGGCGAAACCAAAACCCCCGGGCCGGACTCCACACACCAGCAGCAGAACCAGGGGGAGCAGCACGAAGAAGGGCAGAAGCAGGAACATGCTGGAGATGAGGCTGCTGTGCCAGCCGGGTATGGCCGTCAGGCTCTGCACCAAACTACCCTGGGTCCATGCCTGGTAACTGTCCCAGCCCGGTAGTTGGTTCAACAGCGGTGGACTGGCCAAATATCCGAGGCGCTGCTGGCGATCCAGAAGTACCAACCACAAAAAGCCATAAATGACCATGTTGAGGATTAAAGCCACTTTGGTGGCGGTCAGGCCCAGACGACGCGCTTGAAAGCGCCCGGAGTGATCCCCGGAAAGAATATGAATGGCTCCCAACGCCAAGATATAAAAGAAGATAGTCAGCAGACTGGTCTGCAGGGCACCGACAAAGGAGTACCCCAGATAGAGGTGGCGCCAGATGCCAGCGGCGAGGTAAAGAATAAGTAGGGTTAAGGAGCCTGGATGGAGAAACAACTGCGTAAGGAATCCTGCCAAAGCCATCACGGCCAACGCCCCTTTTCTTTGTGGGATCTACCAAGCAGCGCCGCATCCTGCATCGCCCACGGCCGCTGGCTCACACAGTGGTCCGAAGTTATGCAGAAACAGTCTCCGCTGGAGCATCGTATATACGTTCGCCAAAGAACGCATCCTTCCTGCTCCCAGCAGGTATTTTCCCAACAATCACCTCAAATACCGCTGGCAGACGCGGCGCTTTAGGTATGGATGAAGTTTGTGTAGATTGCCGACGGGCACGGACAGTGGCGTGGTGTTGGTGCGCGCTAGGGTTCCCGTCTGCAGATGGGCGATTCTGACTGGAAGTGAATCCCCGGTGGGAAGCAGTGATCACGAATGCCAAGGATATCTGGGACTGCACAATGCAAAGCCCGGTTCGTAGTCAGGGACCTCATCGCCATCAGTGATGAGGTCCCTTGTTTGCGCGCTTTTCCAGCAAAACGGCAAAGTGCATTGCCGGGGGATAATGTGCCGCTGGAGATAGGATACCATGATTCCGGTGCTAGGATCCCGCGTTCATCTTACAGTCCGCCTGGCAGCGAGCCTCTCCTGTTATGTCTAGAGCCTTCAGCGGCATTCTCAATGGTGGTTCCTCTAGAGAATATCCCACAAATCCCATTCATTGCTATCGAGAGATCGTCGCGATCTAGGCGCTGCGCGGCTCCGCTTTCCGAAGCCCGGCGTTCAAACGCCGGATCTGAGCTACTGCAAGACGAGAATAACCACAAACACGACTCGAACTCCGAGTTCGATCAATAGATAGTATTGAGTTTGTCGGACACATGGAAACACTTTATAATGAGAATAGAAAGGAAGTGGTTCCGTGTCCAGCAGCAAGTACAACAGACGCTTCGAACCCGAGTTCAGGAAGGAAATGGTTCGTCTCGTGGAGGAACTGGGTCGATCACCACGGGAGGTAGCCAGTGAAATCGGTATCACCCCGACGAGCATGCGCCGGTGGATCAAGGAGTACGGCAACAACGCCGATTCGAAGGCGTTTCCCGGTAAAGGCAAACAGCATCCAGCCGATGAAGAGATGCGAAAGATCAAACGGCGCATACAGGATCTTGAGCAAGAAAACGCTATCTTAAAAAAGGCCATGCACATCTTCGCCAAGGACGTGAAATGAAGTACCGTTTCATTGAGGACCACAGCTCCGAGTTCTCCGTCAAGAAGATGTGTGAGGTATTCGAAGTCAGCCGGAGCGCCTTTTACGAATGGCGGAAGGGCTATGAAAGCCACCATCAGGAAGAAGATCAAAAACTATTGGCCATCATTCGAGCGATCTTCAACGACAGTCGGCAAACCTACGGTCATCGCCGGATCAAGACAATCTTGAAGAAAGAATACCATAGGCAGGTTAGTAACCAACGAATTCGTCGTCTGATGGCGGAATCCGGTTTGGTGCCTGTGCAAACACGTCGATTCAAGGCGACAACCAACTCCAAGCACGATCTACCCGTTGCCCCCAATCTTCTAGAGCAGAACTTTACGGCTGCTAAACCAGGGGAGAAATGGTGCGGAGACATCACGTACATTGCTACGGACGAAGGTTGGCTCTATCTGGCCACGGTGATCGATCTCTACTCAAGGCGTGTGGTTGGATGGAGCCTTGGCAAACGAATGACCAAAGACTTGGTGATGCGAGCGTTCCGGCAAGCCCTGCAACATGGCGATCCGCAGCCTGGGCTCATCTTTCACTCAGACCGAGGATCGCAATACGCCTCGTATGCCTTCCAGGACCTACTGAGAAGCCACAACGTCCGTCAAAGCATGAGTAAAAAGGGCGATTGCTACGACAACGCTTGTGCCGAATCCTTCTTTGCGACCCTGAAGAAAGAGTTGATTCATCGCTACCGATTCCACACCCGTGCCGAAGCATCTCTGCAAACTCTTGATTACATCCTTTGGTACAACGGCAAGCGTATCCACAGTCGTCTCAACGGTTACTCTCCCAGCGAATTTGAACGAATGTACTACCACAAGCCTTCATTACACGTCGCTTAGCCAGCGATTTGGTGCCATCGAAATAGTGCGATTGAGTGAGCATTTGAGTGTTTTTCAGTGTCCGTCAAACCCTTTCCCGTCCACGCTTAGCTGTTCACCTTGGACGGGACAATCACTTGAGGGTACAGGGTGATCAAACATAAGGTAGGACTACGTGTGCTTCCACTAGAAACTGCTTAACGTCCGCAATGCCTCGACCCAGGGTGGGGTGGCGGGCTGCAAATCCAGGGACCGACACTTTGCGTCCGTCAGATGTGCTTGGTTTCCCTGTAGGTTTCAGCCTCAAGGCGGTTTCTCGAACAAGAGTGAGGCTGTTCTGTTCCCCATCTTCATCGAGCCATTGGAACACGGTGCCGTTGCTATGCAGCATTGACAGGGAAGCCATGGCCCACACTCCGACCTTACTCGAACGTATGCCGCTTTTTCTATAAGGCCTCTTGCGTGACGTGCCCGCAGCGGATCGAAGCCCTGGTGTGCATGGTTCTCATCGCTATGATGGTGCTTTCGGCAGTAGAACGCGTAGTGCGCAGGAAGATGCAGGTAGCCGAAGACCTGGTGATTGGACATGGGAAGAGTCGGCAGACGCGCCCGTCTCTACGGCTCATTCTCGCTATCTTTGCCTATTTGCCGGTAAGCCGAGTGGCATTCGAAGAGTCGTGAGCCGTGAACTGATGAACGCTATCAACGCACGCCAACAACTCATTATGGACTATCTACGGCTCCCACCAGATGCTGCATATTTTGGGTGCAGAGTCATCGATACGTTGAAGTCGAGCCATCGCTACACTTGAAGGGAGCCACCTTAACCGTGTGAGAGCCGTTGTAGAAGAGTTGTGTATAATGGAGTTGGCCGTCCGAATCTCCAGGTGGACTACCTCCAGGGAGGTCATGTCAATTGCCCAGTACAAAGAGATCTTTCGGCTCCACAGCCAAAGGGCCAGCCAATGGGGCATCGGGAAGAGCTGCGAATGTTCCCGCAACACGGTGGCATGTACGGTTAAAAACGCGGATCGTCGCGGAGTTCTCTGGCAGGGGTTTCCGGACATGTCAGAACCGGAAGTGTCTCAGCTATTGTCTCCAGAGAGGGCAGTGCCTCTTGAACAATAACTTCCAATCTTTGGTACATTCAACGGGATTTGGCCAATAGGGTGTGACATCGCTACTTACTCCCCGATCAGCTTTCGGGGAGCCTCTGCCGGCATGGTCATGGGCCTCAATGGCATCACTCAGGGTGACGCTCGGCCAACTAGGCTACCATGTCGGCTATTCCGCGTAAAGCGGCTTTCGCGGCATAAGCCACTCAGCCGAGTTCATCCCAGTGGCTCTCACAGCATTGAGGTGGTTCAGTTTGGGCGTGACCGCGGCTCACTCTCGCACGTACGCGTGGCTTTTGTAGGCCATAATCTCCAACACCAGTCGGTTTAATCAATGAACATTAGAACGGAAGACAGTGCAGAAAGAACTTGGGTAATTGAGGGAGGAAATGTTCGTGAACAACGCATCCACCGACAAAGACACCAGTCTTAGGGCTCCGGTACCGAACTGCAGTCCCGGAGAAGCCTATTGGACCGAGAATCGCGGCCCATTCCAAGGGATTCCTGGTCTCGAAAAGACCGCAGGCGGCCGCCTATACGCTGTGTACTACAGCGGCGGCGACGATGAAGGACCCGACAACTACGTGCTGTTGATCCAGAGTGACGATGATGGCAAGACTTGGTCAAGGCCAAGGCTGGTGGTGGATCCACCGGGGAAGGTCCGGGCCTTTGATCCTGTGGTCTGGATCGACCCGCGCCAGCGGCTCTGGCTGTTTTGGGCGCAGAGCTATACGAAATTCGATGGACGCTGCGGTGTTTGGTTTATACGCTGCGACAATCCTGACGCCGAGCAGTTACAGTGGACGGAACCGCGCCGCATCGCCAACGGCATCATGATGAACAAACCAACGGTTGTATCCGACAACCAGTGGCTCTTTCCGACGGCCATCTGGGCTGCCCGGGTCTACCCCACGCAGTTGCACAGCATTCCCGAAGAGCAGTACTCCAATGTTGTGGTTTCGCGCGACCAAGGTACGACCTTTGCTCTGCTCGGCTCCGCCGACATTCCCAACCGCTGGTTCGACGAGCACATGCTGGTGCAGAAGCAGGACGGACGCCTTTGGATGCTGGTGCGTACTGTGGACGGCGTCGGCCAATCGTTCTCGGAGGACGGTGGACGTACTTGGGGACCTGCCAGCGATACCGGCTGGGGCGGACCCAACTCCCGGTTCTTCGTCCGCCGACTCCAATCCGGGAATCTTCTCCTAGTGAACCATGTGGGATTTACAGGGCGCAGCCACCTGACAGCTCTACTCTCCGAGGATGATGGCGCCACGTGGCCCCACAAGCTTCTCTTGGATGAGAGAACCAAAGTTTCCTACCCCGATGGGGTGCAGGACCGGGAGGGCGCTATCTACATCACCTATGATCGCGATCGGCGGGGAGACCGAGATATCCTTATGACCAAGTTCTGCGAAGAGGATATCCGTCAAGGTGCCTTTGTTTCCGAGGGATCCAAGGAGAAATGG
>PWMW01000196.1 GCA_003559095.1 Clostridiales bacterium | reverse complement strand
AAGGTTGGGGTTATCCCGATGCAGCTATGTTGATCTCAGCAACTCTTCGCCAGGCGGGTATCGAGCTGCGCGTCCAGGTTCACGAATTCAATGCTTGGTTCCAAAAAGTTGGCCTCGACCGTGATTTCATTCTGCAGATGCAGGGCGGTTTCATGGGTCCTGACCCCAATGCTCTATACAATCGCTATGCAACAGGAGTTGGCGGAAACTACGGCAATTACAGCAACCTGGAGTTTGACGAGCTGCTTCGCCAAGCTCGCTCCACCGGTGATCAAGAAGAACGGGCTCGTCTTTACAAAGAGGCTCAAGCAATTTTGGCCGCGGAGCTCCCCTTCCTTCCCCTTGTTGCGTATGCTGCCTACGACGCTAACCGGACAGAATTTGTCAACCTGCCGATCGATGGTGCTGGTCGTTGGGGATGGCAGGAATATACGTTTACCGACGTTCGGTAAACGACTGGTCATTGACCGCAAGTTACAGCATAGGAAGCAGTCAATGCTCACTGTGAGCCCTTAGGGGCTTGCAGTGAGCGCCTTTATGAGAGGGGGAAAGGCCGCATTACTGCCACTTCGCATTGCAGGAAGCCGCAGAATGCTGCCGCATATGATGTCCATCAACTTTGATGCTCTGCTTGATGCCATACCGGATTACCAAGAGTTTTTGACCGTGGATGAAATGGATGCCAGCAGTAAGCGCTTGGCAGAGCAGTACCCAGATAGCGTCGAACTGTTCGAAATGGGCAGAACAAGGGATGATCATCCGCTATACTGCCTCAAGATCGGCTCTGGCAGCAAAAATGCACTGCTCTTTGGCTGTCCCCATCCGAACGAGCCAATCGGTGCCATGATGCTTGAGTATCTCAGCCGGACTTTGGCAGAAGATGACGATCTGCGTTCTCAGTTGGACTACACTTGGTACATTGTGAAGTCCTGGGATGCCGATGGCACCAAACTGAACGAGAAGTGGTTCAAGGGGCCATTCACGCTGTACAACTATGCGCGTAATTTCTTCCGGCCTGCGGGACACCAGCAGGTTGATTGGACGTTTCCCATAGATCACAAGAACCTTCACTTTCACAACCCCATTCCAGAAACGCAGGCAATGATGGATCTGATCGACAGGATCCAACCTACCTTCATCTATTCTCTGCACAATGCGGGCTTCGGCGGCGTCTATTGGTACATAACCGATGAGATCAAATCAGTTTATGAAGCCATGGGGCAAGCTGCAGCTCGGCAGGGTATTCCTTTAAGTCTCGGTGAGCCGGAAGCACCATACTGCATTACCTTTGCCCCAGCCATTTACAAGATGTTGGGAATTGAGCAGCACTACGATTACCTGGAACAATATGGGATCGCGGAGCCAGAAAAGGACATTAAGTGCGGTACAAGCAGCGCTGATTACAGTTATGGCCGTCATGGCAGCTTTACGTTGGTCACGGAACTTCCGTATTTCTTCGATCCGAGAATTGCCGATCTTTCGCCTGGCGATATCACTCGGCGAGAAGCAATGGAGAAGAACTTGGGCTTCGCTGACGAAATCGACACCTTTGTCTGCGAAATATTGGATCACACCAAGGCGTACCTAAACCCGGATAATCCCTTCAAGTTGGCCCTAGAGGCGTTTACCGATGTCAAGAACACCCATGAAGCGACCCGCAAGATGATCTCTGAAAACCCTGACTTCGCCAAGACAGCCACCAATGCCGAGATCTTTGACAATCTACTGATTTCCAAGTTCTACAAGCTGTTAATGCTCGGTCTTTTGTTTCGTGCTCATGAGACTGAACTGTCTGCACTTCCAGACTCTGCCGAGGAAGAGCCCCGGCAAACGCTGGCCAGTGCTGCCGAGCAGGCTAAGGAGCGTTTGCGGGAGCTCAGTGCTGAACTGGAAGAGAAGATCAATTACGAAGTGATTCCGATCAAAAAGCTCATTGCCATTCAGCTGGAATCGGGACTGATCGTAGCTGACTACCTCCAGCAGAACGGAGCATAGCCATGATTCTAATCCAAGGCGGCATGATACACGATGGCTTGGGAAGGGTTCAAGCTGGCGATATATTGATCAAGGACGGTCGTATTGCAGCGGTGGGCCATGGTTTGGAGCATGCAGATGCTGCCGTTGTGGATGCCCGTGGTAAGGAAGTTTTCCCCGGCTTCATTGATCCTTTGAGCGCTTGGGGTTGCATGGGCGCCAGCATAACAGACAATGATCTCAATGAGTTCTCGGAACCGTTAACACCGGAACTCGATGCAGCGTATGCCCTTGACTCAGCGCAAATGTTGGAGCAAAAGCTGTGGGAGTACGGAATCAGCTCATGCGGCATCATACCCACCGTCAGCAACATCCTCGGAGGTCAGGCTGCTGTTGTGAAAAGCTGGGCGCCACAGTCCGAAGGGTTCTTCGTCAAGCGAAAGGCAGCTATGGTGGCATCGGTCAGCGAAGCACCGAAACGATTGTATGGCAGCCGGCCTGTGGCACCGATGACCAAAATGGGGATATTCGCTCTGCTGAGGCAGGCATTGAAGCAGGCCCAAGTCTATGGCGAAAAGCAGGACGCTGAGTATGATCCGAAATCCGATGCCCTGCAGCCCGTCCTTCAGGGGACCATGCCTTTGTTCGTGTACTGCCAAACCAGGGCCGAAATGGATGGGGCCCATATGGCCCTAGCGGACTACGATGTGCCGGTCTATCTGGCCGGAGCTTACGGTCTCAACGCTGAAACGCCGCATGAGCTCATCCTCGGTGACATGACCTCCGCCATCACGTTCAAGAATGCACATGTGGACTTTGCGGAACTAAAGACTCTGATGGGAACAGGCCGGAAGGTGGCATTAAGCTCTTTTTCCGAGTTCCCTGCGGGACGCGAGGCCCTGCTTTGGAACGGGATTTTGGCGTACCAACGAGGTATAGATTGCGAGCAGATTGTGCAGATGCTCACATCGGTACCAGCGAAACTGCTCAAGGTTGACCACAGGGTGGGCAGTTTGGCTGAGGGGTTGGATGCGGACATCATGATCTGGTCCAAACACCCACTGAAGAGCTTCGCAGCGGTTGTGGAGAGGGCGTTTATTGGCGGTGTGGATGTGACAAGGGAAGGGAGGCCAGCCCCATGCTCTTAATCAAAAACGCAGAGATTTTTACTGGGGCGGGCCGAACATATCCCAGCGGGGACATCCTGGTAGATCACGGAGTCATTCAGCAGCTAGGCCCGGACCTGGATGTTCCGGACGCAGAGATCCTGGATGCCAAAGGTCTGTTGGCTGTCCCGGGCTTGGTCGATGCTCACAGCCATGTAGGAGGCTTTGGTCAAGAGATTCGGGATCAAGACCTCAACGAAATGACGAACTGCGCCACACCTGAGATGGAGGCGTTGTTTGGGATCGACTCCCAGTCGCCCATGTTTCAGCGCATTCTGCAGTCTGGTATCACAACCTCCGCTGTTGCCCCAGGGAGCGGTAATGTCATTGGCGGCGTGGTGTGCGTGGTGAAGTCACACGGGAAGAACTTACAGGAGATGTGCATCAAAAACCCCGTAGCTCTCAAGATGGCCTTGGGAGGCAACCCCAAGGGTGTTTACGGCAAACGAAATCAAAGGCCTATGACCCGGATGGCTATTGCGCAGATCATTCGCGAGACCATGATCAAGGGTCAGGAGTACGCGAAAAAGAAGGCCACCGGTGAAAGTGACCCGGAGAAGATGCCTCCGTATGACCAAGGGATGGAGTTTGTCGGCATGGCGCTGCGCCGGGAAATACCGGTGAAAATTCACTGCACCCAGTATGATATGCTGACCGCCATTGGCCTGGCGGAGGAGTTCGGCTTGGAGTTCACCCTGGATCATGCATGGGGCGCCAGCGACTATTATGATGAAATCACGGCTGCCCAATGTCGCGGGATCATCTACGGTCCCATTGGAGTACCAGTCCTTCCCGGAGAACTGCGAAAAACGGATATTGGCAGTTTGATCGAACTGGATCGACGGGGCGTGCTCTGTGCCATTATGACCGACGGACCGATCTTTGCGCCGGAGATGTTGTTGATACAAGCTGGCGAAGTAATCCGGTGCGGTGGCGATTGGGAACGGGTGATGAACATGGTGACCATCAATGCCGCTGAAATCCTGGGTGTCGCTGATCGGGTTGGGTCGTTGGAGCCAGGAAAAGACGCCGATGTCGTTTTGTTCCAAGGCCGCCCGGCCTACGAAACCGATGCCCAACCTATGTACACCATAGTCAACGGTGATCTCGTCTGGAGCCGCCCCTAGGGCGACTCCAGATAGGATGTTCCCGGCCGGAGGGAAGGAGGAGAGAGCTTGGAGAAGTACATTGCTCGTCGTTTGCTGATGGGCGTGCTCACAGTCTTGGTTGTTTTTACGATCACCTTTATTGTTATTCGCATTGCACCCGGAGATCCCATTCGCACATTGATGGGCCGCGAAAGCGATGATCCGGCGCTGCGGGCTGCCTTGGAAGAGAAGTACGGCCTCAATCACCCACTGCCCGTACAGTACGTGCGCTACTTGGGCAACGTCGTTCGCGGAGACTTTGGGCGCTCGATTATCTACAATCGCCCTGTATTAGGAATGATCATGGATCGAATTGTGGCTACGATGCTGTTGGTGCTGACGGCGGCCATCTTGGCCTTGATCTTAGGCACCCTTGTGGGTATTGTGGCAGCGCGCTATGAAGGCTCCTGGCTAGATACGGTTTCTTCAGGATTCGCCTACTTGTTCAATGCCATGCCTTCATTCTGGTTGGGGTTGATGTTGATTCTGATCTTTGCCTCGCGGTTGGGGCTCCTGCCGACATTCGGTATGTATAACATTCGCGCAGGCCATACAGGCTTTGCCTATGTCTTAGACGTGATGCGGCATATGGTACTGCCCGTAGCTACGCTGTTCTTAGTGCAATTTCCCGCTTATTTCAGGATTGCCAAGTCTTCGATTCTGCAGGTCACCAATGAGGATTACATCGCTGTACTGCGGGCAACGGGCATGGGAGAGCGGAAGATCTTCAACAAGTATATTCTCAGGAATGCTATCCTGCCCACGATTACCATTTTCAGTATCTCCATGGCATATCTGGTCACTGGGGTGGCGTTGATCGAAATCGTCTTCGCCTGGCCCGGTACAGGACGTCTGATGCTTACCGCTATTACGCAGCGGGATTATCCTACATTGATGGGTATCTACTTGATTATGTCCATTTCCATTGCTGTGGTAATGGTTGTTGTTGACATTATCTACGCACTATTTGATCCGCGCATTCGCTATTAAGGTGGTGTTGTTTTGTGCAGATTGTGGCTGCGGCAGCGCAGAAAACGTTCAAGGCCGTGCGGAAGGACACTCAACTACGATTGGGTTTGATTGGCATGTTCACGCTGCTCTTTTTCGTCGTCTTCGCACCGATACTGGCGCCGGCAGATCCTTATGACTTTGGTGTGCACTCACTGAGTGCTCCCGGGCAAGACGGCCATCTCTTGGGAAGCAACCATATGGGCCAGGATGTCCTCAGTATGCTGATTTACGGCGTTCAGACGTCGTTGGCGGTAGCTATCATATCGGCGTTGATTTCCGGCGCGCTGGGTGTTTTGATCGGGGGTGTGGCTGGATATTTCGGCGGTCGCATCGATTTTTACATCAGCGAGTTTACCAATGTATTCATGATGCTGCCGACGTTCTTTCTCATTCTGCTCATCGTTGCTCTCTTTGGCAACAGCCTCTTTAATGTCATGGTTGTCATCGGGTTAACTACGTGGCCCAGCAATGCCAAGCTGATGCGGGCACAAGCACTGTCCCTGCGGGAACGGACCTTTGTCAAAGGAGCCATTGCCATGGGTGAAACCAAGCCGCAGATCCTGTTCAAGTACATCGTCCCCAACGGTATTTTCCCCGTCATTGCCAATACAACCATCGGCATGTCCAATGCCATTCTGACGGAGGCCGGCCTCAGCTTTCTTGGCTTGGGTGACCCTAATGTGATCAGCTGGGGCCAGATGATTCAGACCGGGTCACGATACATTACATCGGCTTGGTGGGTCTCGGCCTTTGCTGGTCTGGCCATTGTCTACACGGTGGTTGTTTTTTACCTTCTGGGCGATGGGCTGAATCACGTGCTCAATCCCAAACACCTGTATCGGAAGGGTGCAGCCTAATGGAGCCAATCCTCGTACTAAAAGACTTCAGTGTCCAATACGTCAGTGGTGAGCAGCGAGTCTACGCTGTCAATCACATTAACCTGGTTGTCAAGGCCAACGATACTCTGGGAATTGTGGGCGAGTCGGGCTCTGGGAAGACAACACTGGCCATGGCGCTGCTTCGCCTCCTTCCCGAAGGCAGTTCGGAAACCACAGGCCAGGCCGAGTTCAAGGGTCGTAATCTGACGACCATGTCCCAGGCAGAACTGCGGAAACTGCGTTGGCGGGAACTGGCCGTGGTGTTCCAGAAATCGATGAACTCCATGAGCCCTGTACATCGCATTCGCACCCAAATTGAGGACATCTATCGCGTCCATGAGCCGGCGGCATCAGCAGCGGACATCCGCAAGCGAGCTCTGTACTTGTTCCGGTTGGTCAATTTACCGGAACGGGTCTATAACGCATACCCGCATCAACTTTCCGGGGGAATGATGCAGCGTGTGGCCATTGCCTTAAGTCTGCTGCACGACCCTGCACTGTTAATCTTGGATGAGGCGACGACGGCTTTGGACGTTGTTACCCAAGGACAAATATTGGATGAGATTCTTGCCATGGAGAAGGAATTTTCCATGACTCGCATCATGATCACCCATGACATTTCGGTGGTGGCCGTCTCCTGTTCGCGAATCGCGGTCATGTATGCCGGTGATCTGGTCGAAACCGGTGCCACCGATGCAGTATTGCATGATCCTAAGCATCCGTACACCAAGGCGCTGTTGCAGTCGATACCCGCCTTGGAGGGTGAAAAAGGCCAGCTAAAGGGAATTCCAGGATTTCTTCCGGATCTATCGGTCAGGCACCAAGGATGTCTTTTCACAGACCGCTGTCCCGAAGCTATGAGCATCTGTCGTCAAGAATCACCCCAGGAGTATGCCATTGCGGACGACTGGGGTGTCCGCTGTCATCTATACGGGAGGTAATTCGACCAATGGAAAAGAGGACCCCATTCATCAAAATGGACAACATCTCCATGTGGTACCCACACAAGGTCGGCTTATCTCGTCTTGGTCGCGAGAATCTT
>PWMW01000365.1 GCA_003559095.1 Clostridiales bacterium | reverse complement strand
CCATTTATGGTGGCCAACACCTCTTAAGGATAAAAAGAGGCAATTGCAAAAACCGCGCCATTCGCGTAAATTATCTGACATATTTATCAGAATTTTCGGAGGAAAACTGGGTACGAATCAGCCATGTGGAAGACGAAGTGTGTAGAATGTGGAAAACTCTACGGCGCACGAACAGTCCCCGGCAGCGGCCGGGACTCCCACCGCGGCCGGTAAGGTCAGAGAGAGATATTGACAAATGTCAATAAAGGGATCTTTTGGTTGCAATTGCAGGTACTATCCGGTATAATCTTGTCGTATATGGATCGAGACGGTGATGGAGGGAGGTCACTAACGTGAAAAGAACATTTCAACCGAATCGTCGTAAGCGCAAGAAAAATCACGGCTTTCTTGTCCGGATGCGTACTTCGGGTGGCCGTCGGATCGTGGCCCGCCGCCGCGGTAAGGGAAGAAAGCGTCTATCCGCTTAAGGGACCCGGAAACGGGTCTTTCTCTCATAAGGCACGTTTCGGAATGGTCACTGCCGACGAACTAGATTCGTGACATGGCGGGATAGAATCGGTTGCGACCGACGGTGGTTCTTGAACCACCGTTGCTTCAGCCCTTCGCTGCCGCGCTTTGGCAGTTTTTTTGTGTCAGATCTCCAAAAAGCGCTTGCTGCCGGCGAATAACTGTTAGTGGTGTCCAGCGCTCATGGAGGCTCTGCTGCCCTGGCACTGAGCATAGGGATGTACAGGAGCGACCAGCATGATCGGCGGCATACCCCGTTGTGACCAGCTAGACCCTCAATTCGCCCAGCTGCCGCAGGAGATAGGACGTGCAGCACCATGGTTTTGGGGGGGATTGTACGTGATCGAACGGATGAAACGACCGGAGGACTTTCGCAGGGTATACAGGAACGGACACATGAAATTCGGAAAATTCACGGCAGTCCATGTCCTTGAAGTTCCGGAAGAGGAAAGTTTTCGCGTAGGATTTTCCGTGAGTAAGAAGGTAGGTAACGCTGTGGTTCGTAACGGTATCAAACGCCGCTTACGAGAAATCCTGCGCTCACTAGATAGTGAGCTCCCCAGTGGGTACCACATGGTGATTGGCACCAAAGTGCGAGCTCGGGATGCTGATTACTGGGATTTGGAAAAAGATATTTGCCAGGTTATGAAGGGATTAGGCTTTTTGAGGAAGAATAAGAGGCGGTGAGATACCGTGGTTAGACTGGCTCTACTGCTTATACATGTGTATCAACGATGGATTTCGCCGGTACTGCCTGCTCGCTGTCGTTATTATCCCACGTGTTCTTCTTATGGAAAAGAAGCGATTGAAAAACATGGACTGAGGGGAATTTGGTTGGCCGTTCGCCGCATCCTCCGCTGCCATCCTTGGCATCCGGGAGGCTATGATCCTGTACCGTAGTCCAATCACGTACGTTTGAATGGGGGATTAATCTTGGGTTATATTCAAGACGGTTTGGCCTGGATGCTCGATGGCATTGTAGGTGTGACCGGAAGTTACGCAATTGCTATCATTTTAGTTACGCTGGTGATTCGAATTGTATTGTTTCCGCTGACGCTGAGCCAAACGAAAAGTATGGCGGCTATGCGTGTTCTGCAGCCAAAGATGAAAGAACTGCAGGAGAAGTACAAGGAAAATCCGCAGGAATACCAAAAACGAACCATGGCATTGTACCGCGAACACAAAGTGAATCCCTTGGGCGGCTGTCTGCCCATGCTGATTCAGCTGCCGTTTTTGTGGGCGTTTTTCCGCGTCCTGCAGGATATCAGCGCTGGTGATGCGGCTGTCTTCTTAGGGTTTTGGGATCTCAGCCAGCCGGATCCGATCTACATTTTTCCCATCATTGCAGCTTTGACCACATATCTACAGATGAAGCAAACAGCTACAGATCCGACGGCTAAGGGCATGATGATCGTAATGCCGGGCATGATCGGTATCTTCAGCATCAACTTCCCTGCTGGTCTGGTGCTTTACTGGATCGTCAGCAACGTATTCTCCATTGGCCAACAAGCCTTCATCAACAAACAGTATCCCATGACTGCTGTGACAGCTCAAACCACAAAAGCCCCAGCAAAAGAGGCAAAGTCTGTACCTGCACCTAAGGGTCAAGGAGGGAAAGACCAATGAAATTTGTGGAGAAAACGGCTCGTACGGTGGATGAAGCCGTCGAAGAAGCGCTGCAGGAACTCGGCACAACGAAAGATCAAGTGGATGTGGAAGTCCTGGAGGAAGGAACCAAAGGCCTTTTAGGCCTGTTAGGCAACAAGCCTGCCCGGGTGCGAGTTACACAAAAAGAAACCCTAGAATGGAAAGCCCAGCAGACGGAAAAGTTCTTAGACGATCTTCTGCAGAAGATGAATGTGCCGGCAAACGTGGCGGCATCGGTGCGAGAAGATATGATTTTCGTGGATATACAGGGCGAAAACTTGGGACTGCTCATTGGTCGCCGGGGCCAGACCCTGGATTCCCTGCAGTACCTGACCGCTTTGGCGGCGAATCGCGGCGAAGGCGATTGGGTCAGGATCGTGGTGGATGTAGAAGGATACCGGGCCCGCCGGGAAGAAACACTGCGCGGGTTGGCACGGCGTCTGGCTGACAAAGCCACGTCCAGCAATCGGAGGGTCGTTCTGGATCCTATGAGTGCCCTTGAACGCCGCATCGTTCACAATGAACTGCAGAGTTTCGCTGGAGTGGAGACACACAGTGAAGGCAAGGATCCTTATCGGCGAGTGGTTATCCTCCCGGAAAAATAAGCAAGCAGGGCGTACCTGAGCGGGTGCGCCTTTTTTGTGCCGCCAATGGCGCAGCGAAGCTTTGGGGCCACGCTCTTTGCTTGGGTAACCCCCGTAGGTATGGTATATTATAATGAAGATAGTAGGCAATCCGTAGAGCGAGCGCCGGTGGCGGCGCTGGATTCACGGTTTCTTGGGAGGTTTTTTGGATGGTACGAGACACCATTGCAGCACCAGCCACGGCCATCGGCGAAGCGGGCATTGCCATTGTCCGCATCAGTGGAGATGATGCTTTCTCGGTGGCGGACACAGTATTTCACCCGGCCAAGGGTCGGACTTTGCAGGATACCCCGGGGTATCGGCTTCGCTATGGGCATGTGGTGGACCCCCGAACAGGTCGGGCCGTAGACGAGGTGCTGGCTGCAGTCATGCGGGCGCCCCACTCGTTCACTGGCGAGCACGTTGTGGAGTTACAGTGTCACGGTGGCCCGAAGGTTTCCCAGCGCATCCTAGACTTAGTTCTCCAGGCCGGTGCTCGCATGGCTGAGCCGGGAGAGTTCACGAAGCGTGCGTTTCTCAACGGCCGTATGGATTTGTCCCAGGCTGAGGCTGTTATCGACGTCATCCGCTCGCGCACCGACAGTAGTCTTGATGTGGCGGTTCGGCAGTTAGAAGGAAGTCTGCGCCAGCGAATTCAAGGATTTCGTGAGACGCTGCTGGATTTGGTGGTTCGTGTGGAAGCTTCCATTGATTTCCCAGAGGACGATATTCCCGATGTTGAGATCGACGAAATGCAGCGAGCTCTGGCATCTATACGGGATGCCATTCAGCATCTGATCGACACCGCTGAAGAAGGCAAAATTCTGCGGGAAGGGTTCAAAGCGGTTATTACAGGCAAGCCCAATGTCGGCAAGTCCAGTCTGCTCAACCGGCTGTTAGATGAAAAGCGGGCGTTGGTGACGGACGTGCCTGGAACCACTAGGGATGTTATTGAAGAGGTGATTAACGTCCGGGGTATCCCCATGCGGGTGTTGGATACCGCCGGGATTCGCAGCACCACCGATGTGGTGGAGCGGTTGGGCGTGGAACGGGCTCGGGGTCTTTGGGATGAGGCTGATCTGATCATCCACGTATTGGATGCCAGCATTCCCCTGTCGCAAGAAGACTGGGACATCCTGCAGCAGACCGCTGCGAAAAAACGCGTAATCGTGGTGAATAAGATCGATCTACCCCGCGCTTGGCCTTTGGAAGATCTACCTTTAGATGCCAGCACCAAACTGGTGGAGATGTCTTTGTTAGAAGGTGAACTGGATTCACTGCTAGAAACGGTGGTGCAGTTGGTCCACGGAGGCCTGCGCTTCCAGTCGGAAGAAGCCTTGATTACAAGGAGCCGCCACAAGCAGGCTCTGCACGAGGCCTTGGATGACCTGGCACAAGCCCAGACCACACTGGACCAAGGCCTGCCCGTGGACCTGATAGCCATTGGTCTGCAGGGGGCCTTGGAGCATTTGGGAGAAATAACCGGTGAAACCGCTCGTGATACCGTTCTGGAGCGCATCTTTGCCCAATTTTGCATTGGAAAGTAGGCTGTGTGAATATGAAGCAGTATGATGTGATCGTCGTTGGTGCCGGACATGCTGGCTGTGAAGCGGCTCTAGCTGCTGCCAGGCTCGGCAGTTCCGTATGCCTGCTGACAATGAATATGGATACAATTGCCCAGATGTCCTGCAATCCAGCCATCGGCGGGCCAGCAGCCAAAAGCCACCTGGTTCGCGAAGTGGACGCCTTAGGCGGGCAAATGGGACGCGTGATCGATCGGACGTACCTTAATATTCGCCTTTTGAACACCAGTCGCGGCCCCGCCGTATGGGCACTGCGGGCCCAGGCAGATAAGGTCAAATATAAATCGGAAATGACCATGGCCCTGCAATCCCAGCCGAACTTGGATGTGCGCCAAGCTTTAGTCACAGGTCTGCTCACCAAAGACCAGCACATTCTGGGGGTAATGACCAAGGGTGGCAGTGAAATCTATGGTCGCACGGTGATCCTAGCTACCGGGACGTTTTTGCGCGGTGTTTTGGTGGTAGGCGATGTTCGCTACCCCGGCGGCCGCATGGGCGAACCTGCTGCTGTAGAGCTCGGCGAAGATTTGGAGCGGCACGGCCTTCCCCTGGCTCGTTTCCAAACTGCGACACCGCCCCGAATTCATGCGGATAGTGTCGACTACTCCAAGCTTACGGAGCAGCCGGGCAGTGACACGCCTCTGCGTTTTTCCTTTGATTCGCCGGCACAGATGCGCACGCAGCTGCCCTGTTGGTACACACGTACAGATGACCGCACCATCGCCGTCATTCAAGAGAATCTGCATCGTTCACCCATCCAGACGGGAACGGTTTCCGGGAAAGGGCCCCGCTTTTGCCCGTCCATTGATCGCAAGGTGATCAAATTCCCAGACAAGCTGGACCATCAAATATTCCTGGAGCCGGAAGGCGTGTTTACCAAGGAACTTTACTGTTTGGGGCTGACCACGGCCATGCCTGAGGATGTTCAAGAAAAAATTCTGCGTTCCATTCCGGGTCTGGAGAGTGCCAAGATTATGCGCACCGGGTACGCGGTGGAATATGATTTCATCCTACCATCGCAGCTGCAGCCATCACTGGAGTCGAAAATCATCGACGGTCTGTTTACCGCCGGGCAGATCAACGGCACGTCCGGATACGAAGAAGCCGCAGCGCAGGGCATTATGGCTGGGATCAACGCAGCCCGCAAAGGCAGCGGCCAAGAGCCGGTTACCATTAGTCGGGCCGATGGTTATATCGGTGTACTCATCGATGACCTTGTCACCAAGGGTACGGATGAGCCGTACCGCATGATGACCAGTAAAGCGGAATACAGACTACTTTTGCGGCAGGATAATGCGGATTTGCGCTTGCGTCCCATCGGTCGCTCTGTGGGACTGATCGGTGATGACCAATATGCTCGTTTCGAACAGAAACGGCAGCAGATTGAGGAGCTTTTGGATGCTATGGATACTGTGAAGGTCTCCCCTACCCAAGATGTGCGCGATCTGTTGATGGCGCTGGGTTCCGGCGACCTCAAAAAGGCGGTTTCTCTGGGGGATATCCTGCAGCGTCCCGAGATCTCCTTTGCTGATCTCCACAACTTTGCCGATCTGCCACTGGTGGATGATGATGTGGCGCAGCAGGTGGAAATTGAAGTGAAGTTCCGGGGCTATGTGGAGCGACAAAAGCGCCAGGTAGCTGAGTTCAAGCGCCTCGAGGCAGTTCCCATTCCCAAGGACTTGGATTTTTCCCAGGTGCACGGACTGCGGACCGAAGCCAAGGAACGCTTGGCCGCCATCCGACCCACATCGTTGGGACAAGCTTCGCGGATTGCCGGCGTCACACCTGCGGACGTCAATGTTCTCAGTATTGTTCTGAAAGGAGCCGACAGTCACCATGTTTCCTGAATCCGTTGTATATGACGTCATCGTCGTGGGTGCAGGACACGCTGGCAGCGAAGCAGCTTTGGCCGCAGCCCGCATGGGTGGCACGGTTCTGCTTTTGACCACCAGCCTCGATGCCATTGCCTTGATGCCCTGTAATCCTTCGGTGGGAGGGCCTGCCAAAGCTAACTTGGTTCGGGAGATTGATGCCTTGGGCGGCGAGATGGGTCGCAATGTGGATGCAACCCTCATGCAGCTGCGGGTGCTCAACACCCGTAAGGGACCAGCTGTGCGGGCCCTGCGAGCCCAGAACGATCGCAAACTGTACCAGCGCCGGATGAAACATGTCTTGGAGTCTACCGACAATCTTTTTGTCAAGGAAGCCACCGTTATCGATCTTCTGGTAACTGGGGACCGCATCCAAGGTGTGGTCACAGCAGATGGCAGCCACGTTCACAGTCGCGCTGTGATCCTGGCCACAGGGACCTATCTGCGGGCCGTGATCCATATCGGTGACTATCAGGAGGCCTCCGGTCCCCAGGGGCTGCGCCCCGCCAACGAAATGGGTAAGAACCTCAGCAAGTACCTCCCTACGGCCCGCTTCAAGACCGGTACTCCTCCCCGTGTTCATCTGCGTTCCGTGGATGTGTCACGCATGGAGATACAGCCGGGAAACCACTGGCAGGGCGGGTTCTCCTTTGAAACGGAAAACCTGAATATCGAACAGCTGCCCTGCTGGTTGACGTATACCAATGAAGAAACCCATGCCATTATTCGCGAGAACATGCATTTGGCTGCTATGTTCAGTGGTGCCATCACGGGAACAGGACCACGCTACTGCCCCAGCATTGAAAGCAAAGTCGATCAGTTCCCCCAACGTTCCGGCCATCAGGTGTTTATCGAACCGGAGGGCTGGGAAACGTACGAAGGTTATCTTAGTGGTTTGAGCAGTTCACTACCGGCAGCGGTGCAGCTGCAGCTGCTGCGGACGATTCCCGGTTTGGAGCAGGCTGAGATGCTGCGGCCAGGATATGCCATTGAGTACGATTGCATTGATCCTCTGGCCCTGCGGTCCACGTTAGAGACGAAGGAGATTGATGGGTTATTCTGCGCCGGTCAGATCAATGGCACTTCGGGATACGAAGAAGCCGCTGGACAGGGTCTAGTGGCGGGTATCAATGCTATGCAGGGAATTCGTCAGCAGGAGCCCCTTGTGCTGCAGCGGTCACAGGCGTACATTGGTGTTTTGATCGACGATTTGGTGACCAAAGGCACCCAGGAGCCGTATCGCATGATGACAAGTCGGGCAGAGTATCGTCTGCTGCTGCGTCTGGACAACGCCGATGAGCGGCTGACGGGAATCGGCCATGAACTGGGTCTCATATCCCCAGCTCGACACCGACGCTGCCAGGACAAATGGCGCAATATCAACGCCCTGGTGGAGTATCTTGAAGAGAGCGTCGTACCAGTGGCACCCAACGTGCAAGACGTGTTGGCCCGGTTGGGCTCCGCCGCCCTGCAGCGCCCAGTGACCGCTGCCGAACTGCTGCGACGTCCCGAGCTGCATATCGATGATTTAGAGCAGCTGGGCTGCAGTATTCCCGAGACCGCCGCCGGTGTTGTGCGTGAACAGGCTGAAGTGATTGTGAAATACCACGGCTACATTCAAAAGCAGCAGCGGGCCATCGAGCGTATGGAGCGTATGGAACGCCGATCCCTGCAGGCAGTGGATTTTGCCGAGGTTACAGGTTTATCGCGGGAAGGCCGGGAGAAGCTGCTGCGCGTCAAGCCAGAGAACCTCGGACAGGCGTCAAGAATCTCAGGCGTGACGCCTGCGGATATCAGCGTCCTTTTGGTGCACCTTGAACAGCAGAACCGCAGTCAGGCAGGTGAAAGTGATGGCCGTTGAAGAACAGTTGACGACCATGCGGAGGATTCTAGAAAAGCACGGGCCGGAGGTGGATCTGAACATCTCGCCGCAGGAGTTAGAACTGCTGTTGGAATATGCCCGCCGCGTGTTGAGCGTCAACCAAACCATGAATCTAACCAGAATTCGCTCAGCCGAAGAGTTTGCTGTCAAACACATTTTGGACTCTCTGGTGTGTCTGCGGGTGGGTATTCCTGCTGGACCTGGCATGGATGTTGGTACGGGCGCTGGTTTTCCAGGTATTCCTCTGCGGATTGCCAATATCAAACCCATCGTCCTGCTGGACTCTTTGGCCAAGCGCGTCGGCTTTCTTAAAGATACCATTGCGGCTTTGAACCTTACGGACATCGATGCCGTGCATGGACGCGCTGAGGACATGGGGAGCGATCCCCAATACCGAGAAAAGTTTCGCTGGGCTGTGGCGCGCGCTGTGGCTCCCCTCCCCGTTTTGTTGGAGTATACCAGTCCCTTTGTAGCCCGGGGCGGAATCGTTATCTGTATGAAGGGCCAGGACCCCGCAGAGGAAATCTCTGAAGCAGCCACGGCTGCGAAGAAGCTGGGCTTGGAAGAGCAGAACAGAATATATGTTCGTCTGCCGCTAGATATGGGCAGCCGCTGTCTGATTGTGTACCAGAAAACGAAGGCGACCCCCCGGGAGTATCCGCGGCGAGCTGGGACTCCGGCCAAGAAGCCCCTATAGGCGGGCAGCGGCATGACAAAATGAGGTACGACGGCTACCAGTGGTGGATCCATGTGAGTCGGGATGGGTCCTTAACGTCAGGGCAGCCAGTGCTTGGAACTTAATCACGGCGGCGAAAAAGAACAGGGTATCCTGTTCTTTTTCGCATCTGGATGCGGGCATTAGAAGGAACGCACTGAGATGTAACGAATATACTTGGATAGGCGGCGCGAAAGGGGTGAATTCACATTGAAACTAACGGACATGCTCCGGGGCCGTGCCAAGGGCGTTGAAGAACCCGCTGGGACGGAGGCACCCACCTGGGTGGATGAAGTTCAGAGTATCCCCATTCGCTTGATTAAGGCCAATCCCTATCAACCGCGCCAGGAATTCGCGGCGAACGGTTTGGCTGAGTTGGCAGCCAGCATCAAAGAGCATGGTATCCTCCACCCCATTATCGTCCGTAAGGGCGGTCTGGGTTTTGAGTTGGTTGTCGGCGAACGGAGATTGCGAGCTTGCCGCGATCTAGGTTGGGAAAACATACCGGCTATTGTGCGGGACCTGAGCGAAAAGGCTGCGGCGGAAATGGCGTTGATCGAAAACCTACAGCGTAGGGACCTTGCTTTCTTTGAAGAGGCTGAAGGCTATCGGAATCTCATTGAAGAGTTTGGCCTGACCCAAGACGAGTTGGCCAAACGGTTGGGCCGCAGTCAGTCGTCGGTGGCCAACAAGATGCGGTTGCTGCGACTGCCGATGGAAGTGCGCCAGATTATTTCCCGGGAAATGTTGTCGGAGCGTCACGCTAGGGCCCTTCTGCGGCTGGAAGACGAAGAAGCGCAGAAACAAGCAGCTGAATACATTATTGCCAATGAATTGAATGTTAAAGATACTGAGAAACTTGTGGAAAGCCTGAATATAAAGGCTAAAGGCAAAAAACAAAACAAGGCAAAATCATTAGCGGCAACTACAATAAGCAATGATTTTAGCAAAATTAGCAAAAGCCTGAAGAAACTGACGAAATCACTGGAATCCAGTGGTCTGAGTGTGCATATGGAAGAAGAGGATTCCCCAGAGTATTATACAGTAGTGGTCCAGATTCAGAAGCCAGAAAGGAGGGAGCAATAATATGGGGAAAATAATGGCGATCGTTAATCAAAAAGGTGGCGTAGGCAAAAGCACCACAGCAGTGAACTTGGGAGCGTATTTGGCCTTGGCGGGCAAAAAGGTGTTATTGGTGGACATTGATCCCCAGGGGAATGCCACCAGCGGTGTTGGCATCGATAAAGGCACAGTAGAGCGCTGCATGTATGGCGTCCTCATTGAGGGTGAGCGGATTGAACGAATTATTCAACGCACCGCAGTGGAGCGTTTATCTTGTGCTCCCGCGACCATCGAATTGGCCGGAGCTGAGATCGAATTAGTTAGTACGATGTCTCGCGAGTTTCGGTTGAAGAGAGCGTTGGAGACAGTGGTGGATAAGTATGATTACATACTCATTGATGCCCCTCCCTCCCTCGGTCTGCTGACCATTAATGGCCTCAGTGCCAGTCATTCAGTGATCGTCCCCATTCAGTGCGAATATTATGCCCTGGAAGGATTGAGCCAATTAGTGAGTACCATTGCCATGGTTCAAGAGCATCTCAATCCCCAATTGGAATGGGAAGGTGTTGTGATGACCATGTATGATTCGCGGACCAATCTTTCACAGCAGGTTATGGAAGATGTCCGGAACTATTTCCAGAGTCAAGTGCGAGTATATGAAGCGCTCATTCCCCGCAATGTGAGATTGAGTGAAGCACCCAGTTTTGGGCAGCCCATTGCCCTCTATGACGATAAGTCCAAGGGTGCAGCGGCTTATGAACAACTGGCCCAGGAGGTAATGGCTCATGAGTAGAAAGGCATTGGGCAAAGGTCTGAAGGCATTAATCCCTCCCAAAAGTGAGGCGCATGACCGGATTCCGTTGGACCGAATCGAGCCCAACCCGTATCAGCCGCGCCGCAACTTTGATGAAGTGAAGCTGGATGAACTCGCTTCGTCCATACGCCAGCACGGGGTCCTCGAACCCATCTTGGTGCGGCCCCACGGCGAGAACTTCGAGATCGTTATGGGTGAACGGAGATTCCGAGCCAGTAAGCTGGCGGGACTCACAGAAATCCCGGCTATGGTGCAGGATCTCAGCGATGAAAAAATGATGCAGATTTCCCTGATTGAAAATCTGCAGCGGGAAGACCTGAATGTGGTTGAGGAGGCCACTGGTTACCGGCGCCTCATGGATGAGTTTGCTCTGACCCAAGAAGAAGTGGCTGATGTCGTCGGCAAACAGCGTTCTACGGTGGCCAATACCGTTCGCTTGTTAGCGCTGGAAGAGCCAATTGTTCAGTATCTTGCGGAAGGTCTGTTGACACGGGGGCACGGTAAGGTACTGCTGGGTGTCGAATCCGGTGCCTGGCGGCGGCGGTTAGCGCAGCGAGCAGTGGAAGACGATTTATCTGTGCGCTCTTTAGAAAAACTGGTGGCAGCGGGCCAGCGAAATGTTCCACGTGGAACATTTCAGCAAGATCCGCAAGTGGAGTCCATCGAAGAGCGCCTCCGGGAGGCCTTTGGAACAAAGGTCACACTGCACTATAAGAAGGGCCGCGGCCGCATCGAGATCCAGTACTTCTCCGACGACGAACTGGAACGAATATTGGATCTAGTCAACGCGCAATAGCAGCAAGAGACTGAACATGGCTACCAACCGTCGCAACTCTGACAGGCGCGACCATTTCCTTTTTGCCCGACATTCGCTAACGGAATGTTCCACGTGGAACATTGTGCACATTGGACGCCAGCCCTAACATGGCGGAGCGCTCCAGCCAAAGCCTCCGTGATCACGTCGGCCAGCCCGCTGACAAGGCGAATATCCGTATTCCGCAGGCAATCCCGTTGATCACTGCCGGCGCCATTAACAATCCCGGTTAAGCTCACGTCGCCAACGACAGGCAGCGACTTATGCACGCCCGCCCCGGGGCTCAACGGCCCCCCTCGCAAGGTGATCCAACCAATTTGGCCGCGGTTCCCCAGGCACGCGTCCACTGCGACGATGGTGTCCGCCGCACGGCTGCAGTTCAGTTCGGCTGCAATCTGTCCCAGATTTTGGGCATGAACAGGCTCAGCTAACGTGCCAAGGATGTTCGCACCAGGAATATTCAGGTACTTAAGGCGAGTTCCTACCAAAGGACCAAGACAGTCACCGGCTGAGCGCTGGGTGCCGATGCAGAGGATGGTTATCCGGCCTATCAAAAGCGGCACAAGCCTTGCCTGCAGCTCTCCGCCACAGTTTGCGTCCTTGTAGCTGTTGCGGTACAATATGGGAGTACGATGTGCAACCACGATACTCACCTCCACGCCAACGGCCGACGTTGGCTTGATGTTAACCAAGACAGAAAGGTGGTGTAACAGTGAATGAGTCCGTCGAAAAATTGTATGATGACGCTGTAATTCATCTTGAGCGTTGGGAGTTAGAAAAAGCGGAGCAGAATCTCAATGAGGTTCTGGAAGAAGAACCTGAACATGCCGCCGCCATCAATAAGATTGGTGTCATCTACGCTCGCCGCGAACAATATGATGACGCTGAACGGTGTTTTAATCAAGCCATTGGTCTTGATAACACCATTGCCGGTGCGTACAGCAATCTCGGCAACATTTTTCAGCAGCGAGGATGGACCCAGCGCGCCATTACAGCGTACGAGACTGCCATTAAGGTGGACCCTGAATATCCGGTGGCCCATCATAATCTCGGTGTACTGTACAAAAAAACCGGCCGCGTGTCGGAAGGCGTCAGTATGTTAAAAAAGGCAGCCCAACTAGACAAGTCAGCGCTGCGCACATCCATCCGACAATCTCCAGAAAAACGAAGAGTTGTAACAATTGGTTGGGCCGTCATTGCTGCTGTCGTAATTTGGCTGCTTTTCTTCCGTTAACTCTATGGTGCCACCGCCCTTTGGCGAAGCGCTCACGCGTCCAGTCTTTCACTGGGCGTTTTTTTGTTGCTCTAGATGATCACCTGGGCATGGATTTACATGAACCAGTACATCCTTAACCTCCGGCAGAGCCCGCAAACGCTCAGCGGTGGCATGGGCGATATCATGCCCTGCCTGCACTGTTATGGTCCGATCCACGCAGATCTTCAAATCCACATATACATACGGGCCGTGGCTGCGAGCCTTGATCTCATTGACATGGATCACGCCGGGCGTACTTTGCGCTGTTTCCGAAATAGATTCCAAGACAGATACAGGTGGCGCTGTATCCACCAACTCCTCGATGGACTGCCAATAAATGGACAAGCCCGTCTTTAAAACCATCGCTGCCACCACTAACCCCGCTGCTGGATCCAAAAACACCATCCCCAAACGGGCTCCAAAGATGCCTACAAACGCCGTGACTGAGGACAAAGCGTCTGTGCGGTGGTGCCAAGCATCGGCCAATAATGCTTTGCTTCGGATGCGATGTCCCACTGCAGCCGTATATCTGTACATACCTTCCTTAACAATGATGGACACCAAAGCTGCCCACAAGGCCAAACTGCCGGGCTGCGAAATGTCTCCGCTTAAGAGCTTCTGGACGGCGGCATAACCCACGCCGACGGCCGTGAGGATCAGCAGCAATGCCACGAGCTTGGCGGCAACCGTTTCAGCCCGCCCATGACCGTACGGATGTTCGGCATCCGGCGGCGCTCCAGCAATCCGCAGGCCAACCAGGACAGCCACAGTAGAAACACTGTCTGAAAAAGAATGCATGCTGTCTGACACCATGGCACTGGATCCTGCCCCTATTCCTGCAGCCAGCTTCAGCAAGGCCAAGGCGATGTTTGCTGCGATGCTGATGAAGGATACCCGGGTACCGGTATCGACGCGATTTTCAACCATGAAGTCACCTGACCTTTCTTTATGTAACCCTATTATACACCAAAAGGGCATTCAACGTTATTCAGATCTTACTCACAAGTTATGCACAGGCCCTGTGGATAACGGGGATAAGTATGGATTTATGCGGATAGTTCGAAGACGCGGTATACCGTGATTATGGTGCAAAACTCCCACCACATTCCTTCGGAACGACCGTCCAGCTTTTCGTAACCCGGACGGAAGGATTCCTTTGCCTAAGCGAGAAGTAACATATGACTTAAGGAATGGTGCTTTGAAGTACTTTTGGGAAAGGTGGGATTCCATCGTCGTGAAGACAACACCGCTTACCGACGACCATCGGCAGTTAGGTGCCAAGATGGTAGATTTTCATGGCTGGAACATGCCTGTGCAATATACCGGTGTCGTCGAGGAACATCTCTGCGTCCGGAACCATGTCGGACTCTTTGACCTGACGCATATGGGTGAACTGCTCCTTACCGGTGACACTGCGTCTGCGACCTTGAACAATCTGGTCTGCAATGATCCAACGGGGCTGGCCGTTGGCGAGATTCAGTACAGCCCCCTCATGAATGCAGAGGGAGGCATTGTGGACGACATTCTCATTTATCGTGTCGAGGATGGATTTTATCTGGTAGTGAACGCCTCGAACGTGGAAAAGGATGTGCAGTGGATTCAACAGCATCTGCAACCGGGCACGACCCTAACAGACGTTTCGGACTCTACCAGCCTCATTGCTGTTCAGGGACCAAACGCCCAGCCTTTGGTGGAGACCTTCTTTGGCCAGAGCTTGGAGGACATGAAATACTACAGCCACAGAACCCTAGAGTACCAAGGCAAATCTGTGCTCTTGTCCCGCACTGGTTATACGGGAGAAGATGGTTTCGAACTATACCTTGCCAACGCCTTAGCTGCAGCTGTGTGGCGCAAACTTCTGGAGCTTGGCAAGCCGTTCGGAGTGCAGCCCATCGGTTTGGGAGCCCGTGACACCCTGCGCCTCGAGGTCCGGATGCCCCTCTACGGCAACGACATTGATGATACCACCACGCCTTTGGAAGCGGGACTCAGCCGCGTCGTCGCTTGGGATACAGAGTTCCTTGGCCGGGATGCACTATTCAAGCAAAAAGAACAGGGCGTGACCCGGCGTTTGGCAGGCTTTGTTCTGCAAGAGCGGGGCATAGCCCGCCAAGGCCACACCATCCTCGACGCCGACGGGCAGCCCCTGGGAACAGTGACCAGCGGTTCCATGTCGCCGTCACTGCAGCAGGCCGTAGGAATGGGCTATGTAGCAATTGGGGCGGCCAAACCAGGAACCGATGTTTTTATCGAGGTACGCGGCCGACAGTTGGCTGCCAAACTGCATAAAGGACGCTTCGTCCAAGTGAAAAAATAAAGGAGGTAGTTAAGCATTATGGCAAACCCAAGGGATTATCTGTACACAAAGGATCACGAGTGGATTCAAATGAAGGATAAAGTGGCCCGCATCGGCATTACGGATTACGCCCAAAACGAACTGGGTGATGTGGTGTTCGTGGAACTCCCGGAAGAAGAGACCATTGTCGAAGAAGGCGAAGGTTTTGCTGTTGTTGAATCAGTAAAAGCTGTATCCGATGTGTATGCGCCGTTGAGCGGCAAAGTAGTTGGTATCAACGAAGCGCTCGAGGATAGCCCGGAGCTGGTCAACGAATCTCCCTTCGATGAGGGCTGGATTGTTGAGCTGGAAATCACGGATGAATCGCAGTTGAAAGATCTGATGACTGCCGATGAATATGATGCCTTCTTGGAGGAGGTGTAGGGCTTGCGGTATATCCCCACCACACAGGAAGAGCGCCAGCAGATGCTGGAATATCTCGGGGTGAATCGTGTAGAAGAGCTCTTCGATGCCATACCGGCGCGTATCCGGACAGACCAGCCACTACCACTGCCAGACGCTTTGGCTGAGGCGCAGTTGGTCCGTCACATGAAGGAACTGAGTGAACGAAATATTTCCTGCGAGAACCTGGTATCCTTTCTCGGTGCCGGCTCGTATGATCACCTGATTCCTTCCGTTGTGAATCACATGACAGCACGGGGTGAGTTTCTGACAGCGTATACCCCTTACCAGGCGGAGATCAGCCAGGGAGTGCTCCAGGTCATCTTTGAATTTCAGACATTGATTGCGGAACTTACTGGCATGGAAGCAGCCAACGCTTCGATGTACGACGGTGCCACAAGCTTGGCCGAAGCGTGTTTGATGGCGTGCAATGTGACACGGCGATCAAAAGTTCTCCTGCCGGAGAATCTTCATCCGGAATGGGTTGACGTGGTTCGTTTGTACATGGAAAGCCAAGATGTGGCTGTCCAAATGATTCCCTGGAATCGCGACACTGGGGCGATGGATATGACGGCCCTTGCAACAGAGGCGGGCAGTGATGCAGCCTGCTTGGTAGTTCCCTATCCAAACTTCTTCGGTGTCATTGAGGACATTGCCCAGCTGACACAGTGGATCCACGACGCCGGCGGGCTTTTAGTCGCTGCCGCAGATCCTATGAGTCTTGGTATTCTCGAAGCTCCGGGCACATACGGAGCCGACATCGTGGTAGGCGATGGGCAGCCATTCGGCAGTTCCATGAACTTCGGCGGCCCCGCCTTTGGCTTCTTTGCCTGCAGCGGCAGTAAGCTGATCCGGAGAATGCCCGGCCGTATCGTGGGCGAGACATTGGACAGTGAAGGTAAGCGGGGCTATGTCCTTACCCTACAGACTAGGGAACAGCATATACGCAGGGAAAAGGCAACATCGAACATCTGCTCGAACCAAGCGCTTAATGCGTTGGCCGCCTCGGTTCATCTGGCCGTTATTGGCCCTCAAGGACTAAAAGATGCTTCATACCAGTGCCTGCAAAAGGCTGCATATCTAAGATCACAGTTGGCTGCGCAGGGTATCCAAACGGTGTTCTCCGGCCCAACGTTCCGCGAATTTGTTGTGCAAGCTGATGTGAACTGGGAAGAAGTCAACAAACGACTTTTGGATCATGGTTTTCTCGGCGGCCTTGCTCTCGGGCGCTTCATTCCTGAACTGGACCGCTGCGTGCTGTTAAGTGTGACGGAGGCGCGGACCAAAGACGAAATCGATCGGTTCGTGCATGTGTTGGGAGGGCTGAGCTGATGCAAGCAAACAAGCCAGTTCCGTTGATTTTTGAGCTGTCATCACCCGAACGCAGGGGTTACCGTTATCCAGAACTAGACGTTCCCGAGACCCCTTTAGAGGATCTGATCCCCAAAGAGCACCTGCGGCGGGAAGCACCCAAACTGCCTGAGGTCAGTGAGATTGAAGTTGTACGTCACTACACCGGCCTTTCACGTTTAAATCACGGCGTGGACGTGGGCTTTTACCCCTTGGGTTCATGCACCATGAAGTACAATCCGAAAGTTAATGAAGACTGCGCTCGCCTGCCGGGCTTCAGCCTCATCCATCCGTACCAGCCCGAAGAGACCGTTCAGGGCGCCATGAAACTTATGTACAAACTGCAGAACTATCTTACGGAAATCGCAGGCCTAACCAGCACCACACTGCAGCCAGCAGCGGGAGCCCACGGCGAACTGACCGGCTTGATGCTGATGCGTGCCTATCATCGTGACCGCGGTGAGGATGAGCAGCGCAAGGAAATGCTGATTCCCGATTCGGCTCATGGAACAAACCCGGCCAGTGCCATGATGGTGAACTACAAAGTGCGCGAAGTACCTTCTGACGCACGCGGTGGGGTCGACGTAGAAGCTCTGCGCAAGATGGTCGGGCCGCAGACAGCGGGAATCATGCTCACTAACCCCAACACACTGGGGCTCTTTGACGAAAACATTTGTGAAGTGGCCAAGATTGTGCACGATGCAGGTGGTCTCTTATACTACGATGGTGCCAACGGCAATGCCATCATGGGTTATGTGCGACCGGGGGACATGGGTTTTGATATTGTCCATTTCAACCTCCACAAGACCTTTTCCACGCCCCACGGCGGCGGTGGCCCTGGAAGTGGTCCCATCGCTGTGTCGAAACGTCTGCAGGAGTACCTTCCAGGTCCTATTGTAGCCAAAAACGACGACGAGTTTTTCTGGCAGTATCCTGCCAAGAGTATCGGACGCGTGCGCTCCTTCTATGGCAACTTCGGTGTCTTGGTGCGTGCTTACGCATACATCCGCTCCCATGGAGCGCAGGGCCTCATGGATGTCAGCGAAACAGCCGTTCTCCATGCCAACTACTTGATGCGCAAGCTGCAGGACGACTTTGATCTTCCCTATGATCGTCACTGCATGCACGAGTTTGTTCTCTCCGGCAAGCGTCAAAAGGCCAATGGTGTCCGGACTTTGGACATGGCCAAGCGGCTCCTTGACTATGGCATGCACTCACCAACCGTCTATTTCCCGTTAATCGTTGACGAAGCATTAATGGTCGAACCTACGGAAACCGAAACGTTAGCCACATTGGATGCTTTCGTTGCGGCCATGAAACAGATTGCCAAAGAAGCTGCGGAAGAACCAGAAACCCTGCAGCAGGCACCCTATCTGACGCCGGTCCGTCGCTTGGATGACGCACTGGCGGCTCGCAAACTTGTACTCCGCTGGACACCCAGTTCCTAAGAAGTAGGCCGTAGAGGCTGGACCCCATGGGTTCAGCCTACTTTTTGGGTGTGCGCGTGAACCAACGAGAATCAATTTGGCGGGGGCCAGCCATGGCTCCTTCCTCCTAGGAGATGGAACGTTTTGCAGATGTGGCAGGAAATCCTGAATGCAATGGAAGCACAACCTTGGGACGAAACCCTCTGGTCCGAGGCTGCCGCTAGACGCTCGCCCACCGTGACCTTCGTCTATCCTAGGCAAACAACAAGTGTGCGCTGCACTGACGGATGTGCGCTGAACTGCGCGCACTGCGGTGGCGTTTATCTCAACCACATGCAGCCTTGGGATAGCCATTTGCAGGCGCAAAGTTTACTGGTCAGCGGCGGCTGTGATCCGCTGGGACGAGTTCCTTTTCAGTCGTATGCCGCTGAACTGCGGCGCTGGCGGGCCGAGGGGCGAAGGCGCCTGAACTTCCATGTGGGCCTGATTCCACCGGAAGAAATTCCTCTGCTCGAAGGTCTGGCCGACGCTGTGTCCTTTGATTTTGTGTATGATAGCGATACCATTGCCAATGTCTATGGACTTGACGTAACACCGGAGCGCTACCTCGAAACCTATCGCTCCCTGGCAGAGGTTACAAAGGTGGTTCCCCATATTTGCATAGGGTTGAATGGCGGTAGACTGCAGGGCGAAATGGATGCCCTGCAGTGTCTGCAAAAGGAAGATGTGCCAGCGTTAGCCTTTATCGTTTTCATTCCCACCCCTGGGACAGCCTTCGCTCACTGCCAGACTCCGCCGCTGCGGGAGACCGCTGAGTTATTGGCTTCGGCGCGCCGAATGTTTCCCGAAGTACCCCTGCATCTAGGCTGTATGCGGCCAAGGGGGCAGTACCGGAACCGGCTGGACGCATTAGCCCTGGCCGCCGGTATGGACAAGATCGTGCAGCCGACACCCTGGGCCCGCCGATTGGCTGTGGCGTATGGCCTTGATATTCACAGAGAAGAGGAGTGCTGTAGCCTATGATTCGTGTCTCAGCAGGAACAGCCCATGTTTTGGGGCTGAAGTCTATCCAGTCCGACGCGGATCCAACGACGGGCTATTTTCTCACCGGAGAGGCATGCCGCGGCCAGTGTGCCTTTTGTCCGCAGGGTCAGGGCGAAACCGGCAAATTGTCACGAATCATATGGCCGGAGTACCCCGTAACCCAGATTCTAGCAGCTATGAAGGAACAGAGCAGCCTTAAGCGGTATTGTTTGCAGGTGGCTGACGGCAATCAATGGCTGGAATCCACCGTAGAGCTTCTGCAGACGCTCCATAGGGAAGGGCTGGCCGTGCCCCGCTGCGTGTCCTGCCGACCCCGCAGTCTGGAGGATACCCAGCAGCTTTTGGATGCCGGCGCCGATAAGGTCAGTATCGCATTGGATGCCTGTACTCCCGAGGTTGCCGCCCAGGTGGGCCGCGATTGGCAGGGCACTTGGGCCCTCTTAACGGAGGCCAGCCATGCCTTTCCCGGGCGCATCTCGACGCATCTCATTATTGGTCTTGGCGAGACGGAGCTAGAGGCCAGCCGCTGTCTGCAGGAGCTGCATATCTTAGGCATTACCGTTGCCCTCTTTGCCTTCACTCCCGTTAAGGGTACAGCCATGGCCGAGGCCGAGCCGCCGGACATCGGGCGCTACCGCCGACTACAGGCCGTCCATTATCTGCTGCGGCAGTTCGGTGCCCAGCGGTTCGGCAGCAGCCGTTTCGGTACCATTGCCTTCACCCCGGCGCAACAGGCCGCCATTGGCCCGGCCGCCTTTGAAACCTCGGGCTGCCCGGACTGCAACCGACCGTATTACAATGAGCGCCCCCACGGCACCATGTATAACTACCCGCGGCCATTAACGGCGGCAGAGTTCCAACATTGTTTGCGGGACATGGAGGTGAGCGCCGGTGAGTAGGTGGCGATTACTGCCGACAGCTGTGGGCGATGCTGCCCGCAACATGGCCGTCGACGAATATATGGCCGCATACGCCCAAGAGAAGAAATCGCCTGTTATCCGCTTTTATCGTTGGCAACCCGCGGCCCTCTCCATTGGCTATTTTCAAAAGCATGCTGCTGAAGTCAATGAGACCGCCTGCGCGCACCGGGGTATTCACTGGATTCGCCGCCCGACTGGTGGCCGGGCGGTGCTGCACCAGCACGAGATCACCTACTGCGTGGCCATGCCCCTGCAGTACGAAGGTCTGCCCAGCAGTGTCACCGAATCGTATCGCTGGCTCAGTCAAGGCCTGGTTAACGGTCTGCGTCGTCTCGGTCTCCCGGCCCAGATGTGGACAGCCCAAGGCTCTGGGGAGCGGGGTGTGACCGCAGCGTGTTTTGACAGTCCATCCAGATATGAACTTTTGGTAGAAGGCCGCAAGGTCGTGGGCAGCGCGCAGGTTCGACGGGGCGATGTCCTGCTGCAGCATGGCTCCGTATTGTTGGATTTTGATCTTGAACTACTGTTGGAGGTCATGGCTTGGGAGAGCCCCCGGGCGCACCAGGCGGCCCGCAGGCTGCTGACCGCAAAGGCCGGAAGCATCAAAACTACGCTGGGATTTGTACCTCCCGATGATGATGTGGTTCAGTGTCTTTTGGAGGGGTTTGCATCGGAACATCGCATATCTTGGAACCCACAGGCACTGGACGAACACGAGGAGCGACGGGTGGAGCATATGGCGGCCACCATCTATCGGACGGACAGCTGGAACCGGAAGCATTAAAAAAACAAGCTCTCGCCCAACGTCAGGGCGGAGCTTGTTTTCATCTCTATTGCAGTTTCGATATTCTAGAATCCAAGGTCCTGAAAACGTTCGGAGTGGATGTCAATTTCAGCCGTGTCCAACAAGAACATCAAGTAGGCATTGGGATCCATGGCCAGTTCCTGTTTCATCTGGGAAAGTACATGGTCGTAGCTGTCTTCGAGGGAGGCAGCTTCTTCTTCAGCCTTGTCTGTAACCAAGATCAGATGCCAGCCAAAGGAACTTTCGACGATCCCCATCTCACCAATGCCAAGCTCGAAGGCCAAGCCCTCAAATTCCGGCACCATCATGCCTCGGCCGAAAAAGCCAAGGTCGCCGCCCCGAGGTCCTGAACCAGGATCGAGGGAGTATTCTTCGGCCAAAACGGCAAAGTCTTCACCCTCTTCGATCCGTGTGCGCAGCGCTTCTGCTTCCTCTTCGGTATCCACCAAGATGTGACTGGCCTTTACCTGCTCAGGAACGTCAAAGCGGCCTTTGTTGTCTTCAAACCAAGCTTCCAACTCGTCGTCGGTGATCTCCACTTCAGCCTGGGTTAACTCGGCCAGCAAAAGGTTCCAGTAGATCTGCTGTTCCAGCTGGGCCATGGAAATTTGATTCTGCTGCAAAAACTGCTGCAGCCCCATTTCGCCACCCAGTTGACCAAGGATGTTCATGAAGTAGTCATTGAACATTTCGTCGGTAACTTCCACACCCAACTCATCCTGGCGGGCGCTGAGCATCTCTTCAATGATCATCTGCTGCAGCAGCATGGCTCCGAACTCGGCTTCCAAGGCTTCGTGGAAGGCCTCACGGGTAATTTCCCGTCCGTTAACGGTGGCGATTACTGAATCATCAGCAGAGGTCGGTGCGGCCAAAGCCGTCAGCAGCAGCAGAGACATGACAATCAGGGACAACAAACTGCGGGACAATTTCAAGAAAACATCTTCCTTTCTTTTTTCGATTCTCCTTACTTTGTTCGCTGTGACCCCAAAATCCCCTTTATTACCCTTGCATTTTTCATTTCTACGCCAAGATATGCAGGCATCGAACGTCCCAGCGTCAGCCCGAGGTTTTGTTGAAGCAATACCTGGTGTATAATGAAGGTGTTGGTTCGCTGGGCGCTGGTTTTGACAGCACTGTCAAGGTCTTGATCTGGGTGGAGAGGCAGACCTGCAATGGCGAACCCAGTAAAAGGTGCGGTCACAGCGGGCAATTAACATAGTTTGCGAAGAGGTGAAAGAAATGCTGACTGTCGGAGAGAAACTGCGGCTGCGCAAACCGCATCCATGTGGCAGTACCGACTGGGAGGTACTGAAGACTGGCGTCGATGTGCGGCTGCGCTGCCTGGGCTGCCAGCGCATTCTGCTGCTGCCGCGCGAGAAGTTGCTGAAGCAGATTAAGAAGCGTCTGGACGCCGACCAAACCGCCGATCCCCAGCGCTGAGGCGTTTCTGCTCCCAAGAGACAAGCCGCTCTGCCTGAACTAGAGCGGCCTGGGTTACCTTGGATGCCCGTCACTCACTGGGCACGGGGTAGTGCTTGCGGAGAAAGCGAACTAGCGGCAGGCCCAGTCCGAGGACGACGATGGTTTGGCTGATCCCAATGCTCGCCACCAAGGCCCAGTACGGAAGTTCAAAGATAAAGTGCAGATAGAGGCTGATGAGAACAGCGTTGAACACAATGGGAGAGGCATAGGCGATCCAACTGCGGCGATAACGCATGGTTACGTAAGCAGCCAGGAGCGTGACGGCGCTGCCGCCGAAGATGTCCCATGGGCCGAGCCCGCCGAGGATGTTAGCCGCCAACACTCCGACGTAGAGTCCTCCCACGGCCTCGGGGAACAGTATGGGGAGCACAGTAAGTGCTTCCGCGACCCTTAGTTGAATGGGTCCGAAACTGAATGGACGCAGAATAAACACCAAAACCACGTAGGCAGCGGCAATAAGGCCGGCCCGTGCTAATCGTTGCGACATAATCATTCCTCCAAATCATTTCTCAAAAGCCCAACGACCTACTATTCGCTGAGGAGGCTCGATCCCCTCCTGCAGCGCGCTAGTTTTTGAAAGGAGTAGTACATATGGCTCTGCAAATCGGCATCGTGGGAATGCCCAATGTGGGCAAATCTACGCTTTTCAACGCTTTGACGAAGGCCGGCGTACCGGCGGAGAACTACCCGTTCTGCACCATTGATCCCAATGTGGGCGTGGTGGCCGTGCCCGATACTCGCCTGCAGCAGCTGGGGCACTTGATTCAGCCCAAAACCCTGACCCCTGCGGCCATCGAGTTTGTGGATATTGCCGGTTTGGTGAAGGGTGCCAGCAGCGGTGAAGGCCTGGGCAATCAGTTCTTGGCTCACATTCGGGATGTGGATGCCATCATCCAAGTGGTGCGGGTCTTTCAAGACAGCAACGTGGCCAGCTCCCTGGCGGAACCGGACCCACTGTTGGAAGTGGAGATCGTTCAGACCGAACTGCTTTTGGCGGATCTGCAATCGGTGACCAAGCGGATCGAACGTACAGAAAGGCTGCTCAAGACCGGAGAGAGAAAGTACAAAGAGGAGCTGCAGCAGTTGGAGCAAGCATTGTCAGTGTTAAACGATGGTGTTCCTCTGCGCGAGACGAGTATCGAGCTGCCCAGGGAACTGCCTCTGTTGACGCAAAAACCCGTCCTGTACATTGCTAATGTGGGTGAAGATGATGCTGCGGCGCTCTCCGGCGCCACCAAGGTTATGCTGCAGCCCCTGCAGCAGTGGGTGGATGAGCACGCAAGTACCTTGATCTGGCTATCTGCGGGCATCGAAGCCGAGATTGCTGAACTGGCGCCAGAGGATGCATCCCAGTTCCAGGAAGAGCTGGGTCTGGTGGAACCGGGTCTGCACAAGGTGATTCGGGCCGGACAAGAGCTGCTGCGGCTGATCACCTTTTATACAGTGAAAGGCGAGGAAACCCGGGCCTGGAATATTCCTAAGGGCACCAAAGCGCCCCAAGCGGCAGGAACCATCCACAGCGACATGGAACGCGGTTTTATTCGCGCTGAAGTGGTACCGTTTCACGTTCTAATGGACTGCGCTACCTTCGCACGCGCCCGGGAGGAAGGGCTTTTGCGCTCCGAAGGCCGTGATTATGTGGTAAACGATGGCGACGTGATTCTTTTTCGCTTCAACGTTTGACACTGGCCAAGGGCAAGTGCTATAATGAGTTGACCCTGCCCTAGGTATGCCTAGGGCCGTTTAGTCCACAGGGAGGAGGTGAAGCTGAGGTGCGCGCTTACGAATTAATGCTGATTGTCAATCCCAACTTGGATGAAGAGGCAACGGAAGCTGTCATCGAGAAGGCTCAAGGCCTGATCACGCAGGGTGGCGGCGAAATTACCAACGTCAACAAGTGGGGTAAGCGGCGTCTTGCCTATGAGATTCAGGGCAACACCGATGGCTTCTACGTGGTGATCGATTTCAATGCAGATAACGAAACGACTACGGAAGTCGACCGTGTTCTGAAGATCACCGAAGAAGTCGTTCGTTTTCTGCTCGTTCGCAAAGAAGAAGAATGAGCAAAGGAGTGACGTAAGGTGTTGAACAGATGTATTCTCAT
>PWMW01000135.1 GCA_003559095.1 Clostridiales bacterium | reverse complement strand
GATGCCGGCGATGGCCTGCTCCAACCAAGGCGGCAGCGACTCCTCCCTGGGATTCCAGTGGGGACGCCACATGGCAATCAGTTGCTCAGCAGCCGCGGCGCCGGACACCTGGTACGTCCGAGCTTGGCTGAACCAGTGCGGTGTTAGCAGGAACAACGCTCCGCGGCTGTCGTAATAGAGAGAATCGGGTTCGACGGCGATTACGTCCAGGAAATTCTCTCCCTGGTGGGCAACGAGCACCAACGGTAGAGGGCTGTTCAGCGGTCCCTGCCAGGTAGGCACCATTTGATCCGCAAGTCCGCTGTATTCATTGACGGAGAAATGGCCATGCCAGCGGATTTCTTCGCCGATGATACCCTGCCAGCGAGCGTTGTCATTGGGCTCCATGTAAGGCCGTTTGTCGGGAAAATGCGCAAATACCAGCTCCAGGTTCACCTCATATGGGCCGGAATAGCTTGTGGTGAAGGGGATTTCCAAGACACCTGTTCCTGCGGGGCCGCCCCAGATTTTCTTGTCTAAGTATGGAAAATCTACCCAATCGCCCGCTGCGAAGGGTGAATGTTCCTGACCGTCCTTGTCTCGAATGCTGCAGGTTACCAACATATAGAAAAGGTCCGGGTTGCCGGGGAATGCTGTGCCCGGGTCAAAGATCCGCTCCACCGGCAGTCCGGTGTCCAGGTTGGTGTTGACAAGCCGCAGGTCTGCTGGGGGTTGACCAAAAAATCCCATGGCGGCTTCAATGTTTGCTGCCGCCGTCAGATAGGCGCCATCCACTTGGTCGGCAAAGCCCCGCAGAAGCCGAATGTCGTTGACGTCATAGGCAATGCGCAGCGATTCCTGACCATTGGCATCTCGCACCCAAGCTGCGTCAGTGACAACCAAGGGTTCCATCAGCTGCTCGTATTCCTCCGCCGTGGGCATTTCCCCCAGCACCCAACCGGGAAATACCGACAAGGCCCGGGATAGCAGACTGCGCTTGGCGCCTTCACTGGTCTCGGCCAGGAACGAACCGATGGTCACTTCCATGGCATAGGCTGCTGTTCCGAGGCGAGTGGCAAAGCCTACGGGGGCACCCTCAGTATAGGTAGCATTGTAGGCCTTCACCACGAGATCAACGGGGACGAGATCGCTATCCAGCCGATAGCGGTGGGGGTAGTAGCTTCGCGTCGGGGCCGCTGATTCCATGATGTGCCGGTTCTCAAAGAGCTCCAAAAGTATGTGGCGCTCCTTGGCCGTCTGCCGTTGGGATGGGCTCATACCATCGCCGGTGTAGTAGCCGCCGAACTGGTTAACTACGGGGTGCACAACGTTATCTGTCATGTAGTGGGTCAACCAACCCCAGGCAAAGGCCTCTTCAGCTGGGGTTGCAGCCAGGCGCAGCAGGTTCATGACCAGCTGGCCGCTGCGACGGTAATGAGGCCAATCCCCGGGATGCGATGCGCCCCGCATTTCGTCTTCGGGGTATGTCAGCAGGCAGATGTCGGGACCAACGGCTCCGGCAACATAGGATCCTAGGTTGGCATAAAGCACTTCAAACAACTCCGGCGGCGCTCCTGCAAAGGCTGTCAAAGCCACGTACATATGACCCAGCTGTTGACTGGCTCCGGCGGGCAGGCTGGACACAACCAACAAAAGACAAATGACTACGAGTCCCGTTGGATTCCGCAAAACGCTCCCCCCTTTGTTCCCCAATGGCCGCCGTTGGGCGGCGTGTGTCGGTGTTATGAATCCGGAGACCGTTTAGAAATTCTTAATACTAATAATTCGGCGAATATTGAGTCGATCCTGCCGCTACCCACTGGCAGTTCCCGGTTCTCTGCGCTGGATAGGTGATTGCTTGGAGGGACGGAGGAATCCTCCTTCTTCTGGACGAACGTTGAGGCAGAAGGCTGCGCACCGCGGCCGCGGTTCCCGTTTCTGCGTTGGATGTCAGGCAGAGGCTGCTGACAACTGCCTCTGGGGGCTTCATCCCTACCTTGGTCCTGCCAAGGGACCAGAGGCAGCCGCGTCCGGGTGGTCACCTCAAGGTCCGCATTGGAGCGTTGAGCAAGAACCGGAACATCCGGCGGGCAGAGATTTCCGTGGCTGCGGGTTCCTGAGACTGCCCGGGAGCGCTAGTGTTGCAGTGGACACCTATCCTTCGAAACCCAGATCCAGAGGAGTGTATTAACCAATGAAGACGATCCGTTGGGGAATAATTGGCTGTGGCGATGTCACCGAAGTCAAGAGTGGGCCGGGGTTTCAGAGGGCACAGCATTCGTCCCTGGATATGGTCATGCGGCGTAATGGTCCGCTGGCAGAGGACTACGCCCGGCGGCATAACGTGCCGCGCTGGACTACCGATGCGGAAGAAGTGATCTTTCATCCTGAGATTGATGCCATCTATGTGGCTACGCCGCCGGCTTACCATCATCTGTACACACTGCAGGCGGCCAAAGCCGGCAAACCGGTGTACGTGGAAAAGCCCATGGCCGTAAGCTATCGCCAATGCTGGGAGATGGTGCATGCCTGCAAAGAGGCCGAGGTACCTTTGTTTGTGGCGTATTATCGGCGGGCTCTGCCCCGATTCTTAAAAATCCAGGAGCTCTTAGCAGCGGAGGCCATTGGTGAAGTGCGCTTTGTCACCATCAAGCAGTACCAGCGGCCCCGCATCGTTCCTGAAAGCGGTGAACTGCCTTGGCGGGTGATTCCCGAGATTGCCGGGGGCGGCCTCTTCATGGACTTGGCTTCCCATACCCTGGATATCTTCGATTTTCTTTTGGGCCCCATCGCTGCCGCCGCCGGTGAAACGGCTAACCTGGCCGGATTGTACGAACCGGAGGACACAGTAACAGCCAGCTTCGCCTTGCGGAGCGGTGTGCTCGGTACCGCTGTTTGGAACTTCTGCGCCTTTGCGGATGTGGACGTGAACGAAATTGTTGGCAGCCGGGGCAAGTTGACCTTTTCCACGTTTGGCACCGAGCCGATTCTAGTTACCACCGATGCCGGCACCACCGAGGTGGCCACCGCTACGCCGCAGCATATCCAGCAGCCACTAATTCAGACCATCGTCGAAGAGCTCAACGGCGGCAAGCCAGCTCCCAGCACCGGGGACAGCGCCGCCCGTACCAACCATATCATGGAGCTGATTCTGCGGGGGTCTGCGCCAGACAGCACGGAAAACTAAAGGAGCTGGACTGACCATGCAACAACCAAACATTGTGTTCATCATGTCCGATGACCATGCAGCGCACGCCATGAGCTGCTACGGCAGTGGGATTAACCAGACACCGAATATCGACCGTATTGCGCAAAATGGTGTGCTGTTGGACAACTGTTTCTGTACGAACTCCATCTGCGCACCAAGCCGGGCCGTGATCTTGACCGGAAAACATACGCATCTGAACGGGGTGCGCACCCTGGACGACCGCTTTGACGGCCGTCAGGAAACTGTTGCCAAGATCATGCAGCGGAACAACTACCAGACTGCGGTTTTTGGCAAATGGCACTTGGGCGAAGGCGGACACAGCTCGCCTACAGGCTTTGATGAATGGGTGGTCCTGCCGGGTCAGGGCGACTATCACGACCCACTGATGCTGAGCCCACAGGGTGAGCGAGTGTATGAAGGCTACGTGACGGACATTGTGACGGATCTGAGTCTGCAGTGGCTGGAGCAGCGGGACAAGGAACGGCCGTTCATGCTCATGTGCCATCACAAGGCGCCGCACCGCTGGTGGGAACCGGACGAGAAGCACATGCACATGTATGAAGACGAGGATATTCCCCTGCCGGACACGCTCCACGATGATTACAGCCATCGTTCTGAAGCGGCCAAGCGGGCCCGCATGCGCATCTCCTCGGACTTCATGTACCGCGATCTCAAACTGGTTCCGCCTGCTGGCTATGAAGGCACGGATTTCATCTATGTGCCCCAGGACTTAACGGGATTTTCCCTCTGTCCTGTTGGCGGAGAACCCGTTACATTCACGGATCAGGAATCGGTCGTCGAGTGGCTCTACCAGCGTTACATCAAGGATTATCTGCGCTGCGTAGCGGCTATCGATGACAACGTGGGCCGGATCTTGGACTACTTGGAAGAGAACAACCTTGCAGAAAACACTGTGGTCATGTACACGTCGGACCAAGGGTTCTTCCTGGGTGATCACGGCTGGTATGACAAACGTTTTATGTACGAAGAATCGCTGCGCATGCCGCTGGTGGTGCAGTACCCCAAGGAAATTCCGGCGGGGACCAGCAGCGATGCCATGGTCTTGAATCTCGATTTTGCCCAGACCTTTTTGGACTACGCTGGGCTGCCAGCACCTGAGGACATGCAGGGGCGCTCGCTGCGGGATGTATTTCGCGGCCAAACAGTCGCTGATTGGCGAACGTCCATGTACTATCGCTATTGGATGCATCTCAGCCATCACAATGTGGCTGCTCACTATGGTATCCGGACCCAGCGTTACAAGCTGATCTACTATTACGGTGAATCCCTGAACACCAGCGGCAGCATCGATTCTGCAACCGCCCCGGAATGGGAGCTCTTTGACTTAGCGGCGGATCCCCAAGAAATGCGCAATGTCTATCACGAACCGGAGTACGCCGAAGCTCGGGCAGCATTGACCAGCGAACTGGAACGGTTGAAGGCCGAGGCGCTGGATAGCGAGTAGTTCAAAGCGCGGCTGGCACTGCAGAGCGTGCCGTTTGGCCAGTAAGAGAAGTCGCCAGCCTCGACCATGTTTGCAGGACGCTGGCAAGGAAGGACTGTTTTTATGAAGCCCAATGTTTTGGTTATCCACGTGGATCAACAGCGCTACGACTGCCTGGGGTTTGCCGGCAACCGAGATGTCCAGACACCGGCCATCGACGAGCTGGCTGCGGACAGCGTCATCTATACCAACAGTTTTTGTTCCTATCCGGTCTGCACACCCTCGAGATACTCCCTGTTGTCGGGTACATACAGTCACCAGCACCTCGGCTGGAGCAACCGCAGTACGCTGCTGCCGGGGTTGGAAACATTTCCGCAGCTGCTGCAGGCCGAAGGCTATGCAACGAAAGCCGTTGGCAAAATGCATTTCACGCCAACCTACTTGGACGTAGGCTTTGCGGAACTGGAGTTGGCTGAGCAAAACGGCCACGGCCGCTTCGATGATGACTACCACCGCTATTTGCTGGCCAAAGGTCTCGTTGACAAGGTAGACTTAATGGATCAGGAAATGGAGTTCCGGGACCAGGCACCCCAAGCGTACTGGGAGTCGTTCGGTGCTCTGGAATCGCAGCTGTCCGCCGAGGATCATTCCACCACTTGGATCGGCAGCAAAGCGATGGCAGCCTTAGAGAACTGGACGGAGCAGGGCAGTTGTCTGATGGTTGGGTTCATCAAACCTCACCATCCCTTTGACCCGCCAGCGCCGTGGAGCGGCATGTACGACCCCTCGGCGCTGCAGCTGTTGGACGGCTGGACCGACCAGTGTTTGGCTGTGGACCAGAGACGGGGCTCGGGATATTTCGACAACACCTTGTTACACGAAGCAGCTCTGCGCCAGGTGATGGCATACTACTATGCCGCCATTTCCCAGATCGACCATGAGATCGGGCGTATGATCGCCATTCTGAAGGCTAAGGGGATCTACGACAATACCATGATTGTTTTCACCAGTGACCATGGAGATTATCTGGGGTATCATCATATGCTGCTCAAGAACAACCACATGTATGAGCCGCTGGTGCGGGTTCCGCTGCTGATTAAGTACCCGGAGTCTTCGCGGACAGGTTCGGACCACCGCCTTGTCAGCAATGTGGACGTTGCACCAACGATATTGGGTGCCGTGGGGTGCCAACCCGGTCCCTATATGGGCGGCTTGGATCTGCTGGACGAAACGCAGGCTCGAGGGTATGTTGTGACCGAGAATCGTATGGGCGCGGAGTACATGATTCGAGACCAGCGGTATAAGCTGCTTCTGGCTGCGGCCCCCGACGACAGCTTGTTCTTTGACCTTGAGGCCGACCCTTTGGAGTTGACCAATTTGTTTGCCGAGCCAGGCTGCCAGTCTCAAGTGCGCCGGCTGCGGGAGGCCCTCGGCCACTGGCTGCTCTTTGAAACTCCCGTGCCCACCTTTGTGCAGGAAGACGCCGCCATTGTGGATACCCCCAATGCACTGGACGCCGATGAAGGACGCCGGGAGAAAGTGCGGCAGAGAGTACGGGAACTCTACGGACGTTAAGCTTTGCCAGGGCGTGTCCTTAGCCTGCACAAGCGCGGCCTGACCAAGGCAATACGAAACGCAGACGCCCCGCGGACTGCATTATGGACAAAGGAGGTGCAGCTGTTCAAGGCTCTGCAGCCCGCCGAACTACGGCTGGTGCGGCATGGGGTCCTTAAGAACAGCGTCCAAAATGGCGACGATTGACTGGAAACAAGGAGTTCCGGCAGGTTTTCGATGGCTTCATGAACCCCGGACGTTCCGAGTGCAGGATGGATTGATCTTGACTACGGATCCCCAAACGGATTTTTGGCAGCGGACCCACTATGGGTTTCAGCGGGACAACGGCCATGCGCTGCTCACCGAAGCTGATGGTAGCTTCACATTCACGACGCGGGTACGATTCCAGTATGCGGGACAGTACGACCAATGCGGCATCATGGTGCGAGTGGATGACCAGCAGTGGATCAAAGTATCCCTGGAGTATGAGGATTCCCAGTATGGGCGCTTGGGCTCTGTGGTCACCCATCTGGGTTATTCCGACTGGGCTACCACCGATGTCTCGTCAAAGATTAATGAGCTTTGGTACCGTGTTCAGCGGGAGGGCGATGATTTCACCATCACATATGCCAGCGACGGCCAGGAATGGATACAGATGCGCATTACGCATCTGCATGGGGCGCCGTCCCAGCTTAAGGTGGGATTCTATGCCTGCAGCCCTCAGGATAGCAGCTTCACGTGCACCTTTGACCAGGCAAGTTTGACCGCCGATTCGTGATCTGCCAGCGCCAGGCGAGAAAAGCCCCGATCCTTCCAGAGGAACGGGGCTTTGTTGGTATTCAGTTGAGACGGGCAGCGATCTGCGATTGCAGTTTAGTTCTCACCAGCTGTTGCCTCGGGCCTGGGGTTTGCTGGCTCGGCATCGGTGTCCATGGGAAAGGCGGGGTAGGTGATCCAGTCACTCCACGACCCTGCGTAAAGCTTGACATGGGTGTAGCCCAGTTCGCTCAGACCCAACACAACCGGACAGGCCGTGACGCCGG
>PWMW01000409.1 GCA_003559095.1 Clostridiales bacterium | reverse complement strand
CAGTCCTATACCGTCTTTTTGCAGCAATTAGGGCGCGGCCTGCGCAAAGCACCCAATAAGGACAAGGTCACAGTGCTGGATTTTATCGGCAACTACCGGCAGGCCCATCTTTTGCCGCTGCTGCTTACTGGGCGTCGGCCTGACGAAACACACGGTGTTATGTACCAGCCGTACAAGATCGAGGATCTAGCGGATCAATTGGCCGAAGACTGCCGCATGCACTGGGATCTGGCCCTCTTGGATGTCTTTGCCGAAATGCAAAAGCGGGATCCGCTGCGAGAACGGCTGCGCACGGAATATTGGCGCCTCAAGGAACGCTTGGGACGTCGGCCCCTGCGCTTGGACGTATTTGAGGGATCCGATTTCGACAGTCGCGAGTTCATGGAGCCGCGACACGTAGGTTCCCAGAAGGGGTATCTGCGGTTTCTTGAGGATGTGGGCGATCTGCTGCCGGAGGAAGCATCCTGGCTGAATGGTGAGTTGGAAGATTTTTTGCGGGATCTTGAGAAAACGCACATGCAAAAACTCTACAAAGTTCCTACAATCCACGCTCTGCTCCAGGGTGAACAGTTGGCGGAACAGGTGCCACTGGAGCAGGTGGCCCAGAGCATGCAGCGCTTTTATGAAGATCCGCGCCTGCATGTGGACATGGCAGACAAGAAAAGCCAAGGCTACCAGGAGTGGTCCATCAGTCGTTGGGAGACCTTGGCCAAAAATAACCCTGTGAAGTTCCTCAGTCAAAGCTCCGACTTTTTCTGGTTCGATGAAATCAATAAGATCTTCCATATCAGGGAGTCCGTTGTAAGGACGCAAACACCGCTGCTCGTGGCCCATGTGCGGGATATATTGGGCTACCGTGCCCGGCAAAAACTAGCGCGTCTCTACAAAGCACGGGATAAAGTTCACCGAGGTATGAGGAAGGATGATGCATAATGCCCACATATAACAAGCTGGTGCGGGATGCGATTCCCGAGGTGATTTCCCAGACGGGCAAGGAGTTCAGGACCTCAACCGTGACGGGAGAGATCCTGCTTACGGAACTGAAGAAGAAACTGCTGGAAGAAGCCGAGGAATTTGTCCAAAGTTCCAATGATCCGGCTGAGTTGGCCGATGTCCTGGAGGTGATGGAGGCTCTAGCAGCAGCCCTGGAACTGGACTGGGAAACACTACGGCAGATCCAAGCAGACAAGCGAGTGCAGCGCGGCGGTTTCCAGAAGGGCATCTTCCTGGAGTGGGTGGAGGATTGATGGCGATAGCGGCTCCTTGATCAGCACGGGGCTCGTTTCCGCTGCCTGCAGCAGCCAGCCAACTTAAGTATACTATTCGTCGGGAGACGTATTGTCCTTCGAGGTCAAGGCCTGCGAGGGAAAGGAAGGAGCTTGGTCTTTGCCGGAAAACGATGCAACCGACAGCGGTTCACAGCGGGGAGCAAAACGACGACAGCACGACGATCTGTTAAAGTTGCTGTTGGAGACCCTTTTGTCGAAATTTTAGAATTGTTTGTTCGTGGGGCGCCCAGCTACTGGATCGAACCCGCATCCATATCCGTCCCCAAGAGTAGGTTGGGCGGTGAAGAGGAACGGCATGGTCTCTTAGAACACCACCCGAGCAGCCGCTGCCAAATGGCGCGGCTGCTTGCGTGCTTTCTAGAACCTGCAGCGCAGAAGCACCACCTTCGTGGTTAGTGACTACTGAAGGCTCGGCAGTGACAAGTGCGTCTCAAGTTTGAGGTTGGGCACCTCCGATGAAATCTGCACAGCAAACACCTTCGTGCAGAACAGGAATTGAACATAGAGTTGATGAATACCAATGCCATGGCATGGCCCAGTGGCCTCCAGTCGCTCTTGGTGTCTTAGGGAGTCATGCCGGTTCCTGCGAACGTTTAACTCAAAGCCATCAGTAAAAAGGGAGGAGATTCAATGAATCTGCGCCAGCACGTCCAGCCATACCAAGAAGCGATGACACAGTGGCGTCACCAGATCCACCGTCAGCCCGAGGTAGGATTTCAAGAGTTCCAGACGACAAAGCTTGTGGAGGAAGAGCTGAAGCGCGCCGGGATAGCGCTGCGCTCGTTGAACACAGAAACAGGAGTCTTGGGCGTCCTCAAGGGCGAGCGGGGCCCAGGACCCGTGGTAGTTCTGCGGGCTGACATGGACGCACTGCCCATGCAGGAAGAGACCGGCTTACCGTACGCATCCCAAACCCCTGGCGTAATGCACGCCTGCGGCCACGACGGGCATACAGCAACGCTCTTAGGTACGGCCCATGCCTTGGCGGCCATCAAAGAGCATTTATGCGGCGAAGTTCGCTTCCTTTTCCAGCCCGCAGAAGAGACCCTAGCTGGCGCCCAGGGTATGATCCAAAGCGGAGTGTTGGATGATCCCCCTGCGGACTATATCGTGGCGCTGCACGGTTCTTCCGGGTTGAAGTTGGGTCAGGTGACTGCTCTGCGCGGTCCCGCCATGGCCTCCGCCGATAAATTCACCGTAACGTTTACCGCTGCAGGCGGCCACGGCGGCTTCCCGCACCAGACCAGGGATCCCGTTTTGACAGCGGCTCACTTCATTACAGCGGTTCAGGAAATTGTCAGTCGGCAGGTCAATGCCTTGGACAGCGCCGTGGTTTCCGTGTGCGCCGTGGAAGCCGGGACAGCCTTCAACATCATACCCCGCAGCGCTTTGGTGCGGGGCACCATTCGGACACTGAGCAACGCTGTTCGTGACCGGATGGAGGAGCGTCTGGGGGAAAAAGCTGCAGGAGTAGCCGCCACCTTTGGATGTGGCTATGAAGTGGATTTCGTTCCCTGTGTTCCACCGGTGGTCAATGATGGCGCTATGGTCGACCGTCTGCATGCTGCGGCAAGAAACGTCCTCGGACCTGACAGTATTGTTGAGAGCACGCATCCGCTCATGGGTTCGGAAGATTTCGCCCTATACAGCGAAAAAGTTCCCAAGAGTCTGTTCTTCCAGATAGGCATTCTCGAACCCGGCACTGAACCCATCCACGGTCATAACAGCCGTTTTGATTACCATGACGAGGCTTTGGTGCCCGGAGCAGCTGTTTTCTGCCAGTTAGTCTGGGACCTTCTAGGATCTGCCTAAATGCTGGGAGGGATCCCTGCAAGATGCCTGTGGCAGATGTGGCGTCTGTTTTGTCAAGAGCGACAGCAATCGCGGCCCACCAGGGCCGCGATTGCATGTAGTACAGCCTATGACATGCTGCCAGCGGCTGCGGCCGCTGGGCAACCAACGCTCGCAACTAAAACGATAAGAAGCTCTCAACAATCGCGTCTTTGTTGGGATGATGATCACCGCCGAAATAGTCCACACTGCTCAGCATGAGCTGATCGTGAACCACCACGGGGATCTCCATGGACATCTCTGGGATCAACATTTGGCCGGAGTCAGCGGCTGCGCGTACCCGTTCCAACGTGGATTCCGCGGTGGTTTCTGGATCAAAGGCATACAGTTCTGCGGGAGGCGAGTGGCCGTCAATCGTCACACTGAGGGCCGCCGTGGCGTCCATCATGCGGATGTCATGGGGCCGCACCTCACCAATCTCCAGACCTGCTGACTGCAGATGGTACACCAATTCATGCAGCACGCCCTGCCAATGGGCCCGGGGCGGCAGGGGTATGTCGGGGGCAGTGCGGTTTTTGGCGTACTCCTTCAGCGACGCCTCAATGTGGAACCCTTCGTCGGTGATAGCGCCTCGAACCGGAAGGGGCAGGTCCGGATTGTAGAGGACCTCGATCACCGATGGTTCGTCGGCCACAGACAGTTCCACCGCATAGCCTTCCATACCGCCAACGGTCGCCTGTCCAGGCACCGCTACGTTGAACTGGCCTCCATGGGGAGTCGTTACAGTGTCATCAAAGCCCACTTGCAGAATGGTGTCGTCAAAGGTTATGAAGGCCCATGTGACCATGAACAAGAACTGTACAAATTGCTCCGGATCATATGGCAGGTCTTGGGATGCTGCGTAACCCAAGTTGCTGAAGAGCGCCATGGGATCATCCACCGGACCTTGGGCTGCGGTCGTGAAGTTGATCCCGGCAAAATCGCCGCTTAGCAGCAGGTGCAGATGGCCAGCATCGGTCTCCGATGCCCAGATGGACAAACGACCTTCCCGAACGCCTCCGCTATCTTCCATGCGCAGCGAATAAGCGAACATATCGCCTGGCTGGAAGTTCATGGCATCGTCCGGAGGTGCTTGGGCACCAACGGCACCACTTCCCACTACCAGCAGGAGCATGATGCAGCTGACCATCATCAACCATTTTGACGCTCTATTCTGTTTTTGTCTCACTGGTATCACCCTTCTTTCTGGCCCGTTACAGCCACTTGCACCGTTTGTCGGTGTTTGCAGGAACACCAATGAGGTGCCCCTTACCACCGAGTTCTTGACCAGCAGCGATAATCCTGCGAACGATGGCAAACTTTCCTCCGAAAGCCAGGCTCAACGAAGGGTCCACCCTGAAAGCAGCGCTTAGGATGGGCCGACAGCCGAGACTATACGATGCGGGTGATGATACCTAAGAGCGTTGGGAAGAACGTAATCACTGTTACGAGACGGGCCGTCTGCATAATGGCGACGCTGGGCGTGTCCGCTTCGAGGTCCTCACTGAGCAGGGCCATCTCCTGCTGGCCCCCAGGTGTCGAAGCCAACAAACAGGTCATAAGGTTCAGTTTGGTCAATCTGTGGATGATCCAACCGGTACCGAACGAAAAGGCCAGTATGCCGAGGAACATGATGAGCAGGGGCATAACCAGTTCTGGCAGGGTAGCAACGGTCTCGTGTTCCACCCGCATGCCAATGAACGCCCCCGCCCCCACCTGCATGATCACCTTGAGGCCGCCGGGGAACCTAACTTTTCCTGTCAAGACACAGTAGATCGTGCCGCCTACCATACCGCCGATCAGAGCCCCGGCTGTCACACCCAACACGAAAAAGATTGTGCCGCCAATGGCGGCGGACGTGATCAACAACAGCAGTCGCTCCCAAGGTACACGGGGCGCTGTCAAGGAATGGGGTACCGTGTCATTGGAGCCAGCGGCTTCCACAACACCTGCGGGTAGATCAGCAGTATCAACGTCTGGGGCCGCCTGTCGTTGGCCAACCACGCGGCCCGCCACCCGGCGAAACACCAGCGGCATGACGGAGAAGATAATGATCAATCGGCTCAGCTGGAGGATGGCCACGTGGGGTGGATACGCTCCGAGATCCTCGGCGATGATGGCCATGTCCGACGCTCCGCCCGGCGCCGCTGAGAAAAGAGCTGTAGCTGCGTCCAAAGGACTCAATAGGTACATGGCTGTTCCGAAGACGATGTTGAGGATGAACATGCTGAATACCAAAAGTACAATGGGCAGGATCAACTTCTGCATACCCCGGACCACTATGATGTCCATGCGACTGCCGATCATGGCTCCAGCTAGGATCTGAATGCCGATGCGAAGATCGCCAAAGAAGACACCGCGGTCCGTGGTGAGGTTGAAAAGAACTGTTATAACCATGGCTCCCAGCATAACGCCGGCCGGAAGCTTCAAACGATAACCTATGTAACCACCGCATGCGGCCACGGCGATAGTGATCAAAAACCACAGAATGTCTTCCATATGTTGTTCCCCCCGTGCAGCTGTGCTGTGACCCCTAGTGTGTGCAGTTGGTTGGTACAATGGAGCGACGATTTCTGAGACGTCGATTCTAGGTAGTGCCCATGAACTGCCGCGTCTTCGGTACGGCCCCGGACAGTTCAACAGTGATGGCGCTATATCTCGGGTACCGAACAATCTTTATACCCTATTATACGGGAAAGCCGGGCGTTGGTCAAAGGAAGTTCGTGGAAGGCAGGAACCTTAGGAGCCAGTTCGAAGTGGCTTTGGAGTGCAAAGCAGGAACAGGCGAATCCCGTTATGTGTTATCCCGTACAAACCACCTTAACAACAGCTATGTCGTGGTGTATGATAGGAACATGAACTTGCTGATTTTGACCAACGCACATTAAAACTGGAGGTATGGTCTTGGTCGCTTCCCTGCTGGGTTTGGCAGTGCTGCTCTTTGTCGGGCAGTCCCTGTGTCTAAAGCTTCTTAGTCGTCAATACATAAAGTCTTGGGGTGATTCGTTGGCTGTCAATACGGCCATGTACGCCGTGGTGACGTTGATCTTTTTGCCAGCATGGCGCGGCCTTGCGGCTGTCAGTCCCACCACTGTGGGACTGGCTGTGGCCTTCGGGATCACGTTTATTGTGACTATTGTCGCCTACGCCAAGGCCATGTCCTTAGGGCCCTTGGGCTATACAGCCCTGTTTTTCTCCGGAGGTCTGCTGGTGCCAGTGGTAACTGGCAGTTTGCTCTGGCAGGAACCCGTCAAGACTATCCAGGTGGCCGGTTTTATTCTGCTGCTAGTTTCGTTCGTTTTGGCCAATCAGGCTAACGATAATAGGAAGTCCACGGGGATTGCTTGGTTCTTGTTCTCGCTGTTGACGTTCTTCGCCAACGGCAGTCTCGGTGCTCTGCTGAAGAGCCACCAGATGCTGCTGCCCGGGCAGGAGATCGCCGAGTTCATGTTGATCGCCTTTGCTGTGGCCTTGGTACTATCCCTAACCATGCTCGGTTGGGATCTGCGCAGGCATCCCCGCACGCCATCCCGCCACATGCTCACTTGGTGGGTGCTCTGCATCGCCCTGGGCGCAGCCACGGCCTTCGGCAACCAGTTGATCCTCACGTTGTCCGGTCAGGTGCTCAGCATTATCTTGTTTCCCGTTGTGAACGGCGGCGTTTTGATGCTCACGGCCTTGGCCTCCACTGTTATCTTCCGCGAGACATTTTCTCGCCGAGGCTTGGTGGGGTTTGCCTTCGGTGTTGTCGCCCTCATAATCCTCAGTCTCTAGTCAACCCCGATATTGCATAGAGCATGGTTTTGTAGGAGTTAGAGCCAAATGACGCGGCTGGCCCAGGGTGGTATAAAGGCCGTTCCACGAGGCCCAAACACAAAGACTGCTGTCTCGATCATCAGTGATCAAGACAGCAGTCTTTACGCGTGCGGGATCATCAACCAGTCTGCGAAGATGCCGATCTGCGGCGCCGCTGATTGGTCAAAACGCCGAGTTGCTTTTCAAACTCTTCCTGAAGCAGATAAAGAACTAAACCGCTAAGCGGTGGAAAAGGATCACAGCGTTAGTGCTCATGTTTTGGGCATTAGCGCCCATTTTGCAGATAATCATTGCGT
>PWMW01000337.1 GCA_003559095.1 Clostridiales bacterium | reverse complement strand
TGTTGGCTCGTTCCCTAGCCGCCTCCTTGGGCTGCAGCTTCAACCGCGTCCAGTGCACTCCGGATCTGCTGCCCTCAGATATTACGGGGACATCCGTCTATGACCAGAAAGAGGAGGAATTCGTCTTTCATCCCGGTCCGGTCTTCGCTCAGATTTTGCTGGTTGACGAGATCAACCGAGCCACACCCCGAACCCAGTCCAGCCTGCTGGAGTGCATGGCGGAGGCACAGGTCACTGTGGACGGCCGCACCCGCAAATTACCGCAGCCGTTTTTTGTCATGGCGACGCAAAATCCGGTGGAGTACGAGGGCACGTTCCCCCTCCCCGAGGCGCAGTTGGACCGCTTCTTTCTGAAGTTGTCCCTAGGTTACCCCAGCGCCGATGAGGAGAACACCATCCTTGATGTGCTCCGCGGCGCCCATCCCATTGATGCCCTTGGAGCCTGCACCGACCCAGACACCGTTATCCAATTCCAGACAGCCCTGCGAGACATCCATGTTTCCGATGTTCTCCGGGATTATATTGTTCGATTGACCCAAAGTACGCGCGGCCACAGCAGCGTGCAGTTAGGCGCCAGTCCCCGGGGATCCTTGGCACTTTACCGAGCAGCCCAGGCCTTAGCTGGTTTAGCCGGCCGGGACTATGTAGAACCTGATGACGTCCAAGAAGCGGCCGTACCTGTGCTGGCACACCGCCTCATGCTGCGGCCGGAGCAGGAACTGCGCGGTGCCACTGGACAGCGAGTGATTGAGGAACTTCTACAGCAGGTGGCCGTGGATCTCTAGGAGCGCACTCCACAGCTATACCCGCAGCGAGGCCTGAGGATAACGTGGCGAAGCAGATCCCCGTTAAAGGGGTTTCCCGGCTCTTGTTCGGCATTCCCAGGGCACGTTTCAAGTGGATTTCTAGAGATTATTGCGTACTATCCTTCTTCCAGGCAGGTAAAAGTGCAACGAACGCCAAATATGAGATAAAGAAGTCTCGGTGGTGAACGCAGAACGCTATCCCGAGGGCGACATCTGTAGGCAGTATTATGCAGTGCTTCACTGTACAACAATCGATAGGAGTGATGGTCTGTGGGCAAGGAAGTTAAGAAGACGAATACGGGCTTGGGCGTAGGTCTGGTGTTATTGGGCATAATCCTTCTGCTAGCGCAATTCGGTCTGGTGGGCCAGCACGTGTTTATGTACTTTCTCGGAGTTGGATTCGTGGTTGCTTATTCATTGGCCGGCGGCAGCAAACGCTATGGCAACGTAGGTCTGCTGATCCCAGGCTGCGTCATCTTGGCCATTGCCATCTTCAGCGACATTGACCGCGTGTTTGATGGTCTTTGGCTGGGGCCGGGCTGGTTCTTCCTTTTGCTGGGCGGCGCCTTCTTCACAGTGTACCAAGTGCATACCCGAGTATCCGGCAGCGACAGCGGCAATCGCTATTGGCCGCTCTACCCAGCGGGAGGATTGGCAGGATTTGGCCTCTTTGTGGCCCTGGTTACCCAAATCGAAGCCTGGCGAGATTCTGGAATCTTGGGTTGGGCGATCCCCGTTGTCCTGATTGTGGTCGGTATTTTGCTGTTGTACCGCAAGCCCAAGCAGGAATAATTCCGGAAAACTTAACAGCCCTAGAGCAGGGACAATGGCCGCTCAAGCGCTTTTTGCCCGGATCCAGTTGTATTTTGCGCCCCATATGGTAGGATAGTGGTGTGTGTTTTGTGGTTTTTCGACCTTTTGGAGGGATTTCAACGCAATGCAGATTACTATCGTTGGCGCTGGCAAGTTGGGTTACAAGCTGGCTGAGGCTTTGTCCTTTGCCAGCAATCATATTACCATGATTGACAGAAACCCTACTTCTCTAGAACGAGCCGATTCTGGCTTAGATGTCTTGGCACTGGAAGGCAATGGTGTGGAACTGCCTGTGCTGGAACAGGCCAATGTCAAGCGCTCTGATCTTGTTATCGCTGTGACCAGCAGTGACGAAACCAATATGCTCGTGGCCATGATGGCAAAAAAGTTGGGCTGCAAGCGCTCCATTGCGCGTGTGCGGAACCCTGAATATGCACAACAGGCGGCTTTTATTCGGGAAAAGATGGACATTGACTTTGTGGCCAATCCCGAACTGGAGACGGCCAAGGCCATCGCCAAGTTCATTCTTAAGGGTAATTCACTGCAGATGGAGTCCTTTGCCAACGGCAAAGTGATCATGTCTGGATTCTCCGTGCAGAATTTGCCCAAGCTGGAAAACCAAATTATCCGCGACCTGGATCTGCCGCCAGCCATGCTGTTCGCGGCTATTTCCCGTGAGGGAGACATCATCATTCCTGATGGCAGTGTTAAGATCCTGCCCCAGGACACGGTGTATACCATGGGATCCCGCAGCAGTATTCAGGCATTTGTGCAGGAGTTTGGAGGCTCGTTCCGCAGGGATTTGGCCAAGAATGTGCTGATCTTGGGCGGCGGCAAAGCCGGCTTTTACTTGGCCAACAAGCTTTTGGCTAGCAATATTTCCGTCAAGATTATCGAGCAGGACGAGAAACGCTGCCAATACCTGGCTGAGCACCTGAAAAACGCGCTGGTTATCCATGGCGATGGCAGCGATACAAGCCTGCTGGCTGAGGAAAACATCTCTGAGATGGATGCATTGGTGGCCTTGACCGGTTTTGACGAAGAGAATCTGCTGTTGGCCCTGCTGGGCAAACAGCGCGGAATTCCCTTGGTGGTGCCGAAGGTCAGTCGTCCTAACTTCGTTTCCGTCATCGAACAGTTGGGTATTGAGCGGGCCGTCAATCCCGTGTCCATCATGGCCAGTGAGATCGTCCGCTTTATTCAAGGAGGACAGATTGTCTCCATGTCCATGCTGCTGGACGGCAATGCCGAAGCCCTGGAACTGGTTGCCACGGAGGGTTCTCCCATCGTCTGCCGACCCTTGGCTGACATCGATATTCCCAAAGGTGTTTTGATCGGGATTGTTGTGCGGGATGGCGAAGTCATGATCCCCAACGGGAGTACCACCATTCATCCGAAAGACAATGTGGTGGTGTTCTGCATGCACTCAAAGGTCTCAGACGTGGAAAAGCTCTTCAACCAGCCCAAGGGAGGCCTCCTCGGTGAACTATGGAATCGTTATAAGAGTTTTGGGAAACCTTCTTTTATTTAAAGCAGCGAGCCTTCTGCTTCCCCTGGCAGTTGCCATCATTGACCAAGGCCCGGATGTTCGGGCCTTTCTTCTGTCCATGACCATAACCGCGGTGGTGGCTCTGGCCATGCGCCAGGCCCCCCGAGTGCGTGGTGATCTGCGCGTACGGGATGCCCTCTTAATCGTAGTGTTCGGCTGGTTCTTAGTGTCCAGCTTTGGTGCACTGCCCTTCGTCTTGTCCGGAAGCATTCCTTCCTGGATCGATGCGTTTTTTGAATCGGTATCGGGTCTGACAACCACCGGAGCCACAATCCTCGACGACATCGAACCGCTGGCCAGCGGAGTGCTGTTCTGGCGATCGTTTTTGCATTGGTTGGGCGGCATGGGAATTCTAGTCTTGGCCCTGGCCATCCTGCCCATGGCCGGCGTCGGGGGATTTCACATTTTCCGGGCTGAAAGTCCAGGCCCAATCTCCGACAAACTGGTACCCAAGCTGAAGGACACAGCGAAGATTCTCTACACATCGTACCTTGGCCTAACGGTGTTTCAAGTGATATTGCTCCTGCTGGGCGGTATGAGCCTTTACGATGCCTTGATCCACACCTTCGGCACCGTAGGCACTGGCGGGTTCTCCAGCTATAACGACAGTATTGGTGCCTTTGACAGCTCGTACATACGCTTGGTGATCTCTTTCTTCATGGTGGCAGCCGGGGTCAACTTCTCGCTGTATTATGCCCTTTACCAAGGAAACTGGCGGCGTGTTGTGCGCAGTGATGAACTGAAGCTGTATCTGGGCATTGTTCTCACCGCCACGGTTCTCATCACACTTTCGCTTCAGGGTCATGTTGTTGGTTCCTTGTGGATCCGCTTCCAACATGCCTTGTTTCAGGTCAGTTCCTTCGTGACCACTACGGGCTACACCACCGTGGATTATGAACAGTGGCCGGCATTCGCCCAAGCAGTTCTTTTTTTCCTGATGTTTGTCGGCGGCAGCGCTGGCTCCACGGCCGGAGGTATCAAGGTGGTGCGCTGGCTGGTAGCCGGCAAAATCATCCGCCATGAAATGCGGAAGATCTTACATCCGCGAGCCTATTCATCCCTGCACGTCAATGGTCGGCCTATCGCAGCTGAAACCATCAACACGGTCGTCGCCTTTTTGTTCCTCTACGGCCTGCTGTTCCTGGGCGGCTCGCTCTTGATCGCCCTCCTGGAACAAACGGATATTCTCAGTGCAGCCAGCTCGGCAGCGGCCACCCTTGGTAACATCGGCCCCGGCTTCGGCATCGTTGGTCCCGAAGAAACATACAGTCACTTTTCCCATGCCAGCAATCTGCTCTTGGCTATGCTGATGCTTCTGGGCCGGCTGGAGCTCTTTACGTTCTTTCTGCTCTTTACACCCAACTTCTGGCGGCAGTAGCCGCCCGGGCTGACGGTGAAAGCAATTCTTGGACACAGACAAAGACACAGCGCTCCCAGAATGGCTCGGGGAGGGCTGTGTCTTTTGCTTTTGTGTTGCTGCCTTAGAGTTCCCGGTCTAGAATGCGGCGGCTGGCCGCATCCAACTGGGCAATATCATGGATCTCGTAGCGGTTGCCGTCAATGTCCTTGATCACCACAAGTCCGTTGGGGTAAAAGCGGATGTTGCGCCGCTTGCCCGTGACCTCAAAGGAACGGTCACCTTTTTTGGTCTCCACATGCCAGGAATCAGCACCTAACTTCGTTTCGATGGAATGGATTTTTGAAATGGATGGAATGAAGTAGTTTTTCTCCAGTTCGGCCGTTAAAGCGTCTCGGCTTGCCTCATCCAAGCGCTTCATGTTGCGGAGAATACCGATTTCCTTTTCATCCTGCGTGTTGAACTGAATGTACGAGCGGCGCTTGGTCAACGGAAACAACAGCGTAACCTCCACATTGTGATACAGGATCCCCTGGGTTTTGTCTTCCAGTGAGATCTGACCGTGTTCGTCAGTGAAGACGCGAATGCACTCACCATCCAACATGTTCATGGAGATTTGATGTTTGCTCACCGCTGACCACCTCCAATGTCGGTCTGCTTCGCAATATCTGCCTGCATTTCCACCAGGCGCGAAAAGGCGCCGTTCTCGTTGTCCAACAGTTCTTGGTGACTTCCCACTTCCACAATGCGGCCTTCATCCATCACCACGATGCGGTCGGCATTACGCAGTGTGGAGAGGCGGTGGGCAATGGCTAACGTGGTGCGGTTCTTGACCAGATTATCAATGGCATCTTGAATCAGGCTCTCCGTGACCGTATCCACCGCCGACGTAGCTTCATCCATAATCAGGATGGGCGGATTGCGCAGAATAGCCCGGGCAATGGAGAGGCGCTGCTTCTGGCCACCACTGAGGCCCGTTCCCCGTTCACCCAAGACAGTATCATAGCCATCGGGGAACTCAGCAATGAACTCGTGGGCGTTGGCCATCTTGGCCGCCCAGATAATATCCTCTCGTTTCGCCTTGGCATTACCGTAGGCAATATTCTCGGCAATGGTGGCATGGAAAAGGAATGGTTCCTGGAGTACCACAGCCATCTGATCCCGCAGAGATTGGATTTCGATATCGTCCAGATTAACACCATCAATGTAAATAGCACCTTCGGTCACCGGATAGAACCGGGATAGCAAGTTGATCAATGTGGTCTTGCCTGAGCCGCTGGCTCCCACAAAGCCGATCATCTCGCCCGGTTGAATATGCAGATCGATGTTGTCTAAGACTCGTTCACCTTTGTCGTATTCAAAAGAAACATTTTGAAAACGAATATCGCCGCGGATATTGTTGAGCTGGACGGGATGTTCTGAGTCAGGCCGCTCTGGCTGGTTATCCAGGATTTCAAAAATGCGCTCGGCCGAGGTGGCCGATTCTTGAATCATACCACTGAGCTGACTAAGGCGCTGGATGGGGCCATAGAGCTGCCAGAGCAGTCCCGTAAAGAGCATCAAGTCCCCTAAGGTAATGGTCATTTGGTCGGGATTCTGCATCCCGACGATCACTTCGCGGCCGCCAATTCCCCAGATGGCCATAATCCCGAACACACCCAGTACGCTGATACTGATGGCAAGTTCCCCCAAGGGAATCTCGATGAATCCCATCCTTAACAGCAGGGTGACCGGTGCCGAAAAAGGAAAATAACTCAGCACCCTTGCCAGAACGCCGTTGGGATTGTTAATGATTGGTGTAACGACATAGAAGGGGATTGTGACCAGGAGTGAAAACATACCGGAGATTTGTTGGGCTTCCTGCATTTCGGTCATGGTTGAGCCAATAGCAGACATGATAGCGGCGATCATCACAAAAGCCGGGAACATCACCAGTACTGAAACCAGGACAAAGTCAGCGGGAATTGAAAAATCCTGTAACACCGGCCAGAACTGACCACCTACCAGCAGCGCGATCCAGATGAAAACCAGCCACACAAGCAGCTGGGTTAAGCCCACCCCAATGTTGCCGATGATCTTACCGGTCATTAACTGGTTGGGATTAACAGACGTGATGACAATTTCCATTGTGCGGTTCTCTTTTTCTTCAACAACAGCTTGCAAGAGATACCCACCGCTGGTCAGGACGACGATAATAAATATGACACCAGCGATAAAGGGCAAAAAGGTCATCACCCACTCGTCCTGTGCCATGCTGCGCGTGCGCTCCAGGTTGCTGATTGTGACGAAACTGGTATCCTCGAGCCTTTCCTGGACCAGGGGATCCAGACCATCAAACATGCCCAGATTCTTCCGAACAAACTGGGTGAACTGAGCCTGGTATGAACCACTTGGTCGATCGAAAAAGACCAGTTCAACATCAAGTGAATCCGGATAGCCTTCGGGAATGATGTAGTAAGCCTGGATGATTTCATCATCCAGAGCTGATTGGGCTTCATCCCGACCAGGAAAGCTGATAAATTCAATTTGGGGCTCGAAGAAGGTGCCTTTATCTTCCAAAGGCTGGGGGGCGACCAGTATACCTGCATAATCGACATACCCGATAGGTGACCGGTTACCCATCACCAGGGAAATAATAAAAAAGAGCAGCACCATGGCGAGGATCAAACCAGGCAGGCTGAGCAGGCTCAGCAGGAACTGCTTTTCGCGGACATGGCGGGTGTATTCGTGTTTAAT
>PWMW01000157.1 GCA_003559095.1 Clostridiales bacterium | reverse complement strand
TGGGCATGATGGTCTTTGTCCTGGCCCCGGCCGTTTTTGGAAGCATGATCCAAATGCTGGGCCGTGTGCTGGCCTACGTGGTGGTAACGTTTCAGGACGCTGTGCTGGGAGACGCCCTAGCAGATTGGTTGGTGGAATTGGGCCTAATCGGCTGGTTTATTCTGCGCACTCTGCTGCTGCTCTACGCCGTGCACCTAACATACGGGTTTGTCTTTCCAGACGGCTTTGCGTAGCCGTTTATGAGCGGTACCGGGCAGCGGCAGACAGAATCGTTGCCGCCGGCTGTTCGACATTGTCACAGCCCACTGTATGGAGTGTCCTCCGAGGAGAACCCTAGGCAGTGGACACCGCGAGGTCTGCTGTTGGCGTCAAATGAAACGGCCGCTGCTCCCAGCGTTTGGGAAGCAGCGGCCGTTTTTGTGTTTGGCAGGATTGGGTCGGGGGCATGCCGGGAGGGGCACGGCCATGCTGGCTGCACCCTCCTGGAAGCGGGGATGCGGTATGCTACGAAGTCTGTTCAAAGGTGTCCACCGCAGCGAATAAGGCGGGGGCACCTCCGGTGTGCCAGAAAAGGACGCGCTGGCCCTGCTGCAGCAGACCACTGCGAATCATGAATATGAGGCCGGCCGCGGCCTTGCCTGTGTAGACAGGGTCGAGGAGAATGCCCTCGTGTTGTGCGAACAGGTGAATGGCTTCCATGCCAGCTTGGCTGGGTTTGGCGTAACCTTCACCGATGTGACCGTAATCTACATGCAGCGTCTCGTCGTTGGGCAGCGGAGTTCCGAAGCGTTCGGCACTGTCCTCGGCAATTTCCCGAATGATGGGTTCGAACTCCTCTTGGTCCACCGCAATACCCTGCAGGTGGGTGGACCAGTGCAAGGCTGTCTGTCCCACCCAAAGCCCGGCGTAGGTACCGCCGGAACCCACCGCCACCACGGTGTGGGAGAACATGTCTGGCGCTTCCATTTGGCCGTGCAGTTCCTGGACCGCCGCAACATAGCCCAAACTGCCCAAGGAGTTGGAGCCGCCGACGCCAATGCAGTACGGTCTGCGGCCTTGCTGGCGCAGTTGGGCGGCGAGGCTCTCCATGCAGGCTTCGCGGTCTTCACCGGGGTGCAGCAAGTGCACCCGGGCACCAAAAAGATGGTCCAGGAAAAGATTCCCCTCCCGCTCCCGCTGGGATCCCCGCAGGACCAAGTGGCAGCGCAGCCCCAAAGAGGCCGCGGCGGCAGCGGTCATGCGAGCATGGTTCGATTGGATACCACCCACGGTGATTACATCCGTATAGCCGCCGTGGACAGCGTCATACAGTAGGTATTCCAGTTTGCGGGCTTTGTTGCCGCCCAAAGCCAAACCCGTGTTATCATCCCGTTTGATCCACAGTTCCGGCCCACCCAAAGCTCGACTCAATCGCGGCAGGGGGTGGAGGGTGGTGGGCTTTTGTACCAAAGGCACGGTTTTCGGTAAAATCATCGGGTGTCGCTCCTCTCCAAATCTACGGCAGGGCCTGCCTGCCTACGTAGCTGTGTCACCGCCATAGCGCTTAATGTAGGCCTGCGAGTCGAACTTGCGCCGTGTGCTTTCGTAGCTCATATAACGGATTTTGCCAAAGATCTCCCGCTCCGGACCCCATGCTCGATCGTGTTTGCCGCCAATGGCCCAGGCCACGCCCGTGTATCCGTTGGGATCACGGCCATCCAGTTGGTACTTATCATTGAGATCCAAAGCATACTGCCAAGCTTCAGCGGGGTCCGTGGTCCAGTGAAGGATTTTCTTGGCCCAATACATGCGCAGATATCCATGCATCCAACCTTCCTGCAGCAGCTGTGTTTGCGATGCGTTCCAGAGGGGGTCATGGGTCTGGGCGGCCTCCAGCTGTTCCAGGGAGTACACGTACTCCCGCCGATCATGCCAATGCTCCTGGAGGGTTTTTTGGGCCCAGGCATGACTGGATTCGAGACGATCATACTGCGGATTATGGCCGACGAAATTGACGGCCAGTTCTCGTCGGACGATCATCTCCTCCAAGAACGCTTCCTTAGCGGCCGTTGGCGCCGTTGTGGCCTGCACCGCCCAGGCCACGGTATGAGGCCCTATGTGGCCAAAATGCAGATAGGGCGACAATGCGCTGGTGCCGTGTACCGCAGGTTCATTGCGGCGCTTGTGGTAGGTAGGTAGGGCTTGCTGCAAGAACCTCTGCAGACGGTGTTGGGCAGCGACCGTGCCTCCAGACCACGCAGCCACCGCCCTGGCCCGCTGGGCCAGGGAAGCCCCGGCCAACTGCTCACTGGGTTTGGCGGTATGCTGTGACAACAGCCGCCCGGGCAGCGTTTCTTGGAAGCGGGGTTCTGCCGCCTCCCAAGGTGTCAGGTACTCGTCCCAAACTCTGTGGATCTTTGGTCGGATGGTGCGGGCTGCATACTCCTCCTTGGGCAGCAGCTGCGTTGGCACAATGACGTCGGCATCCACGGTGATAAAGGGACAGGAGATTCCGGCCACCTGCTGTCGCCATTGTTCTGCGTGGCGCAGTGGATTCTCATCGCCGATCACGAAGGTCGGCTCCCATGCTGCAGCCCACTGCGGCACGACAGTGCCGGGATCGCCGTGCAGCTGAATCAGGGGTACCTGCATCCCCTGCAGCTCCTGGGCCAGGGCATCCAGTCCCTGCATCATGAAGTGAAAATGCCGTTCCTGCCCGCCTGGGTACGAAGGATCCAGGGCGAAAAGGACCACCAACGGCAGTTGCAGGCGGTTGGCGGCCTCGATGGCCAACTCCCAGGCCGGATTGTGGAGAATTCGCTGGCTGCGCTGCATCCAATAGACAGCGAAGCTGCGCTGCTCCGGTAGGTTCTGGTGGTTTCTTAGCTTTCGGCGTGCCGTCTCGGGCAGCCAATGCTGCATTGTGGACATTAAAGTCGCTCCTCCCGGGCTGCTGGATGTCCAGCCAGCCACCAACAGAATAGAATTTTGAGGCCATCACCCAGTAAGAAGGGCAGAGCCCCCACCAAGAGGGCCTGACCCAGTCCCAACCCAGTATAGGCCATCAACTGCAGCAGTCCGGGTCCGTAGATCATACCCACGCCACCCAGGATCAGGATGGCGGCTCGGGACAGTTTCCCGGCGCCCCACCGCTGCCGGAGGCCCCAGGATATGAAGAGGGAACTGGGCACAAAGGCCCAAATATAACCGCCTGTGGGGCCGGCCAACACGCCCAAACCGGCGCCACCTCCAGCGTAAACCGGCAGACCCATGGCTCCCAGCAGTACATAGACCACCATACTCAGGGCAGCCCAGCGCGGTGGCAGCAGGATACCGGCGGCCATGACACCCACCGTTTGGCCGCTGACGGGCACGGTACTAAAAGGCAGGGGGAAGACAACCCAGGCCAAGGCGGCGGTGATGGCCGCCATGAGAGCTGCTTTGGTCATGCAGCGGGGCGAAGCATGCAATACAATCCACTCCTAGTTCAAAGTCCACGGCCGCTCCGCTGGAAAGGGCCGCCTGGCAAGCAGCGCTCACCATGAGCCGCCCGTGATCTGGTTCGGTTAAGGTACGGTGTCGTCTGCTGGTATTGTACATCGTTGAGCGCCGTTGTGCAATAAGGTGCCAGGGGATACCCCACGGCCACAGCTTTTTCGACGCTGGGAAACTTTCACAAGGAACCTTTCTCAACAGCAGCGAATCTATATAGAAGAATGTACATGTTGAACAGCAGAATCCGAAGCGGAACAGCGAATTCCTTTTGGTGATGGTGCCGTAGTATAGGGGAGCATTGCGCCTGGCAGATATGGAACCAGGGCCGGAGCGCATCGCTCTTGGCACATGGGAAGGTTGTGGGATGATGTGGATTGTATTCAGCGGTGCCGGGATCTCTCAGGAGTCCGGCATACCGACATTCGAAGAGCGACCGGATCTGCGGGACGTACTGACCCTAGATGTCTGGGAACAAGAACCACCCTTGGTCTGGCAGACGGTGTGGGAGATGCACCGGGCCGTGGAAGCGGCGGAACCTAACCAGGCACACTTGGCCATTGCTACCGCCCAGTGGTTCGTGGTCACGCAGAACATTGATGGACTGCACCAGCGAGCCGGAACACGCAGCGGCGATGTTTTGGAACTGCACGGTGATCTGCGCTATGCCCACTGTCCCCAGTGCGGCGATGGCTCGCAGTTGGCATTCCTGGCGCGCCGCGGTGTGCCCAAGTGCGGCTGCGGCGCTATCTACAAACCCAATGTTGTTCTCTACCAGGAGCCCGTGACTCGCTGGCGTTATGTGGCCAATCTGTTGAACCAAGCCTGCGGTGTCTTGGTGGTGGGGACCAGTTTGACAGTGAATCCAGCAGCGGCCCTGCCTGGGATGGCAGAACGGCGGGGCATTCCCGTGCATGTTATCAACGAAAAAGCCAGCACACAAGTTCCGGAATTCATTACCTGGCAAACAGGGATTTCCAGCGCTGCCGGCGAAATGAGCCATAAAGATCCATCGTCATGAGATCCATGATGCTCCCTTGCTTGTTGGGCATTCTGCTGGTTCTTGCCGCCTCCGGAAGCGGCAGCGCCGCTGCGCCCTGGTGGCAGGGAACCGTAGTCTCTCACCAAGTCGCCCCACAGCAGGAACCCGTCGTCTCCTGCCAGCTGCAGCAGCTGTGGTCGGCAGCGGATGCGCAGGCCTTGGCCTGGGTTCAACAACGGCGTCTGCCGCAGGCCGATGGTTTCTGGTCGGCTGTAACCTTCCTGGGTGATCCCAAACTGCACCTGGGGTACGGTCTGGCAGCCCATTGGCTTGGATCTCAGGATGATCCGAATCTGTTGTGGTCCATCGCTTTGACAGGTATCGTCACCGGTCTCAGCAAAACGGTGTTGGGTCAGGCTAGACCCAAGCTCGATGAAGGACCTGTCTTTCGCGGACCCAGCTTAGACCGAAATTACGCTGCCATGCCCTCAGCTCACACCGCGGTTTCCTTCGCTGCCGCTGCCTATTGGGCCCAGCGCACGCCGGAGGCAGCGCCACTCTTCTATGGAGCCGCTGGCCTGGTAGGTGCTTCCCGGCTCATACTAGAGGAACACTGGCCCAGCAATGTACTGCTGGGAGCCGTCCTGGGTATGCTGGTGACACAGCAATGGCTGCAGCGCACGCAGCCGTGAAGTGGGGCACGTCTGCCAAAAAGATAGGAGCTGTTCCATGAAACTTTTCCGGCCGCTAACCATCAAACAAACGACCATCCGCAATCGCGTGGTGATGGCACCCATGTGCCAGTACCAGGCAGATCATCAAGGCTTCGTTCAGCCGTGGCATTTGACCCATTATTCCAGCCGCGCCGTGGGTGGCGTCGGCTTGATTATCGTCGAAGCCACGGGCATCGAAGCCCGAGGCCGCTTAAGCGGCAGCTGTTTGGGAGTTTACCATGATGAGCACGTGGAAGGCCTGCGCCAGATTGCCCGCTGGGGTAAAATGCACGGTGCGGTCATGGGGATCCAACTTTCCCACGGTGGCCGCAAGGGCCACGGCCCGGACCTCATCGGACCTTCGCCCATCAGCGCTGATCCTCAGCGCTATCCCGTGCCGCGGCCTGTTGCAGAGAGCGACATGGGCTCTCTGCTGCAGCTTTGGCGGCAGGCGGCCCGACGGGCCCGGGAAGCAGAGTTCGACATGATTCAGCTCCATGGCGCCCACGGCTATCTGCTGCACTCGTTTTTGTCGCCACTGGCGAACCGACGGCAGGATGGCTATGGGGGCAGCCCAGCCAACCGACGGCGCCTGCTGTTGGAGGTGGTGGAGGCGGTCCAGGAAGAGTGGCCGGCTGAGCGCCTCTTGTCTGTGCGGCTGTCCGCTGTGGATTATCTGCCGGACGGTCTGAGCTTGGACGATACCATCGCCACTGTCAAAGCCCTGAAAGCAGCTGGTGTAGATCTTATCGACATCAGCTCCGGTGGCATTCTGCCGGCTGTCATCAACGCCTACCCTGGCTACCAGGTACCGCTGGCCGCTGCTGTTAAGGCTGCTGTGGACATGCCAACGGTGGCTGTAGGTCAGTTAGATGCTGTGGATCTGGCGGAGTCCGTGGTAGCTTCCGGTGACGCTGACTTTGCCGCTCTCGGGCGAGCTCTGCTGCGGGATCCCCATTGGGTGCTCCGGGTAGCGGAGCAAGACCCTGCCGTACCATGGCCGCAATCGTATGAACGAGCTCGACGCAACGTGTAAAAATAAATCAGGGGAGTGGTAGTTCCATGAAGCAAGTGGTCATCGTTACAGATTCAGCCGCCAGCATTCCACAGGAGATTATTCAGGATCTGGGTATTTTCGTCGTCCCTGTGGGCATCCAGATGGACGGCACGCTGTACCGCGAACAATTGGACATGACGTTGGACGAGTTTTACGAGCGGTTCGACGGTGCGCAGAGCCTGACAACATCGCAGCCCTCTCCCGGCGATTTCATGGCTGTCTATGAAGAAGCAGCAGCAGCCGGCAAAGAAATTGTCTCGGTACACATCGCCGGACGTTCGTCAGGCACTGTCCAATCGGCGAAGATTGCTGCCGAGGAAGTCAAGATACCTGTAAGGGTTGTGGATACAGGCTCCTGCAGCATGGGAGAAGGGTTCCTGGTGATGGCTGCCGCAGCCCGCGCTAAGCTGGGACATTCCACGGCTGAGATCGTGGCCATGATCGATAAGATGCGCTTGGATACAGCCGTCTGGGTAGCAGTGCCTACCCTAAAATACCTGGCCCGCAGCGGAAAGGTGGGCAAGCTGAAGGCGCTCATGGCATCGGTGTTAAAAATCAAGCCTATCTTGTCCATGGTCGATGGCGCTGCGGTCGTGGTTGACAAAGCGCGTTCGTACCCGAAGGCCCTCGAGCGCATGGTAGAACTGGCAGAAACTCGTTTTGGCAAACGACCACTGCATGTGGCTGTACTTCACACCCATGCTAAGGCTGAGGCAGAAAAATTCGCAAAAATGGTGGAAGCCCGCTTGTCGTGCAAAACCACCATCGTATCCGAAATGGGCACGGCCTTGGCCGTACACGGAGGACAGGGCATGCTGGGCATCGCGGCGTATCCCGTGGAAGAACCGACAGATTGATAAAGAAGGGAAGGATGAACCGTGGAAGCAAAGGAGCGTTACCAACGTTGGCTGGCAGATGCACAAATTGACGTTGAGACCAAGCAGGAGCTGCAGGCCTTGGCCGCGCAGGACGATGAAATCTATGACCGGTTCTTCAAGGTGCTGGAGTTTGGCACCGGCGGCATACGGGGCAAGATCGGT
>PWMW01000254.1 GCA_003559095.1 Clostridiales bacterium | reverse complement strand
CAGCAGGAGGACTCGGCTGGGGGCACCGTGGAATGCGAAGTTCACGGACTGCCTCCAGGAGTAGGCGAACCGGTATTTGACAAACTAGATGCTTCTTTGGGACGGGCTCTATTCTCCATCGGCGCCGTTAAGGCGGTGGAAGTGGGCAGCGGAGTGGAAGCCAGCCGCATGTTGGGCTCAGAACACAATGACTTTTTCCGGATGCAAGCAGGTACGTTAGTCAAAGAAAGCAATCATGCCGGCGGCATGGTGGGCGGCATCAGCGATGGCTTTCCCGTTCGCCTGCGGGCTCACTTTAAACCCACGCCCAGTATTCATCACAGCCAGCGTACGGTGCGCAAAGATGGCACCGAGGCTGATCTGCAGGTGGAAGGGCGCCATGATCCCATTATCGTTCCCCGGGCTGTGGTGGTGGTGGAGGCGATGGTTGCCCTAACATTGGCTGACTATCTTCTGCAGCGGGTCTTTTCCGATATCCGCTTAGTGAAACGGGCGCTGCTGCCCGAGGGTTGAGTTTGCGAAAGCCGGCATCCCCATGGGAAAGAAGGTGAAAGACATGGAAGCGCCAAGGATTCGCAGCGGTTTGACAGCGCTGGATAGCGTCGTCGAAGGAATTCGCCTTGGCGATAACGTGGTCTGGCAGATTGATCAACTGGAGGACTATGTCCATTTTGCCCGACCCTTCGTGGAACAGAGTGTAGAGGAGGGCATTCGCTGTATCTACGTTCGCTTCGCATCCCACCAGCCCATTATTGCGGATCTGGAAGGTGTGGAAGTGTTCCAAGTGGATCCTCGCCAGGGATTTGATGTGTTCAGTCGCGAGATACACCAGCTAATTGCCAGCGCCGGCCGAGAGGTTCACTACGTCTTTGACAACCTGTCGGAGTTGGCGGTGGAATGGGCCACTGACGAACTGGTGGCTAACTTTTTCCAGATTACCTGTCCTTATCTGTTTCGGCTGGATACCGTGGCCTACTTTTCGGTGACCCGCCATCAACATGCCAACAGTGCTTTGGCTCGCATCCGCGACACAACTCAAGTGTTGTTTGATGTTTTTCACGTGGATGGGCAGCTGTATCTGCATCCAGTCAAGGTGTGGAATCGCTATACGCCGCAGATGTTTTTGCCCCATGCTGTGGCGGGAGATAGCTTGACACCCGTGTTCGGCAGTGGATTGGCAGCTGCGGTGTCGGGGCTCGCCCGCAAGAACCCTTTGAAGACGCAGGTGGCCTCCACAGCTCCTTGGACCACGGTCTATGAGAAGCTGCTGCAGTATCGTGCTGTGCAGCTCGATTCAGGCCGGGAGTTTCCCGAAATGGAGCCGCTGCAGGAAGAACTGAGCCGCATTCTCTTGGGAAGCCAGTCAAAGACGCAGGAACTGGCCGCCCGTTACCTCAATGTGGATGACCTGATTACCATCCGCCAGCGGGTCGTGGGCTCGGGACGGATCGGGGGTAAAGCAGCCGGGTTGATTTTGGCTCGGGCTGTGCTGCGGGCTGCTGGTCAGCTGTATGACCATGTCCTCGAAGACCATGACTCGTTTTATATCGGCTCCGATGTGTTCTACAGCTTTTTGGTGCACAATGACCTGACGTACCTGCGCTGGGAAGCTTCGCAGACAGGGCAATTGTCCCGGGATGCGTTCGCAGACATTGAGACCAAGTTCTTGGCCGGCTCGTTTCCCTGGGACGTGGTGGAGCAGTTCAAGGATTTGTTGGATTACTACGGACAGGCACCGATCATTGTGCGCTCCAGCAGTCTTCTCGAAGACGGCTTTGGTAATGCCTTTGCCGGAAAGTATCGCAGTGAGTTCTGTGCCAACCAGGGCGATCCTGACCAGCGTCTGGAAATGTTCATGGATGCAGTGAAGTTGGTCTACGCCAGCTGCCTGAACCCCGATGCCTTGGCCTACCGAGCCAAACGGAATCTGCTGGATGTGGATGAACAGATGGCCATTCTGGTCCAGCGGGTGGCGGGCACACCGTATAAGGAATACTTTTTTCCCAGTTTGGCGGGGGTAGCCTTTTCGCGTAATCTTTATGCGTGGACAGATACCATCGACCCTAAGCAGGGGCTGGTTCGGATGGTGTTCGGCCTTGGGACCCGGGCGGTGGATCGCGTCGGCAGTGATTACCCGCGGATGTTCGCCATCAGTCACCCGCTGCTGCGGCCGGAGACGGAAAAACAGGCCCGCAAGTATTCCCAACGGCTAGTGGATGTTATCGATCTGCGAGCCAACCAGATGAACACCATTCCCCTGCGGGAACTGCTGCAGGATCGCGACTATCCCAACCTGCCGTTGTTCGTCTCCGTGGTCCACGACGGTTATCTGCGGGATGTGACGTTCCGGGTGAAGAACGAACCTATGGTCTTAACGTTCAACAGCCTCCTGCGCCGAACCGAGTTCGCGCAGTTGTTGGGCGGTGTGTTGCAGGAGCTGGATCGGGCGTATGATGGTCCCGTGGACACTGAGTTTACGGCGGCTGTGGACTCGGGAGGCAGGGTCATGCTGAACTTGCTGCAGTGCCGTCCCTTGTATCTGCCCTCGCTGACGGAGACTGTGGATCTAGATGCTGACGCCAGCCCTGAGCAGGTGCTCTTCCGCACCACCCACACGATCCCCGGTGTGGACACTGCTGACATCCGCTACATTCTTCTGATTGACCCCCATGGGTATCACCAAGCCGATGCTGATAGTAAGCGGTCGCTGCGAGCCCTCGTGGCAAGGATCAACAGCCATCCTGACATTGTGGAGGGCAAGGTACTGCTGATGGGGCCGGGACGGTGGGGAAGCAGTAATATGGACTTGGGGGTGGCGGTAAGTTATGCCGACATTAATCACGCCAGCGCCCTGGTGGAGCTGGCTGTGAGCTCAGCGGACACCGTTCCGGAGCTGTCGTACGGCACACACTTCTTCCAGGATCTTGTGGAGGACGGTATTGCCTATCTGCCGGTGTATCCCAAGGACCAAGCAGCGGCGTACAATCATGGGTTTTTTGCAGAGGCCCCCAATGTGCTGGCTGACTTTGTCCCCAATGCATCCGCCTACGAGGCTTTGGTGAAACTCATCGACATCCATCGTTGTGCGTCGGGACAAAGGGCGCGGCTGTTGATCGACGTCAACGACCTTACTGGCGTCTGCTATTTGGCGTAGTGGTTCACCACCGGCATGGTCTCCGAGTACCGAGTTCGCGGCTGTGAGGGGGCGGCAGGCTGCGTGTGTAGACCTGGAGTTCCACCGTCCAACCACGAGACGGCCGCTGCCAGCCCTGGAACATTTTTGAGCACGCCGAGGCAGGAATTTTCAGTTTTACGACTAAATGTAGTAGTGTATTATTGATAAAGCATCTCAGTATTTCCTCTGGCCATCCGGCCTGTTGTCGCGTCTAGCAGGACTGGTGCGGGGACGGAATGGCCAACTGCAAGGGGGTGTTGCGTCGTCAGTCTGTAAGGTTGGGATGGTTTTCGTTGACGGGAAACTCTGCAGAATGGTAACACATGAGACACTAACACAATGAAGGAGTGGTATTGTGAAGAAAAGCATGCTGCGTACAATCGGCGTTTCTCTGGCATTGGTTCTGTTGTTGGCCGGCGGCCAAGCTTTGGCCCTTGATACAGTGGTTGGCGAAACGGAGACGTATCTGGATGCAGCCCGGGAAAATATTCGCACAAAGGAAACCACTGCAGGTAACTTGGTGATCGATGCTATGCGGGAAGTCAGTGGTGCTGATATCGGCATCACCAATGGCGGCGGTATTCGCGAAGCCATTGAAGCTGGACCCATTACACTGGAAGATGTCTTGACCCTGCTTCCTTTCGAGAACAGTGTGGTTACCATTGAATTGACCGGTGCCGAAGTCTGGGCTACTCTTGAGCATGCCGTCAGCCAGTTCCCCGCTCTCTGGGGCGGCTTCCCACAGGTCAGCAATATTGTCTTTACGTTTGATGCCGGAAAGCCTGCTGGTGAGCGCGTTGTAGAAGTCTTATTCGGTGGCGAACCCATCGATCCGGAAGCAACCTTTGTTGTTGTGACCAACGGCTTCTTGACCAGTGGCGGCGATGGATTTGAGATGCTGATGAAGGATACCTTGGAAGACTTCGGCGACATGCAGGAAATCCTCATTGGATATCTGCAGGAAAACAGTCCCGTGGCCCCGGAAGTTGAAGGCCGCATTATTCAAATCGGCGAGCCTGTGGAAGAGTAGATTTGCTGTCTGGAGCCCAGCGTAATGATGGGCTTAAGCCCGACGTCTGGGGGCGTCGGGCGCTTTTTTTCGAGGATCCGCCATGGCCGGCAGCGAGCTTGGCGTCGGCATCCCAGCACCACAAGGAGGCAGGTTGATGAAGCAAAAACGCGCCTGGATACAATGGTCAATGGTGGCGTGCATAGTGTTGGCGATCGGAAGTAGTTCTCTGGCGCAGTCGACACCGATTCGTGTCGGTTCGGAACTGCAGTTATTCGTGGACGATTATCTGATTGATGAATTCAAAGGTGGTGCCCAACTGAAACTGCACCATCCTGTGGCACAGGAAATTGTCTTTACAACCGGGGATCATCCCTGGGAAGGCAGTGCAACCGCCTATGGTACGGTGTTTCAAGACGGGGATCTGTACCGCATGTACTATCGGACCAACCAATTTGATATGACCTTCAATATCTATCCCCGGTTCCACACCACAGAGTCTGTATATGCCTATGCCGAGAGTACCGATGGTATCCATTGGACGAAGCCCAGTCTGGGCTTGGTGGAGTTCGATGGTTCCAAAGACAATAACATTATCTGGAAAGGTCCGCAGTTTGCTCCGTTCCGGGATACCAATCCCGATGCCGCACCGGAAGCACAGTATAAGGCGGTGGGTGGGTCGCCCATGTTTGCGTACCAATCACCGGACGGTCTGCGTTGGGAACGCATGCGGGAAGAGCCCATTATCACCCAAGGTTCCTTCGGATCTTTGAACTTGGCGTTCTGGGATGATGTGCATCAAGTGTATCGCGCCTATTGGCGGGATCGGTACCTCAACATTCGGACCATCATGACGGCCCAGTCTGAGGATTTCCTGACCTGGAGTACGCCCAAGCGCATCGCTTATGAAGCACCTGACGGGCTGCCGGCACCGAACTTTGACATGTACACGCAGAATATATTCCCGTATCATCGGAATCCTGCGCTGCTGTTGGCCACGCCCGACCTTTATATGGACCAGGAGTGGCCGGAAGCAGCGGCGATGGATGTAGACCCCGGTATGGCCATGAACGATCCCACGTATGATCCCCAGGAACGGGAATGGCTGAAGATGCGGATGCATCGTTCGGCTGCGGCCGTGCGCAATCCGCTGTTCATGAGCAGCCGAGATGGTGAGAATTTCGTCCGCTTTAATGAAGCATTTCTAAGGCCGGGTCCCGAACAGCGAGCGGCTTGGGGTTATTACGGTTCCGGAGCGTTTTGGGGCGTTGTGGAGACGGAATCTACGTCGATCCCTGATTACCGGGAACTATCCATGTATACGGTGGAAAGTTACCAGTATGGGCGGCACGTCAATATTCGCCGGCATACGCTGCGTCTGGATGGCTTCGTTTCGGTGAATGCTCCGTTTCGCGGCGGTGAGATTATTACCGAGCCCATCATCTTCGATGGCAATTACTTGGTCATCAACTTTTCCACGTCCGCCCACGGCAGTGTCCGGGTGGAGATGTTGGATGATCGGGGACAGCCTATCCCGAATTTGACGTTGGCCCACTCACCGTTGATTCGCGGCGATCATACCGAACGTGTGGTACGCTGGCGAGATCCCCAAGGTGGTCGCGAACGGACCGACGATCTCAGCCACTTATCGGGCCGCCCCATTCGGATTCGTTTTGTGCTAGAAGATGCGGATCTGTTTTCGTTTCAGTTCCGCCCACGCAATTAGTGTCGGAAAAGAAGGAGTGAACTGCTGTGCGCAAAGGAGTATTGTTGTTGACACTGCTGCTGCTTTTCATCAGCGGCACCGTCAGTGCTGTTTCGCAAGTGGATCTCGTGATTTTGCATACCAATGATATGCACGGCCGCATCGAACCGAATTACGACAACGACATCATGGGTATGCCATATATCGCAGCGTTGGTCGCAGAATACCGGGAGCAATACCCGCATGTCTGGGTGATGGATGCTGGGGACACCATTCACGGTCGTCCCATCACCGACCGGCTTTATGGCGAAAGTACCGTTCAAGCCATGAACATGGCCGGCTACGATTTTATGGCTCCTGGCAACCATGATTTCAACTTCGGCTATGATGTCCTGCTGGACTTGGAAGAACAGATGGAGTTCCAGCTGTTGGCGGCTAACGTGTACAAAGATGACCAGCTGCTGTTTCATCCCTATACAGTGCAGGAAGTGGCCGGCAAAAGCATTGGCATTATTGGCCTGGCCACACCAGACACCTATACCACAACCCACCCCGACAACATTCGCGGCATTGAGTTTCGCGATATGGTGGCTGCCACGCAGCACTATGTGGATTTACTGCGGGGCGACTACGGTGTAGATATGGTGATTGTCCTTGGTCATGTGGGCTTTGGCCGCAACTATCCTTCAACGGATATTACTGCTGCGGTCTCCGGCATTGACCTCTTTGTTGATGGGCACAGCCACACGAAACTGCCTGAGGGCGAAGTGCACAACGGCACGTTGTTCGTGCAGGCCTACGAGTATGCCCATTATCTTGGCAAGGTGTATGTGGATCTCAGTGGCGATACCCCGGTGATGCAGGCAGCACTGATACCCGCTGCCGCTGGTTTCGAACGAGAGCCCGTCGCTGACGTGCAGGAGTATTTGGATGAAGCCCGGGTGGAGGTTCGCCGGCGTCTGTTGGGCAACTAACCTGAAAAAGCTATTTTGGGCATGATAAAACGCCTTTCCCTGGTTGGGGAGAGGCGTTTTTTGCTGGCGGGTGAGAACTGGCGGTCCCTGGGCAGGCTTTGGATGTGGCTGTCTTTTGCTTGATCCGCCTGGATGGAAGCTTTGGAAAAATCCTTCGATGACAAGCAGGAATTTCAATATTCATGATGAATCAATGAAATAAAAGCGCACAGTATTTGTGGTTTGCACGAAAACATTAATTATTATGGGGCTATGTGTTGGTAAGAAGATCTATGCGATGTTTTTTTCTCACTACGTGTGTTGCTTGGTGAAAAAGCTATAGTCTGTGGAACGGCGAGCATCGGCGAACGATCAACGCCAGTGATTGTAGAATAGGGAGTGACGAAAAATGGAGCTTTGTTTTTCATCTGGGTTGAATGCATTTGGTCGCCGCGGTGATCACTCGTTGGAGTCCATGCAGGAAAAAACAGACAATGCAGGTAAGGTGCAGGGTTTGACAGGAATCGAAATCAACACACCGGAACATGTCAATGCCATGGGGGCTGCGCAGCTTCGAGAATACCTTGACGAACGCCAACTGACGGTGACCTGTGTCAATCCCAGATTCGATCGGGAACCGAAGTGGGCCCGAGGCGCCCTCTCCCATCCGGACTTCCAAGTGCGCCAAGATGCAGTGGATGCGGCCAAGTTCGCTGTGGACACCGCTGCCGCCCTTGGCTGCGGCCACATCTGCATATGGCCTGGAACTGATGGTTTCGATTATCCGTTTCAGCAGGACTATGGTCGGGCATGGGAGCTCTTGGTAACCAGTCTGCGTGAAGTGGCGGCGTACAACAGGGACATGCAAGTGGATTTGGAGTATAAGATCTGGGAACCGCGTCGCTTTAGTTTCGTCCGCGATATTGGCACGACACTGGAAATGATTCGCGACTGCGACGCGGCGAACATGGGTGTGACACTGGATTATGCCCATGTGCTGATGGCCAAGGAGAACATCACATTTGCTGCCGCTTTGGCCCACCGCAGTGGGCGTTTGGCCAACGTACATCTGAATGACGGGTATGGCGAAGCCGACGATGGTTATATTGCTGGTTCGACGCATCTCGTAGAGACCATGGAACTGCTGCAGTACCTCAATGCCGCGGATTACAAGGGTTGGTTGACCTTTGATCTCTTCCCGCTTCACGAGGATCCAGTGCAGTTCTGCCAAAACAGCATTGACAATGTTCGCTGGTTGAACCAGCTGGCCGTCAGCATGGATCCAGAGGAACTGGCGGCGCTGCACCAAACCATGGACGCCAATGAAGTACAGCGTTTCGTCCGCAAAACCATGGCTGGACTGGTTGTTCCGGTCAGATGATTGCACATAAGGAATCCTTTGGAGGTATTATCATGACCGCTGCCTATGGTGATGACAATGGCCAGTTAGTGCTTTTGGAGCTGCGGCGCATTTTGCCCAGTCTTCATCCCAAAGAAACCATTTTGGGCCGGTACATTCTTGAACATCCGCGGGCAGTTAGCCAGATGCGCATTACTGATCTGGCGGAACACGTGCAAGTGAGCCAAGGTCTGATTGTTCACTTCTGCCAGAGGATTGGCCTGTCGGGCTTTATCGAACTGAAGCAGGTGTTGAGCCGGGTCGACGTGACCGAGGATGATGAAGCGGTGACAGCAGCCCACAGCCCCCTAGAGGTGCTGCAAACGACCTTTCGCAACTCCATTCGGGCTATGGAAGATACGCTGCGGGCGGTGGATGCCAGTTCCGTGCAGCGGGCTGCTTCCCTGCTGTGTGCCGCCACCAAAGTGGAGTTCTATGGTGTCGGTGGTTCTGGAACCATTGCCCGCGATGGCTATCACAAGTTTCTGCGGATTGGGTTTCCCTGCTCGGTCCACACAGAGGCGAATATGCAGTTGATGAGTGCGTCGCTTCTGCAGAGTGGTAATGTGGCTGTGGGCGTTTCTCACTCTGGACGCACTAACTCGGTGGTGGATAGTCTGCGGCTGGCCAAGGAGCGCGGGGCTGCCACGTTGGCCATTACTAACTTTAAGCTGGCCCCCATTGAACGTCATGCGGATGTGTGCCTGTACTCAGCGGCGCGGGGGGATGCACTAAACAGTGAAAACGCCACAGCCCGTTTGGCGCAGCTGGCTCTTTTGGATGCATTGTATCTCTACACGGCTCTGCAGCGAGACGACGGCGTGGCCAATCTTCAGCGCACCATCGATGCGGTGCGGCACACTCGGTACTAAATTACGAACCGACGGCTTCTGGGACAACAGCGGCAGACGCTCGTTGACAATGGGCCCGCGACTTGGAGGTGATGCACTATGTCCTTACCTTTGCCGCAGTTTCCCCTGGGGGCTGTCCAAGATGGCAAAGCCTTTCCCGACCACGGTCAGTTCCTGCAGCAGGCCCTGGCTTGGCAGTTTCAATGGGTGGAGTTTAAGTACGAACGGAGTTTAGACCCCCAGACTCTACTCCTCGGCAAGGCCGGACAGGCCTTGGGGCGGCGAGCGGCTGACGCTGGGATTGGCATTTCGGTCCACGCACCGTACGATGAACGGGAGCCGATCAACCTTGGGGACGCAGACCCTGCCGTTCGCAGCCAAAGTCGTGGGATGGTACAGCGTTCGATTCACTTTGCCGCCAATGTAAAGGCTCGTTATGTCACCCTCCACGGCGTCTATAGTTGGCTGCGTGATGTCGATGGCGCCCACCAATTGCCACTGCGGCTGCGGATCCCGGGTGCCCAGTACGAAGACATGCAACAGCGTTTTCAAGAGGACTTGGTTTGGCTCTGCAGCGAAGCAGCTGCGGTAAATATTCATCTGGCTGTGGAGAACTTTTACGATTCACCTCTGGCACGAGGGAAAGTTAAGTTTCCTGTGCGACCGGATCATGTAAAGCAGTGTCTCCGCATGGCGCCGCAGTCCGTCAAGTTTATGTACGATCTGGGCCACGGGAACTCTTTGGGGCTGCACCCGGCGGACTATTTGGATATGGTAGGGCCGGAACACGTAGTAGGCACCCACGTGCACGACAACGATGGTTCTCAAGACCGCCATTGGACGTTAGGTCAGGGAAACTTGGATCTTTGTGGGTTCTTACACTATGCCAAAGCCCGGGAATTGTCTTTTCCTCTAAATCTCGAAATGAAAAATGAGCAAGACCTTCGCCAAAGCCAGCGGGTACTGCGTCGGTGTATCGACTTTGTGACAACTCCGTAAAAAAACGAAAATGGCGGCAGGAATTTTCAGTACAAAAGTATAACTATTGAAAAGAAAGAGCCCCCGGGTTGTTTCGTGGGAACGAGCAAGTCTTTTTGTGTTCTTTTAATGGCTTTGTGTCGGAGGGCGCAATTGTTGGGGTGAGGCGCATAGAGCCTATTTTCAATGAAGTCATTAAACATTGAAAAAGAGGAGGTGTACACGGACGCATCGTGATTGCCACTGGACGGAACGACATGACCTTGTTTATCCTTTGAAGGAGGAATTTCAGTGCTGAGAAAACCAATGATGATGATGGCTTTCGTGCTTTTGGTAAGTCTGTTTGTGGGTGCCGGTGCGGCATGGGGAGCGGATCTTGACGCTTGGCTGCAGACGGCGGAGTTGGGGGAGTACCAACCGGTCACAGAGGATTGGGAGGCCATTGCTGAGGCTGCCCAGGCAGAACCACCGTTGACACTGTACACGGACACAAGCCGCGCGTTTCCGGTCGTGGAGCAGTTCAATGAGCTCTACGGTTTAGAAGTTGAAGCCATCAACCTGCGGGGAGCAGAGATCATTGAACGTGTTCGCCGCGAATGGGATGCCGGGCTGTACAACGCTGGTGTGGTCATGATGGGCAGTGCAGCCTTGGTCTACGATCAACTGCTATCTCGCAATGCCGTCACTCGCTATGTGCCACGTGAGATGGAAGCTGTGATTGATCCTAATTCCACAGAGCCACTTTTGGTACACCGCTACAGTGTAGGTGTTTGGTATTTTAAGAATGCTGAAAACCCTGAAGAGCCTCCCTTCGAGAACATATGGGAGATGACCACCGATGCGTGGAACAACCGCGTAGCCATGAGTAGTCCACTGGCTTCCGGTACCACCATGGAGTACTTCATCGGGCTCGTATCCAATCACGAAGAGATGGCAGCCATGTACGAAGACTTCTTTGGCGAACCCATCCAGTTGACCACAGAAAATGCAGGCTTTGAGTTCATCAAAGGTCTGCTGGAGAACGATGTCCGCTTAGTTACCAGCTTCCGCGATGTCGCTGACGCTGTAACTAGGGCCGATGATCACTTTGCTGGATTTGGTTCGCAGTCTGCGTATCGACAAGTGGTTACCGGCGAATATGAGTTTGAGCTGGACACGCAGATCACACCGGCCGTGCTTTCGCCACGCTTGATCGGTATCGGCACCTATACAGAAAGTCCCAATACAGCCAAACTGTTGATTCGCTACCTAACCAGTCAAGAGGGCGGCGATCCTTGGTGGGGTGCTGACTTCCCGGCCAATCCCGTGGTGGAACAGACCGGAGCCATGGCCACCTTGACCTTGGACACCTTTGACAAGCTTTGGGATACTCCCTTGGGTGAACAGTTGGACCTGCGGGACCAAATTACCGATTTCTTCATCATGTATCAGTAAGTATGCATAGCATGCATAGCATACAAAGCATACAAAGCATGCATAGCGCGAAGGGGCAGCCAACTGCCCCTTCCGTTAACCTTTCAAGAGTGGGGTGACGATGGTGAGTGTCAACCAGCATACTCTAACGCCGGCGGAACGTCGTCTGTATTGGAAGAATAAAACACTGCAGTTGCTGCGTTCGCCCCGTTTTGTCATGGGTTGGATTTTCGTGATCGTTTTTGCCTATTTGATTCTCGTTCCCCTGGGTGACATTATCATTTCCACCTTTCAAGTGCAGGAAGGTGATGCCCGGCGTGTCGGAGCTGAAGTGGGCGAATGGACCATGTATTATTGGGAACGAACCTTAACAGGTCCCCTGAGCCAACGCATTTTTTGGGAACCACTGCGCAATACGCTCTTCATCACCTTTTCGTATACGGCCTTGGCAATGTTAATCGGTATTGCCTTGGCGTGGCTCATTGTCAAGACAGATATGCCCTTCCGCAAGTTCATTGGTGTGGTAGCCATCATACCCTACATCCTGCCGTCGTGGACTCTAGCCTTGGCCTGGACCACTCTGTTCGGCAACCACCGGGTGGGGGTCGGCGCAGCCGGCGTGATTCAGAACTTTTTTGGTGTCGTGCCGCCGGACTGGCTGGGCTATGGGCCGCTGCCGATTATTTCCGTGCTGTCGATCAATTACTTTGCGTATACATTCCTCTTGGCCTCATCAGCCTTTGCCACCATCGACAGTCGGCTGGAAGAAGCAGCTATGCTCCATGGAATCCCCCAGCGGACCATCATGCGTTCCATTACGCTTCCCATCATTTTGCCCGCCTTGGGCTCGGCCTTTATCCTAACGTTCGCCAAAGGTATTGGAACCTTTGGAGTGCCGGCGTTTTTGGGTATTCCGGTCCGTTACAATGTTGTGGCCACATCGTTGTACCAAGCGGCCGGTATGGGACGCTTTGGCGATGCCTTTGCTCTGACGTTGATTCTGGTGCTCATGGCCGCCTTGGCCATCTTCATGAATAACGTACTTATCGGCAAGCGTAAACAGTTCACTACCATGACCGGGAAAGGCAGTAGCTATCGCAGAGTCCCGCTGGGGAAGTACCGCTATCCTGTTGCGTTTAGTGTTTCGGCCTTTGTTGGTATCACCGCATTTCTTCCTATCCTGCTATTGGTTTGGCAGAGTTTCCAACTAAATCTTGGTGACTTTTCTGTCAGTAACTTGACATTGACCTATTGGACCGGCTACATCGATGGCATGGAAGGGATTCTTGTCAGCTCTCGCGTCCGCGGGGCGGCCTGGAACAGTTTCCGCTTTGGATTGATTGTAGCCACGTCCACGGCATTCGTTGGGATCCTTATTGGTTACGTAGTAGCTAAGGGACGGGGTACGCTGCAGGCGAAGCTTGTGGAGCAGATGTCTTTTATTCCCTATGTGATCCCTGGTATTGCCTTCGGTGCCATTTATCTGACCATGTTCGCTCAACCACGAGGCCCCATTCCGGCTCTCTACGGAACCATTTGGATTGTTATCTTGGCCTTTTGTGTGAACCGATTGCCCTTCGCCAGTCGCTCCGGCATCGCGGCGATGATGCAAATTGGCGGTTCGTTGGAGGAAGCAGCAGAGATGCATGGTGCTGGTTTTTGGACACGGATTCGGCGGATCATGTTTCCTCTGAGCAAGAAGGGGTTCCTAACCGGGTTTATTCTGTCCTTTATCTCCACCATCAAGGATCTCAGCCTAGTCATTCTTCTGGTCACACCGCAAACCATGGTTTTGACAGCTCTGACCTTTGGCTACATTGAGATGGGACGACGCCAGTTTGCCGATGCTATCGGTGTAGTGATTGTGATCTTGGTCTTGGGTTGTACATTCTTGGCCCAATGGATAACCAAAACAAATCCCCTGCAGGGATTTGGAGACAGGTAGGTGATTCTCCGTGAGTAAAATCGTATTGGAAAACGTAACAAAGCGCTTTGGTGACAACGCCGCGGTGGACAATCTTTCGCTAGAAATCCCGGATGGAGCGTTCTTCAGTCTCTTGGGACCATCGGGCTGCGGCAAAACCACGACCATGCGTCTTATTGCCGGACTCGAGACGCCCGATGACGGCCGCATTTGGATTGGTGACAAACTTGTCTTCGATGGCCGTACAAATACGGTGGTGCCGCCAAGTCAGCGTGGTTTGGGGATGGTGTTCCAAAACTACGCTTTGTGGCCCCATATGACCGTAAAAGACAATGTGCTTTTCGGTTTGCAGGTACGGCGCGTTCCCCGAAAAGAGCGAGAAGAACGTTTCCTCAAGGTGCAGGAGCAGCTGCAGATTCAAGCTTTGGAGAATCGTTATCCCAACGAACTTAGTGGGGGCCAGCAGCAGCGCATCGCCCTGGCCAGAGAGTTGATCACCAGCTCGAAGGTGCTGCTCATGGATGAGCCCTTGAGTAACTTGGATGCAAAGCTGCGGATCGATATGCGCGTCGAGTTGAAGCAGCTGCACGAGGCCACGGGTGGTACAATTATCTACGTGACCCATGACCAGATCGAAGCCTTGACTCTATCTACCACAATGGCCGTGATGAAAGACGGCGTGCTGCAGCAGATGGATACGCCAAATCGGGTGTTTGTGCAGCCGGCCAACTTTTTCGTAGCGTCCTTTATGGGCAGTGCACCGCTGAACACCTTTGAGCTAACAATAGAGGATGGACGCTTGGTTAACGGTGCTATGCAACTGCCGCTGCCCGACGGTTACGCCTCATCCGAGCATAACGGCCGGGCCGTGACCTTAGCTGCGAGGCCCGAAGAGATAAACCTCCTGCCTAGTACGGACCAATGGAGTGTTCCGGGCCGCATCGAGTCCATCCTTCCCATGGGTTACACCGCCTTGGTGCGCGTTGTCTTAGAGGGTGGCAGCGAGCTCACTGTGGAGCATGACACCAGAGAACTAGAGATTTCCTCGGGCGAGCAGTTGTTTGTCCGCTTCGATCCAAAGACTGTGCATCTTTTTGACACGGACACCATGGAGCGCATTGCTCGGGTGTAGAGAAACGGCGTAACGGCAGTAGAATACCGGCAAGCAAAAAGCCTCCAAACCCTTACTGTGCCGAATGCACATTGGGATTGGGGGCTTGTTCACTGTTCCATCGGTACAAAGACCCACCGGATACGTCAAACCTCTAACGTTGGTTATTAGCCTGATCGGGCAAATTCACGGGTCGATCGTAGTGGAGAACATTGCGCAGGAAAACATCGACCACCGTGGGGTCGAACTGCGACCCTGAATTACGGATCAGTTCCCCGATGGCTTCTGCCCGTGGCAGCGCCTCGCGATAGATCCGTGTATGGGTCATGGCATCATAGGCGTCAATGACAGCCAAAATACGGGCCAGAACGGGAATCTCGGTGGCTCGCAGCCCTTGCGGGTAGCCAGACCCATCCCACCGCTCATGATGCGCTGCGATGGCCGGTGCAATGCCAGCGATATCAGGCAGGGAAGCCGCGATGCGGGCGCCGATGCTGGGATGCTCTTTCATGCGGGCCCACTCGTCTGCTGTAAGCTTGCCAGGTTTTTTTAAGATGGCATCATCAACTCCGATTTTGCCGATGTCGTGCAGTTGGCAGAGCAGCTGCAGATCATGGAGGGCCTGCTGGGACAAACCCAGCTCCAAGCCTACAAGGCGAGCCATCTGGAACATGCGCTGGCAGTGCGCTTCCGTTTCTTCACTGCGGGCGAACATGGCCGCTTTGAGGGAGGCAATGGCCGCATTGTGAGTACTGGCTTGCTCCAGAAGCTTTTGGCGTTCCATTTCCTTCGCTGCTGCCTGTCTGGCCCCGATGAGAGAATCGTCCAGTCGCTTTTTCGTTCCCACGCCGAAGGACCATGTAACGTAGGCGAACTGCTCTAACATACCACTTTTTTCCGACGCGATGCGCTGTTCGATGGCGGCCAAGACCTTGCGGGCCGCGCTGCCATCGGTTTTCGGCATAAGGATGCAGAACTCATCGCCACTGGTGCGAGCCACCACATCCTGCGGTCGGGCACAGGCGGCTAGAATATCTGCGGTGATCTGCAGCAGCGTGTCACCTTGGCTGTGACCGAAGGCCTCATTGATGAGACGCAGGCCATTGATATCCCCCATAAGAATGGATACGGGCATGTTGAAGTGGTTATCCATGCGCTGCAATTCTTCTTCGAAGAAGCGACGGTTATACAGATGGGTTAGGGCGTCCCGGAACATCAACTGCTCCATTTGCTCTTCCGCCTGTTTGCGTTCGGCAATGCTGCGGGTGCTTCCGACCAGTTCCACTTGCCCCTGGCGGCCGCGCCGGAATCTAGCGGCTAACTCAACCCACAAGGGCCGACCGTCCTTATCAGGCTGCTGCAGTTCCAGAACAAACTGGCCGTCACAGTGGCCATTAGCTTGGAAGACTGCGTACTGCTTTGTGAGCGTGGCCGTTAAGCGGGGATAAAAAGGCTCAGTAACAGCGTCCTGCCAGGTCTCTGCCAGTGCCTGGTCCTGGGTAATGCCCCGCACTCGCTCCACCGTGGGACTGACAAAGGTGAAGCATTCATCTTCCATATCATAAACGCACAGGATATCCGATGTCGATTCCAAGATCCAGCGGTAGCGTTCTTCGCTGCGGCGCAGCTGTTCCTGCATCTGCCGGCGCTCGGTAATATCCTCATTGTAGGAACGATAGCCTAGGAATTGCTGAGCATCGTCCAAAACCGGACGACAGTGGTGAGCCAGCCAAATAACGACACCATCCGCCCGTTGGATCCTAAACTCCGCGTGGTGCAGCCCCCACTGGGATTGGGCTTCTTGGCGATGTTCCGCCCAAATAGGTTTGTCCGCCCCCACAATGATATCCGTGAACAATGCCGGGTTTTCCAGAAAGGCCGCGGCGGGATAGCCACAGACATCCACGCAATCGGGGGACACATACTGGAATACTCCCTGCTCATCTTCCCAGATTTCCCAGCCCCAGGCGTAATCTGCCAGTACGGAGTACCGCCACTCCAACGAGTCCGTGGCCCCATGCGTAGCTGCCTGTGGAGGTTCGCTGAACGCCTGCTTGGGACCTGCCTCGAAAATGGGCGGTGAAAAAGGCAATAGGAAACTAGACGGTATGATTTGCTGGGCAAACCTACCGCATGAAGTTGAGCATGGCAGTGTCGTTTCCCAGCTAGGAGCTGGGTTGCCTGTATAGACACTCTCCTTCGGCGGTCGCAGAATGGGCGGTCGGTGCAGCAATCTCTTCTTTAGTAAACTGCCTCACGGGCTCCTCCATACAGGAAAGGAGGGCACCAATTCACGCTGCACCAGATTACTGGGGTCAATCTGCCTCACGGGCTCTAGGCACCAAGGCCTTACGACCTCTTGCCGCCGACCGCATCATAGGGTTCGTCGAGCCCATTTTCATATTTCATGGTGTCAGGTCACTGACATGGATGTCTGCCTCAAAACTTACGACCAGCAGATGATCATCCTCAAGGGCACAGCGGGCGACATAGTTGACCTGGCCGTCCGAATCAGTTAAATCCACCGCAACTGATTTTTGCAGGCTGTCTTTCGCTCTCCGGAAGCCTGCTAACAACTGTGCCGGCCAGCCCTGCGCCAGTGCCTCGGCTGCGGATCTCGCTGCAATAGCTTCCGTGGGGAGACTCACCAGTGCAGCATAGGCAGCGTTCCAACGATGATGCCGGATTTCACTGGGATCACGGTGATGACTGTCGGGCATGGCATAGACGGCGATGGCTGTAGGAATGCTCTGCAGCAGGCTGTCATTGACATTTTCATCTGGGCACATACAACCACCTCCGGGCCGACAACGTTTTGGGTCGGCCATTTGTTATGTATTCGGTAAACATTTGCTCAGTCCTGCCCATGTTTTTGGATGTAAGCAGCTTCCGTGGTCACTCAAGGAACTAACTCCAGCTGCCGATACACACAATAAAGAACCGAGCGGTTGGCTGCGGCTGACCCTCGACCATGACATTGAAGCAAAGGGGATATCTGCACCCGTACCGTGACAGACCATCCTACTGCATAATCAGCGTAGTGTCAGTGAGAGCTCCCATAGGGAATATTCGCGGCCTCGGTTCCATGCGTCAACGCCATTGTCTACGGGGACGTGTCCGAAGAGGTGTGTCAATGATGAAAATACCGCCCGATCCAGAAGCATCAGTTCGCCGCTTGGCTGCTGCAAAACCCGAACTGCAAGAACCATCGCGGCTGGCCACCAAACTTATCGACCACGTGGAGGATGTTGCTGACCAAGAGCCGCGTCCGCATCACCGCGTGCAGTATGCGTGGGACAAAGAACTAGGCCGCAACATTGCCAAGACCATCGATAATCGCAGCGGCCAGGTGGTGCGCAAGGCTGTTACCGATGCCGAAAAAGACCATGCCCTGCGGCTGCAAAAGCTCAAAGGTCTGCACGTTGATACCGATGCATAGCCTGTGCAGAGGTCTGACCGACGACCCACAAACAAACGACGCCCCAGACCATCAGGGCGTCGTTTGTCGGTTATGGACATGCAGTTCTACGGCAGCACATTGCCTGCGGAGCGGTAAATTTCATACCATTCCGTTCTCGTCAGCTGAATATCTGCGGCCGCTGCGCAGTGACGCAGCCGTTCCACATTCATAGTACCGGTCACTGGCTGCATCTGCGCCGGATGGCGCAGAATCCAGGCCAAAGCGATGGTGGTGTTGCTCACATCATGCGCCGCAGCGATTTCGTCGATCTTGGCGTTCAGTTCTGGGAATTTATCATTGTCCAAGAAAACGCCTTCGAAGAACCCATACTGGAAGGGTGACCATGGCTGGATCGTAATGTCATGAAGGCGGCAGAAATCGAGAATGCTGCCATCCCGATCCACGGCCTCATCATTAAGCATATTGACATTGACTCCCGCAGAGATCATGGTGGCATTGGTAATGCTCAGCTGCAGTTGGTTGGCTGTGATGGGCTGTTTGACGTATCTCTGCAGCAGCTGGATCTGCAGGGGCTTTTGATTGGAGACCCCAAAATGTCTCACTTTGCCGCTGCTCTCAAGAGTATCAAAGGCTGCGGCTACTTCTTCGGGTTCCACTAACGCGTCCGGACGATGCAGCAGAAGCACATCCAGATAGTCGGTGCGCAGCCGCTTCAGGATACCGTCCACAGATGCCAGGATGTGTTCTTTGGAAAAGTCGAACTGGCCCTGGCGGATGCCGCACTTGGATTGCAGGATCATGGACTCCCGGACTGTACTATTCATGGACACAGCGTCGGCGAAACGCTCTTCACACTCACCTTTGCCATAGATGTCCGCATGATCGAAGAAATTGAGACCTTCGTCGAGCGCTGTCTTGACGAACGTCTCGGCGTCGCTGCGATCCAATCTGTTCATGCGCATGCAGCCCACTGCAATGGTGGGGACCTGCAAGTTTGACACGCCCAAAGGGATCGTTCTCATGGACATACAACTCCTTTTTACGTTGGTAGGGGATGGGTGCTGAGGCTGCTTGGGCGCACCCATCCGCAGTATTAGCAGCCATGTACCGGTCTTTAGAACGTGGTTTTGTCAGGATCCTGCGCATACCCGCAGACGCCGTCAAGGCCGTCGATCAACTGCATGTCTTCAGGGGATAGTTCGAAGTCAAAGACAGCGGCATTTTCGGCAATCCGTTCCGGAGTTACGGTCTTGGGCAGCGGCAGAAAGTCTGACTGCAGACTCCAGCGCAGCGCCACTTGCGCCACGGTCTTGCCGTGTTTCGAGGCCAACTGCTGCATTTCTGGGACGTCGAAGATAGCACCGGTACCCAGGGGGCTGTAGGCCTCAAGCAGAATGTTGTGGTTCCGGCAGTAATCAACCACAGCATCCTGTGTGTCCCCGGGGCAGAGGCGAATCTGGTTCACCATGGGCATCACGCTGGCTGTCTTTTTCAGCTCCTCCAAATGATGGGGATGGAAGTTGCTGACGCCAATGGATCGAATTTTGCCCGCGTTATACAGTTCTTCAAAGGCTTTCCAGGTGCCGGCATTGGTCTCCTGCCAGCGGTCCCGGTACTTCAACGGATTGGGCCAGTGGACAAGATATAGGTCCAGGTAGTCCAGATCCAACTGCCGCATGGTCTCAGCAAAGGCCGCCAAGGTCTCATCGTAGCCGTGGGCTGAGTTTTGAAGTTTGCTGGTGACAAAGACATCTTCCCGCGGCAGGCCGCTGTCTTTGACCGCTTGCCCAACACTGGCTTCATTGCCGTAACCAGCAGCCGTGTCGATGTGGCGGTAGCCGTGATCCAGAGCGGAGGCCACAGCCTTCACCGCTGTCTCACCGTCCGGAATCTGCCAGGTGCCGAATCCGATCACCGGGATCTTGACACCATTGGTCAACGTGTACGTGTCATGCAGTGCGTTCACAATCCATCACTCCTGTTCGCGTTGGTTCTCTGCGGTGGATCTGCAGAGCTCTGTCCACCGTCCTTGGGCGGAAGATATTACTGCCGCTGGCAGAAACTACTTGTGCACGGGACGGTGGATCCTGTATAGTTGCATTATAAACCTTAACGTTAACTTCAAGTCAATGGTGAAATGGAAGGGGGTACAGACGGTGGCATATACGATTAAGCAGGTGGCAGCCAAAACGAACCTCAAGCCTCATGTTCTGCGCTATTATGAGCGCGAAGGGCTGCTGCCTTCGGTACAGCGCTCGGAAGGCGGCATCCGCCTCTACACAGCGGACGATCTGGAATGGCTGGGATTGATCACCTGTTTGAAGAACACCGGCATGTCCATTAAGCAGATCCGGGAGTTCGTTGAACTGAGCATGGCAGGCGACGAGACACTACCCCAGCGCTGCCAGCTCTTACAGGAACACCGTCAGACAGTGGAAGAACAGATCCAGGAAATGCAGCGTCATTTGTCTAAGGTGATTCATAAGATTGACCATTTTTCCAAGCAATACCAGCAGTCGCAAGCCGGTCAGGCTGCAGAAGGTACTGAAGCTCTCGCATCATCTATCGTCACCGGCCATCCGCGGCGGCTGAAGTGATGACGGCCCATTGCCGCCGAACGGGCATGTGGATGAGCGGCTTTGGGACGACGAGGTCACGGAAATCCCAACTGATGGGATTTCGCTGCTCCTGTTGGGTGTCCGCAGGCGTCCTTTTTCGGTGGAAACCGGCCTAGTTCAACGTACTGCGAGAGCTGTGACCGGGGCCACCAAGGCTTCTGACAGTTCTACCAGTCCCATGCGCACCTGGCCGCTGGCGTTATACTTGGGTCCATGGCAGTCGCTGCCCCCAGTCACCAGCAGTCCATGCCGGCGGGCCAAACTAAGATAGTAGGTTTCTTCGTCTGGTGAATGTGTCCAGTAATAGCATTCGATGCCATCAATACCGGCGGCAATGAGGCGGGGAATCACGTCCTGATTAGTGATCCGCCCCGGGTGGGCAATGACAGATCGGCCCCCGGCTCGACGGATCATGGCTAGGATCTCTGGAGCGTCAGCGGTGGTCCGTTCCACGTAAGCAGGACGCCCTTTAGCCGTGTAGTGTTCATGGGCCTCTTGGGCAGATGCAACTACACCCAGCTGCAGAAGGCGTTTGTTAATGTGGCCGCGGGTGGCCACACCATGGCCCACCATTTGCTCTACAGAGGTGAAGTCAATGGGAAAGCCGTAGATGCGCCGGAGATTGTCCACGATGGCGCTGACGCGTTGCCGCCGTTTCTCCTGGGCACGCCGGAAGTAGTCCTGCAGCCACGGCAGCGTGTAATCGATGCCATAGCCGAGAATATGGACTTCATCGGGTCCAAAGTCTGCATTGAACTCTGCGGCCGGAACAACGCCGATTCCCAATCGCTGGCCGGCAGCAATGGCTTCTGGAAGACCGGCGATGGTGTCGTGGTCTGCCAGGGCGATGGTGGCAAGACCGCGCTTGGAGGCTTCGTGGAGGATCTCGTTGGGCGTTAAAGAACCGTCGGATGCGGTAGAATGAATGTGAAGATCAATGGCTGCCATAGGGACCTCCTTGAATTAGCAGTCGTGGCTAGAAAGGGTGTTTTGTCGTATTGTTTATGATTTCTGGGTTGGGTGGGGTTCTCCTTCCGCCAACGAGCTCCAAGGCGGCCTGCCGGGCCGCCGGAGACTACCGACACCACGGCCAGATCGGATGCCAGTTCGGTGTGTTGGTACCATGATCAGGATATTGCAGGGTGATTGTATCTTTTTGGTGGTAACGGGGATGTTAGGGTGAGGGGAGAGATATCATGCAGCCAAACGATATCGGGCCAAGGGGTTCCCTACAGCGTCTGCTGGAACAATCAGCGGACCTCGCTGCTTTGGTGGATCATGCCGGTCGCTGGCTTTTCACCAACGAGGCATGGCGAGGGTGTCTCGGCTGGGATCACGATACGCAGGCCAGCCCCGGAACTTTGTGGGATTCCTTGGCCCCAGCTACAGCCCGGATGTGGCAACAGCAGATGGCTTTGGACAATAGGGCTCCATCTGGAGTTTCTGTGCAGGGAGAACTGCAGCGTGCCGATGGCTGTTCCGTGCCTGTGCGGGGCAACCTAGTCCCTTGGGGGTCCACGGAGGGTACTGTGGCGCCGCATTGGATGGTGCTATTGCAGCCTAGATCCAATGGCCGAACAGCTCCGGAAGACCATAATGAACCCGATCCCCAGTGGGGCCAGGTGGCCGCCTTCTTCGCCGCGAACTTGGACCTGCTCTGTATTGCCACTACCGACGGGCGCTTTGTCCGGGTGAATCCAGCCTGGTCGGAGGTTTTGGGCCTACCCACCCAGCAGCTGGAGGGTGCCTCGTTCCTTGACTTTGTCCATCCGGAAGATCGACCCGCCACAGTGGCCGCCATGGAACAACTTGGTCGGGGGCAGTCTGTGGTCAACTTCGTCAATCGCTATCGCGCTGCTGATGGTCAATACCTATACCTGGAGTGGAGTTCCCGGCCCGAAGGGCAGTTGGTCTATGCTGCGGCTCGGGACGTTACGGTTCGGGTCCGCCTAGACAAGAAGCTTCGGGAACAGACCGATCAATTTCAACTGGCCATTCAGGGAAGCAACGATGGTATCTGGGACTAGAACGTGCTCACGAATGATTTGTATCTATCGCCCAAATGGAAACAACAGCTGGGCTATGATGATCAGGAGCTGCCTAACAGCTTCGAGACCTTTGTTCGTCTTCTGCATCCCGAGGACAAAGGAGCGGTTCTAGAAAAGGCCGAGCAGTTCATTGACGGAACCATCACAGTATTCGATACGGAATTCCGCCTGCTCTGTAAGGACGGCACCTATCGCTGGATTCGCGCCCGCGGCGCCGCTCAGCGGGACACGGAGGGTCGCGCCCAACGAATTGCCGGTTCCCATACGGATGTGACCGAATCACGGCAGGCCCAAGCGGCTTTGGCAGAAAGTGAAGCGAAGTTTCGCGCCATCACAGAGTCGGCCTTGGACGCCATTATCCTTATGGACTCCGGTGGGCACATCCGCTACTGGAGCCCGGCGGCGGAAGCGGTGTTTGGGTACAGTGACCATGAAGTCATGGGATGTGATGTCCACGATCTGTTGATGCCAGAGAGGTATCGCCGCCGCTTTCGCAGAGGATTTAACACCTACCTGCAGACGGGAACCGGTGCAGCCTTGAATCAGGTTATGGAAATGACGGCGATTCACGCTTCCGGCCGGGAACTCCCGGTGGAGATCGCCCTCGCGCCTGTGTGCGTCGGCAGTGAAAAATGGGCGTCGGCCGTGGTTCGAGATATCTCGAGTCGTCAGGAGACCGAACGAACGCTGTCCCACTGGCGTGACCTCATGCGTTACATCATTGAGCACAACCGCAGTGCTGTGGCCGTGCATGATCGCGATCTGCGCTATCTGTACGTGAGCAAGTCCTATTTGGAAAGTTACCGCGTTCAAGAGGCTGATGTGATCGGCCGCCACCATTATGATGTGTTCCCCGATCTGCCGCAAAAATGGCGCGACGTCCACCAGCGAGCTCTGCAGGGTGAAGTGCTCAGTGCCGAAGAAGATCCATACCCGCGCCATGACGGCACGACGGAATGGACCCGTTGGGAGTGCCGTCCTTGGTACGAGAAGGACGGAAGCATCGGTGGGATCATCGTCTACACGGAAGTGATCACCGAACGTAAGCAAATGGAGGAAGCCATTGCCCACGAGCGAGAACAGTTCCGGACCACACTTTTTTCCCTCTTCGATGCCGTGGTAACTATCGATACAGCAGGCCGTGTGGCCATGATGAACCACAGTGCCGAAACTTTGACCGGCTGGACGCAGCAGGCCGCCCTCGGCAGAGCGGTGGATGAAGTGCTCCGCATTGATGACGAACGCAGTGGTCCCCTGCAGCAGCATCCGGCCGTGACGGCTCTGCAGACGGGACGCAGTACCGAACTGCCTGACACGGTCCAGCTCACCAACGAGCAGAATCGCACTCTCCCCATTGAGGGGAGTGCCGCCCCGATTACTGATAAGCAGGGCGTGGTAACCGGAGCGGTGATTGTGTTCCGCGACGTCACAGATAAGCGTGAACGCCAAGCCCAGGTCCAGTATCTTAGCATCCACGATCATCTCACGGGGCTTTTCAATCGACGGTATATGGAGGATGCTGTGCGCCGCCTGGATTCTGAGGGTCATCTTCCCTTGGCCATTGTGGTGGCCGATGTCAATGGTCTGAAACTGACCAACGATGCCTTTGGCCATGAGATGGGTGATGCGCTCTTGGTCAAAGTGGCCGCCATTCTGCGTGAAGTCTGCAGACCCTCCGATATTATCTGTCGTGTGGGGGGCGATGAATTTGTCATTCTGCTGCCCCAAACCAATGAAGCCGCAGTAGATCAGCTGACGAAAAAAATCAAGGCCAGGACCCGGAGAGCCGCAGTGGGCTCCGTCATCGTGTCACTGGCCGTGGGCAGTGCCGTCAAGACCACCATGGATCAGAGCCTCTTCGAAATCCAAAGAGAAGCGGACAACACTATGTACCGGAACAAACTGAGAGTGGGTCGGATTATGCGCAGCCAGACCATCGAAACCGTGCTGCGGAACATTAACTCCAAGTACGACAGCGAGCAGATCCACACAGAACGCGTGTCGCAATACTGCGAGCACGCAGCCCGGGCCTTGAACTTCAGCTCTGAGGCAGTGGAAGATGCAAAGGTTGCCGCAGTGCTGCACGATATTGGTAAGATCATGGTTCCGGCGGACATTCTCAACAAAGTAGGTAGGCTCACTGAAGAGGAGTGGCGAGATATCCAGAGGCACCCGCTGATCGGCTACCAAATCCTCAAAGGGGTCGATGAGTATGCCCACTTGGCCACTGCAGTCCTCTACCATCACGAACGCTGGGATGGCCGTGGCGACCCCGAAGGACTGAAGGGCACAGATATACCCCTGCTGGCGCGTGT
>PWMW01000324.1 GCA_003559095.1 Clostridiales bacterium | reverse complement strand
GATCAAACTCTCCGTTGAAACTTCAAGTTTGTCCAGCTCTTTCTTTGCCAAATTGACAAAGCGCTGTGCTTAATTCGTTCTTTCCACTGTTTAGTTTTCAAAGTCCCTATGCCCTTGCGGCACTTATATATACTAGCATGCCTCAAACAAAAAAGCAAGAGTGAATTTCTCTGGCCCACTCCTGCTTGACGTTGTGTGCTTCAGAGCTCACGACGACCCTCATACGCCTTGGTCAAAGTCACCTCGTCCACGTACTCCAAATCACCGCCCACCGGCATACCGTGAGCCATCCGGGTCACCTTAACCCCTAGAGGTTTGATCATGCGCGCCAAATACATGGCCGTAGCTTCGCCTTCAACATTAGGATCTGTGGCTACCACAACTTCCTTAACTGACTCATTTAGGCGCTGCAGCAGTTCCCGGATTCGCAAATCCCCAGGCCCAATGCCTTCCATGGGTGATATGGCTCCATGCAGCACATGATAGAGTCCTTTGAACTCACGGGTCCGCTCCAATGCCACCACATCCCGGGGTTCTTCAACCACGCAGATCATGCTGGCGTCCCGGGAAGGTGAATCACAGATAGTACAGGGATCCTTATCGGTCAAGTTGAAGCACTGCGAGCAATAGCCGATCTTTTCTTTGGCTTCCGTAATGGCTACAGCCAGATTGTGCGCGTCCTCGAGAGTGCCCCCAATGATATAAAAGGCAAGGCGCTGGGCAGTTTTCGGGCCGATTCCGGGAAGCTTCGCCAACTCTTCGACCAGCCGGGCCACGGGCTTCGCATATTGAGCCATCTTAGAACAATCCTGGGGGCATACCCGGCATGTTCAGCCCACCGGTAATTTTCTTCATTTCCTGCTCCGATAGTTCCTTAGCCTTGCGCATAGCTTCATTGACCGCTGCCAACACCATATCCTCGAGCATTTCCACATCGTCGGGATCTACAGCGTCAGGATCGATCGAGATCTTCATAATATCCGCATGGCCGTTGGCCGTCACCGATACCATTCCACCACCGGCTGTGGCTTCCACTGTCATGTTCTCTAACTCATCCTGCACCCGAGCCATGTCTGCCTGCATCTTCTGTACTTGCTTCATCATCTTCTGCATGTTCATCTTAACTTCCACCTTTCTGACTGTCTTCCACACGCACAACCTTACCGCCAAACGCCTTGAGCGCAGCCTGCACGGTATCATCCCATGCTTCTGGCTCGTCTGGCTTCAGCACCCCTGAATCCAGCGCTGCTTCCCCAGATTCTTTTCCCTTTGGCATCTCATCAGCGTTCGTTACCGACTTCGCTTGACTATGCGACCGTTGGGGGGGCTTGCCAGCGCCTTTGTCTGCACCTTTTGCAGCAGCATCCGCTGCCGCCTTGGTTGGCTCAGGATCGGTCGTTCGCTGCGCAAGGGTCCCACCTGAACCGTGGGTTTCGGACTTGGGTCCGCTGCGGAAATCCTGCGGTTGTCCGGTAACGCAGCGAATCTCCAGTGTCCTTCCGAAGAATTTCGACAAAACACGTTCGGCGGGAATGCGATGCTTTTCTTGCTCAATACTGGCCTTGTGGAAACCCCGCTCTTTGGGAAATGCCAATGTTACAAGGGAGCCTTCTAGGTCTACGGGCATTCCTTCCCGCAAAAATGCCTCCGACTGGACTAAACGTTCTCCGCGCAGCGCCAGCAAAAAATCCTCCCAGCCGTCCACCATCTGTTCTAATTGCTGGGATTCATCTCCTGCCATCCGCTGGCGTTTTTCACCTTGGTCAGTCTCGTCAGCAGCCTTAGTTGCGGCGCTGACTCCTCGGGCCTTTAACTCCTTGAGTTCTTTTTCCAAAGCAGCGATTTTTCCTGTCACATCCTGCCAAGCATTAGGGAGATCGGCAAACTTCAGAACAGCTAACTCCAAGGGCAGCTTTGGATCAAAGGAATAGCGCATCTCCCTTTCACAGTGGGCAAAGATCTCCACAGCCTCAAACAGACGCGGCAGAGGAAGCAAGGGCTCCTTGTCCAAAAGTTGCGAGCGCAAGTACTGCACCAAACTGCGGGTGAACTGGAGAATATCCTTGCCATCCTCATAAAGCCCATCAATAATCTCCAACGCATGTTGAGACTGGGCTTCGGCCAGGGCCTGCCCGAAACTTCGAAGCGTTTCTTCCGGCACAGCTCCCAAAACCTCCACAACAACATCGGTGCTCAGTTGGCTGCAGTAAGCTAAGCATTGATCCAAAATGCCCAATGCATCTCGCATGCCACCTTCAGCATGACGGGCCACAATGGCCAGCGCTTCATCGTCGGCCTCGGCGCCCTCGCCATCGAGGACCTGCCGCAGACGAGCCTGAATCTCTGGGATGGGGAACCGCTTTAGATCATATCGTTGGCAGCGGGATAGGATTGTAGCGGGGATCTTGTGCGGATCCGTTGTAGCGAACATAAAGACCACATGTTCCGGCGGTTCCTCCAAGGTTTTGAGCAGAGCATTGAATGCCTCCGGCGTGAGCATGTGCACTTCATCAATAATATATACCTTGTAACGTCCTTCGGTTGGCGCATACCGAGCCTGTTCTCTCAGCTCGCGCACCTCTTCAATGCCGCGATTGGAGGCACCGTCAATTTCCATGACATTCAGGGCCCTGCCTTCGCTGATGGCTTGGCAGCTGTTGCACTCACCGCAAATCTCAGCGGTGGGTCCGTTCTCACAATTTAAGCCCTTGGCCAGCAGACGCGCCAGCGTGGTCTTGCCTGTGCCACGTGGCCCCGTGAACAGGTACGCGTGATTGATGCGACCTGTGTTCAGGCTGTTTTCCAAAGTCTTGACCACATAGGTCTGACCCACCACATCGGAAAACGACTGGGGCCGCCATTTTCGGTAGAGCGAAAGGTAGGCCACGGTAATTCCTCCCGTTTCATAACTTCCTCTAACATTTCTGGATTGAAGTTCGAAGTCCTTTCAGGAATTGCGGGCACAAAAAAATCGTGCACCCATCGTCGAATGGATCCTCCAGACGTATCCAAACAGTTAGCTCAGACCAGGCACCCTTGCGGCACATAAGAGAGTTCACTTACGGCTGCTTCCTTCCGGACCTGACCGGGTTCATGAAGTCTTATTGCACAAGACCCAATCGTCAACACCACTTGTTTAGACCGAACTCTACAGAACCCACCCTCAGATGGGAATTCGACCCCGCTACAGCGGATTGCGGGTACAGGGCACCGCTACCTCCCCGTCTAGCACGACACATGAATTATAACGCTAGGCCCGTTGTCTGTCAAGGAACAACCAAGGCCAAATGGTGCCCCCAAAGCATGTCACTGCGCGCGGGACAAGTCCCATGGACCGCAACGACGCACTCCGACCCGAGACAGACTCAGCCCTTTTGATCCGGCCAAACCACCGGCGATTCTTTTTCCAACGGCCATTTCGTCAATGCCAAAAAAAGGTCAAGATCGTCCTGCGGATGGTTCCGATAGTACCAGTGTGGATGCGGAAGGGGTTCTCCTTCAAAATACGCCCGTTCCCAACCGGGCGCCCGCCGCAGTGACCGGCTCCGACGCCGCTCATTGCGCAGATTCGCTCGGTACAATAGCGCAAAACGCTGACCTTCCCAAAACGGCTCTGCGGCGTGCTTGGCCCATAAATATAGGTAGCGGCAGTGAAGGGAATCGGCGAGACACTTTAACAGTTCTGTAACCGCGGTTCCCAAACCTCGCCCTCGCAGAGAGGTAGGAATGGTTAGCTCTTCCAGATAAGCTGCCTGACTCAACGAATGCAGATGCAGATAACAGGCGAACTTCTCACCCGCTGCATCAGCCTCCCAATCCAAAGAGTACACGAAGGGCCGCTGATCCACCGCAGGTGCACTCAAGGTTACTGCGACGCCCAGCAGTTGCTCCAAATCCTGCCGCACAGCATCCGCCTTGTCGTTAATCAGCCAATAACGAATACCGGTGTCTACTCGCCGCCGGATCGGATATAGATATTGTTTTGCATACCCCATGGCTGCAGGGTCTCCCACACTACTGGCGTCCGGAAGGATAACCGAGCCGCAATCCAAAGCATCTCCCAAGGAGTTGTACATTCCCAAGACCTCGTCGCTCAACGCCTCCGCACCATCCATGTGAGCCGCCACAAAGTGTGCCTTGGGGTCCCAACCTACTTCTAGTTGAATGTTTTCCTTGGGAGCACTTACCACACCACCGCGAATTCCAGACTGTCGTTCGTCTTCAATGATGACAGGCCCTACAGTCACCTGGCGCAGTTGTTCAGCCAATCGCCGCAGCACAAAGACACCTCCCGGATTTCGTCCCGTTTCCGACGCGAAAGAAAAGCGATAGGATCTTTCCTATCGCTTCGATTCTCAAATGGCGGAGAGAGAGGGATTCGAACCCTCGAGAGGCGTTAACCTCTACACGATTTCCAGTCGTGCCTGTTCAGCCAGACTCCAGCATCTCTCCATGGTCATTATGGTGTTGCTCGGGCCGCAAAGAAAAATGGCGGAGAGGGTGGGATTTGAACCCACGGGGCGCATGACACGCCCAACGGTTTTCGAGACCGCCACATTCGGCCGCTCTGTCACCTCTCCATTATCCATGGTTTACGTTATATCGTCAACCCGCAAACTTCGAAAAAACTTTGAAAGCAGTTGGCCGCAAGCCTCATAGCAGATGCCGTCATACACCTCTACATGGTGATTGAGCCGCGGATCTTCGACGATATTCATTAGACTCCGTACGGCACCCGCCTTTGGATCAAAACTACCGAAGACAACTGTAGCGATCCTTGCATTAACAATGGCTCCAGCACACATCGGACAGGGCTCCAGTGTAACATACAGCTCCGTACCAGTCAATCGCCAGTTACCCAAAGTTTGGGCCGCAGTTCGGATGGCGATCATCTCCGCATGGGCTGTGGGATCGGAATCACGCTCGCGACGATTGTGTCCTCGCCCAATGATGCGACCATCCTTGACAATAACGGCGCCTACCGGGACCTCACCTAGCTGAAGGGCGCATTCTGCTTCTTCCAAAGCAGCTAACATGAACTTTTTCTGCATGGTGAATTCTCCTTGCGGAAGCCGCGCCGACAGCCACAATACCGACGGCTTCATCACGGAAACCACGGCTGCGGCTGCACGGTCGAACAATCGACAGTTCACCGTTTTTACAAGTGTTAGTATAACAACAAATTTATGTGAATGCAAGAGCAATTCGGTCGTCCCAAAGTAGTCTCTGGATGGTTGTCACAGTTTGCGCTCACGGAAAAGATCAATGACGTTCTTTTCGTCGAAGGAGTATTTTAGTTTCCGGTTTGCTTTGAAGCACAGGACGCCGCCATTGCTGAGACCCCCACAATGCTCACAGGTCAAGCAGCGGCTCGGTCGAACTTGCCGACGTTTCTGCGGACAGGTCACATCTTCCACCTCCCTCGACACACTTTGTTAATTCCCAAGCAATGAGAGCATTATACGTGGTTCTTCCCGGGAACTCAAGGCTATCTGTGCAAAATAAAAGTGAAGGTTCGGTTAGGAACCTTCACTTACGGGTTTTGACATCAAAAGTAATGGTGGCCGGCACCTCTGCCACCTTAATGGCGTCCACTGGACACGCGTCCGCAGCTTCTTGGCAGGACTGCCGCTCTTCCGCAGGAATATCCGTCAGCTGTGAGTATGCCGTACCATCCTCAGAGCGGACAAAGACCGCTGGACACAGCTCGATACACAAACGGCAGCCCACGCAGAGATTCTTGTCCACACGGGCTTGCAGCATGACCATCACTCCCTAGCCAGCGCCGAACATCACTCGGCCATCGGGCAAAAACTAGGCCAACTCTTCAAACATATCTTTGCCCACACCACATTCGGGGCACACCCAATCGTCTGGCAGATCCTCGAAGGATGTTCCTGGAGCGATGTCTTGTGTCGAGTCGCCCTGCTCAGGATCATAAATGTAGCCGCAAACCGTGCATTCCCATTTCTTCACAATAATTCCTCCTCAATCAAATGGTATGACTCCCAGATAGGGATATATTCCCTTTTCTGTTAAGAACTCCTTCTCTTAACAGCAATTCTTATAGATATTGTTGAAGATTGCTGGGAACAGAGATCCCGTAGGATTCATACATGAACTCCAAAACCAGCGGCGTCAAGTTAACACCACCGTAGATGATTGTGGAATCGGGAAGCACAACAGATATGCCTTCACGATCGGCGAGGCGGCCAATGAACTCCTGGACTGAGGCGATGATGCTGACGCGAAGTTGTTCCGCATATTCATCCAGCTGCGCCTCGTATTGGCGAGCCAAATTTTCCACCTCTTCTTCGGTCTCGAGGTTTTCCACCTGCTCTTGGAACTGCTCCGTCATCTGTTCCGCCAAACGCTGCAGTTCACCGTTCTTGCTTTCATACTCAGGGTGAGCATTAAAAAGAAATTCAAAGTCCACATACCCAACGCTGCCGGCTAACGCCGCTTGGGGCACAGCCAAAACTCCAAGAATCATTACAGCAATACCGAAAAACAAAAGTCCACGTTTCAAATTACGCCCTCCTCAAGAAATGATCTCTCTAAGTATTCCACTCCCAACAGCGTATTCCTCCCCGGGGGAATGAACTCGGCATATTCTTCGCCAGCATAAAAAAAAAGGCGAGGGTCACCTCGCCCGGTATGCTAACTCTGCATTTGTCTGTCGTTGGAGGGCATTGTGCGAATCCACCACATCCCGCATTGTTGTATCGCCCAGGACCTTAAGTAGAGCTTCCTGAGCCTGCGCCCATATGCTGTGCAGCGGACAGCGTCCTAACTGAGAGCAACCGCCTTCGCGCATCAGACAGCGTGTGATGGCCACAGGACCTTCAATGAGCTCAACGACCTCGCGCACAGTGATCTGTGAAGGCGAGGTCAACAGCTTCACACCGCCACCGGGCCCACGAACTCCCTCGACCCAACCACGACTTCCAAGCGTCGCGATAATCTGCGGCAGGAAGTTCGGCGGTATGTTCTGCCGTTTGGCAATCTCTTTGGATGAGATATATTCATCAGGATGCAGTGCCAACTCGACTAAAGCACTGATGGCATACTCCGCCTTTTTGGTGACTTCCACGCACATCCCCCCAATCCCGGTTCTCAGTTTTCGCCTCATAAGTTACAAACAGCTGGTGATGCCAGCTTCTTGGTACAAAGCTCTTCCAAACCCACCGAACAAATTACTGATTGTGGTTATTTTCATTATATACTTAGGGAATCGAAAGGTCAACCAATATCCCCAACGGCAATGAGGGAAAAACTTGACTGTTTGTCAAAGGGCGCTCCGCCATAATCGCCAAACAGTTCCACAGCAAAACCAGCGTC
>PWMW01000115.1 GCA_003559095.1 Clostridiales bacterium | reverse complement strand
CCTGAAAGACTATCCCAAACTGCCCGTAGGCACGGTAATTCGCCAGAAATACCGCATCGACGCTGAGATCGGTCAGGGTGCTTCCGCCGTGGTCTACCGTGCCCATGACGTCGATGCCGATATCGACATGGCCCTGAAAGTGGTCGGCGTGGTCGGCGGCCAGGCCGACCCCATCCGCCGGGCCTGGGCCGAAGAATACAAGGCCCGCCGTCAGGTGCCTGACGGCAGCCACCTGCTGGGCCTGGAAAGCCCCCAGGTTGAAGAAATCGACGGCACTACCTACGTCGCCCTGCCGCAGGAACTGGGCGCAATACCCCTGCGCGATTGGCTTCGAGAAGCCAGAAGCAACATCAAACAACACCGCGAACAAGCCCTGCGCCTGTTTACCGAAATCTGCCGCGGCGTCGAAGCCCTCCACAACAGCAACCTGTCTCACCTCGATCTCAAGCCCGAAAACATCATCCTGGTCAAGCAGGGCAAGGATCACTTCACCGCCAAGGTCGGCGACTTCGGCCTGGCCCGCGCTGCCGGCAGCCTGACCAGACGTGAGGGCGTCGGCACCCCGGCCTATATGGCGCCAGAACAAGTGCGCAGCGCACGCGAAAAGGACATCGGCCCCTGGTCGGACATCTATGCACTAGGCTGCATTCTGTTCGAACTACTGGACGGCGATGCTCCTTTCAGTGGCAGCACCGCGGAACTGAAAGACAAGCACCTGACCATGCCCCCGCCCGAGCTGGACGACACCCCCGCCCATCTGGCGCAACTGGTCATGGCCTGCCTGGCCAAAACCCGCAAGCAGCGACCGCAGACAGTGGCCGAACTGCGAAAAACCATCGAAACGAACCCGGAAGAAGAACAGGCCTTCGAACAGGCCAGTAAGGAAAACAGCGAAGCGGCCTGGGAGACATTTCTACAGAAGTGGGGCGACGGTCGTCATGCCGAAGAAGCCCGGGTTGCATTGGAGAAGTCCGCGGACGAACGCAAAGCGCGGGAGCGAGCTGAGGCCGAAAGGAAGGCGAAGGAAGAAGCTGCGAAGAAGGCGCAGGAGCGGGTTGAAGCCGAGCGACGGAAACAAGAGGAACGCGAACGTCGGGCACGTGAAGACGCCGAACGCAAGGCCCGGGAACAGGCTGAGAAAAAGGCCCGCCAGCAGGCCGAGGAAGCACGGCGGCGCGAAGAGCGCCGGATTCTGGAGCCAGTGGATATTCACGGCTGGGATGCCGGCCGGGTGCAGGAGCGGCAGCGAAAACAGGCCGAAGCGCTGGGGCTTTCGGTGGTGTTTCGGGACAAACTGGCCGATGGCAGCCCGGGTCCTGAAATGGTGCTGATTCCCAGCGGCATCTACCTGATGGGCAGCCCGGCCCACGAGCCGGAGCGATACGACAGCGAAGGCCCCCAGCACCAGGTCATCATTCCCAGGCCCTTCGCCATCGGCCGCTTTGCGCTGACCTTTGCCGAGTGGGACGTTTATGCGAACAAGACCGACGGTTACCGCCCCGAGGACGACAGCTGGGGCCGTGGTGCACGCCCGGTGAGCTACGTGAGCTGGGTAGGTGCACAACATTATCTGCGTTGGTTGAGCAGCCAGACCGGGCAGGAGTACCGCTTGCCCAGCGAGTCCGAATGGGAATATGCCTGCCGGTCGGGTACCACGACGCGCTTCAATACCGGCGACTGCATCACCACAGACGAGGCTAACTTTGACGGCTATTGGCCGGCCGAGGGCTGCCCGAAGGGCCTGTATCTGAAACAGACTGCTCCTGTAGGCCGCTATCCACCCAATCCGTTCGGTCTGCATGAGATGCACGGTAATGTGTGGGAGTGGGTGGCGGATTGCTGGAACGATAGCTATATCGGAGCGCCGACGGATGGCAGCGCCTGGATGGTGGGCGACTGCGGCCGTGCCGTGCTTCGCGGCGGCTCCTGGCTCGACTTCGGCGGCGGGCTGCGCTCTGCCGCCCGCGGCGTCAGGTCCCGCGGCGATCGCGGCAACTTCTTTGGCTTCCGTGTCGCCAGGTCCGTAACGCTTTGATCTTTATGCTTTTACCCTTTGTGGCATCGCGCAGCGATGCGGGGGTATGGGGGCGTAGCCCCCATCGACAATTTTTGGAGGCCAAGTGATGGTTAAGTCTGGTTCGAAGGAGACGCGCAACACGCCCAAGGCCATCGAGGACTGCCATGCCCTGCTGGGCTGGATGCTGCCCCAACTCGACAAGTTCCCGCGCGCCCGGCGCTTTACTCTGGGCGGTCGCATCGAAGATGGTTTGCTGTTCGTGCTCGGTTATCGGGTCTGGCCGCATCGCCGTCAACTGCGCAATGACAACGGCCATCGCTTTGCGCGCCGTCTGAAAAGCATGGCCCGTGCTTGGCGGCAGGGCCGATACGAACTCGCCGACTTCCGGCCCGGCATCGCGAGCTGGATCGGTCATGCTCGCCATGGCGATACCGCCGGCTTGCGCCGGGCAATCTTCAAAGAAGTGCGGTTTGTCCGTCATGATTGACGGGCGAGTCGCGCCATGGGGACCGGGCCCGATCACGGGCCGTGCGGTGCTGCGCGGCGGATCCTGGAACAACAACGGCAGGAACGTCCGTTCCGCCAACCGCAACAACAGGAATCGCGGCAACCGCAACAACAACATGGGCTTTCGTGTGGCCAGGCCGCCCGGCCGGTTCATTGCAGCCGGAACCAGCCCGGAGTTTTCGTCGCTCAAGGGCACGAAAAGCGTGGCACGGGTGACCATGAGCCCGGTTCCCGAGTCAGGCAGAACATCGCCGACTCGAATAGCAAGACCGCCTGCCCGGCCTGGTAGCAAAAATGCGAACGGCCGGGTCAGGTTTTTTGCTTAGGTTTGGGAAAAGAATTTAGCTACAAAGTGGAAAAGAGCATCTGAGGTATTGACATGAGCGTTTACTGCCCGGAATGTGATTCAACTGTCCCGATGCCCGACGATCTGGTGGCAGCAGGCGTGCCCAAGGTGCGCTGCCGAGCCTGTGGGGCGCGGTTTCAGGTGCTGCCGGGCGGCAGCACCCTGCTGCTGGAGGGGGATGCCGGGCAATCGGAGGTGACCTATCAGCCGGCTACCCAGTCTGGTGACACCGACGCCTTTGAGAGTGTTTCCTCGGGCCACCATCAGCCGGCGGCAGGTCGAGGTGCAGACGCGGACGGGCCGAACCTGACGGTTGCCGATCCCAGTCTGGTCGCCTCCCTGGCCAAGGGTGGGGCTGCTGAGTTCATGGATTACCCCACGCTCGAGATCAATGCGCTGTTTCGGGACAAGTGGCGAATCGAAGAGGAAATCGGCAAGGGTGCAACCTCCGTGGTGTATCGGGCCCATGATGTCGATTCGGAAATGGATGTGGCCCTGAAAGTGGTCGGCGTAGTCGGGGAGGGGGCCGATCACCTTCGCAAGGCTTGGGCCGAGGAATTCAAGGTCCGTCGGCGCGTGACGGACGGCTCGCACCTGTTGCACCTTGAAAGCCCGGTGACTGAGACTCGTGATGGTGTGACCTACGTGGCCTTGCCGCAGGAGTTGGGCGAGCGCAGCTTGCGCGACTGGATGAATGCGACTGCCGGTGATCGGGTAGGCCGGCGAGAGCAGGCGCTGGACTTCTTTCGACAGGCATGCCGCGGGGTGCTGGCCTTGCACCAGGCCGACCTGGCACATCTGGATCTCAAGCCGGAAAACCTGTTGCTGGTCAGGCAGGGCACCAATCGATCCGACTGGACCGAGAGGATAAAGCTGGGCGATTTTGGGCTGGCGCGCAATCTTGCCAGCCTGGACGCCAGCGATGCCGGTAGACGACGCTTCGGGCTGGGCACACCGACTTACATGGCGCCCGAGCAGATTCGCTCGGCGCGTTTCAAGGATATCGGCAAGCCGGCCGACATCTATGCGCTTGGTGTCATCCTGCACGAACTGATCGATGGCGCACCGCCGTTCCAGGGCCGTCCCGACGAGGTGCGCGACAAGCACTTGGACATGGTGCCGGAGCGTCCGGAGGATATTTCCGAGGAATACTGGGAAATCATCGAGCGCTGCCTGGAAAAAAAGCCGCGCCAACGCCTGCAGTCTCCCGAGGATCTGGAACAAATGCTGGATGCGGCCCCGGCGCGCGGTGAGGTGATTCGCAAGGAGAAAGCAAAAGCCGAACGCCAGTCGCGCGAGCGCCGCCACCAAGACCACTGGCGCCAAGCCAACGAGCTGCGTGATGCCGAACCTGACCGCGCGCTGGAGCGCGTGAAGGCCATACTGAACGACCCACCCGTGGCCATGGAAGATCGGGTGCTTGAGCTTCAAAAAGAACTTGAGACCCTCAACAAAAAGGTCGAGCCGGCGCTGAATCGGGCGCGAAAGGTGGAATTGGATCAATCCGTTGAAGCGGCCTTGGAGGCCTGGTCCGACGTACTTGCTCTTGTTCCGCGGAATAACGAGGCGAAAAGCCGTCTCGATGCATTGCGCAGTGGAAAGGATGAATGCGAGCAAACGTTCGGCGAGGTGTTTGATTTGGCCGAAAGGGGCGAATTTGATCAGGCCCTCAAAGGTGTGGCGCGCTGCCTCGAGATCGATCCCAACCGCAATGATATTCGCCAGGCAAACGAGCCGCTGCGCAGAGGGCAGAAAGCCTATGTCAAGGCCATGAATGAGGCTTCCCAGTATCTCGAATCAACCCGTCCCGATCTGGCGGTCAGGGCCGCGGACAAAGCTCTGGCCGAAGCGCCAAAAAGCGAGGCTGCCAGAGTGATCAAGGCAACCGCGGAGGAGCAGTTACAGGAGTTCGATGAGCTGGAGTCTGGCGCAGAAGAAGCTTTGTCTTCGGCCATGTTCGACGAGGCTCGGGAATATCTTGAGGCCATGCGAAGTTTGATGGACCCGTCCGAAAGGGCAGATGCCGTCCAGTCCAGGCTTGAAAAAACAGAATCTGCCTATACCGGCGCGCTTAGAGAAGCGAAAGGTCGAGCTGATGCAGGGGATTTTGCCAAAGTCAAGGATTATGCAGGCCAGGCGCTGGATGCTTGTGCCGGTGCCGAAGCACCCAAAGACCTGATCATGAATGCAGACCAGTCAATAAGAGCTGCAAACGCAAAATTGATACAGGCCAAGCGGGTTATAGACGGGCTAAGTGAGTTTAGCGAAATAGATTTGCGGTCGCGATTTGATGAGGCTCGCGCTTGTCTGGAAGAGGCCCTGGCGCTTTGGCGGGGGGGGAATGCTATTAAGAAGGAGTACGAGGGTTTTATCGAAATGACCGACCATTTCGAAGCGGCTATCTCTGCCACAAAGCAGGCTGTCGCTGATGGGGATCTGGTTCGGGCAAAGCAGAGTTTCATGGACATAAAACGCGTCTGGCCAGCTGATAGTGAGATGCTGGACTTGGAATTGGAGATCATGAGTCTGATAGACGAACAGCATGAGGAAAGGCTCTTCGATACAAGAAAGAAAGAGTTGATTGAAGCTGGTACTTGGGGTTTTGGTGCGGTAATTGTCAGTGCCTTGTTCTTCCATTTTCTTTTTGGTTTTTTCCGCGACGAGCCGAGCTCTTTGTTGTTTTCAATATCTATCGGTTTGTTTTCCCTGGCTGGTCTTGTGGCTGGCATATGGGCTTCCATCAAACAGAGGGTTGATGCAGCTTCGTTTCAAACCACGAGTTCGTTCAGAGTATCTGGATCTATTGATGACGAAGAAAAACTTCAGGACCGGATTACTGAGAACCAATCTTTGAGAATGACTTCGAGGCTGCTTGGAATAGCAGTGATAGTATCCATGGCTGTTTTTATCGGGATAGCCGGAGCCGTTGCGGGTGGCTTCACTCTGGCAGACAGTCTTTGGATAAGTGCCTTGTTTCTGGTTGTAGTTGCGATGATCTCTGGAAATATTATCAAGGGAGACAGCTCGGATGATGAATTCGCCATCAGAGCGATGTCAGTCTTTGGTGGTCTTGTGTTTCTGGTAGTTTTCGCCCTGATCAGTTTTTTTCTGACAGAAGGCATTTATGGTTTTGGCGTACTGTTGGTAACCGTTGCTCTCGCTGCTGCCTATATTCCCCTCAACACCGCAGCGAGCTTGATCGTATTTCCATTTTTTCTTCTGATTTGTTTTTTGGTGAGTTGATCAATGTCAGTTTTTTGTCCTGAGTGTGATTCAGAAGTGGCCTTGCCTGATCAACTGGTTGACCAGGGTGTGGCCAAGATCCGATGCGCTGCATGCGGCTCTCGTTTTCGGGTCTTGCCGGGTGGGGCGACGATGCTACTGGAGTCTGATATGGACCGCGCACCGAGCGATGAATTGGTCGCGCCGCGGTCGGCTGAGGAAAATCCTGTAGACCCGCCGGACCCGGTCTCTGACTTCGATGACGATGATGGTAATAAGGACGCGGACAGCTTGGATGTTCATGCGGCTTTGGAAGATCTGTTGGGTTCAGTCGAAGGCATGCGACGAAAGGTTCGGCAGCAGTTGGGTGTCCGCGAGGCCTTGCTGGATGCCCTTTCTGATGCGCTGGACGAGGCTACCGACAATCCCGTGTCAGACAGTGATCTTGACCGCGCCGATTCGGGTGATCCACGCATCGCGATGCTGCTCGATTGCGAAGGCTCGGGCTATGCATTGGTGCAGGCGGCCGAGAAACTGGAAAAGCTGGGTGCGACTGGTGAAGCCATGGATATGATCGCCAGGGCGGAGGAAACTTGCGAGGACGCTCTGGACTGGTTGATCTGTGCCGAGTACTGGGTGGATCGCGAGAACACGATGGCTGCCACCCGCTGTCTGGAGGCAGCCGAAGAAGGAGACATGGATGGAGAGCAAAGTGTGAATGCAGCCAATCTGTGGGCCCGCCTTGGCGCTGGGCGAGAAAGACAGATCAAGGTGCTGTTCGTGGCTGACGGTTCGGGGTACTGCACTGCGGATCGTGCCGAAGCCCTTATTGAACTGCAGGAACCGGAGCTGGCGCGGGAATTGCTGCACAAGGCGGAGCAGCATTGCAACGACGCATTTGACTGGCTGAGATGCGCTAATGTCTGGAAGAAGCTTGAAGATCCCGACGGCGTGCGGCGCTGCCTGGAGGCGGCGGAACAGGCCGACCCTGACGGCGATGACATGGAAAGCATGGGTGAGCTTTGGGACTATCTTGGTGCGGGTGACGACCGGCGCCTGGATCTGCTAGCCGGCGAAGTCCGCAGTGCCTATGATGTGGCCGAGCGGGTCGAAAGCCTGGTGAAGCTTGAAGCTATTGACCATGCGCGTGCCGCGGAAGTTCCGATAGTAGTGGCTATAAACAAGTGCGATCTTGCGTCAGCCGACCCGTCAAGAGTTAAAAAGGAACTTCAGGAGGTGGGTCTTGTAGCGGAAGAGTGGGG